>JBAWXR010000195.1:0-3270 GCA_037143955.1 Actinomycetes bacterium
ACGATGCACCGAATTCTGGTGACACGCTGCTGACAACGGCTCCGACCGCGAGTGCGCCGAGTGTGCACACGAGCGCGTGCGCGCCCACGGGCAGGATGAGTCCTACGCGATCACCAGGCTGCACTCCATGACGGCGCAGAGTGGCCGCAAACGAACCTACGAGGGCGCACAAGTCGCGTCCCGTGAGCTCTTCGCGCACAGCGACGCAGGCATCACTTTCGCCCGTGCACACGACAGCAATCTCGTCGCTGGTGATCCATGGAGCAAGCAGGTTTTCGGCGAAGTTCAGTCGCGCGTCAGGAAAGAAGACGGACGTCGGTAGTTCACTGGATACGTAGGCGCGTGAGCCCCTATCGCCAACGACCCCGAAGAAGTCCCACACCAGAGACCAGAAGTCACCCGGCTGCTCAACCGACCACGCATGGACATCGGGAGTCATGGACATCGCCTGCCCGCTGCGCTCAGCTGCTGCGCGATGGAAAGCGGACATGCGCGTGCGCGCAAGAGCGGCATCGCTGGGCTGCCAAGTCCACGAGGTCATGAGCACCACGCCTTTACAACGTTGAGGAACCGGTCATTGGCTTCCTCGATGCCAATGCTCACCCGCACGCCTTCGCTGGCGAAGGGTCGCACCGCGAGACCGGCGTCCTCGCATGCCGTGGCGAAGTCCATGGTGCGCTCCCCCAGCCGCAGCCAGATGAAATTCGCTTCGCTCTCGGATGGCTGCAACCCCAGGGACGTGAGGCCCGCAAGGACGCGCTCGCGCTCGGCAACGATGTGACGGCATCGCTCCATAAGTTCGTCCTCGACCTTGAGCGCCGCTATGGCCGCGGCCTCGGCGACAGAGGACACACCGAAAGGCACCTGCACTTTGCGCAACGCCTCGGCGACCGGTTCGTGAGCGATACAGAACCCCACGCGCAGTGCCGCAAGCCCGTAAGCCTTAGAAAACGTGCGCAGCACAGCCACGTTGTCGAAGCATCGGTAGTAGTCAAGGCCATCGGGAATCCGCTCGGGGTCGACGAATTCGCGGTACGCCTCGTCAATGACCACGAGGATGTCCGACGGGACCGCGTTGACAAACCGATCCAATGCGTCGCGATCCACGGCTGTGCCGGTCGGGTTGTTGGGATTGCAGACGAAGATGACGCGTGTGGTGTTGTCGATTGCCGCGTGCATGGCGTCGAGGTCGTAGCGATCGGCGGCATCCAAGGCAATCGCCTGTCGGTTTGCACCAGCGATCTGCGTAACAATCGGGTAGGACTCGAAGGAACGCCACCCGAACATCACGCTGTCCCCGGCGCCTGCCGCAATCTGCACCAACTGCTGCGCCAAGCCGACGCTGCCGGTCGCCACTGCGATATCGGTGACCGGGACGCTGAATCGCTCAGCCAGCGCACGCACCAACGCGCTGGAGGAAAAGTCGGGGTACCGGTGCATGTCGCCAAGGGCGTCTTCGGCCGCCGCGAGCACCGATGGCAGCGGAGGAAAAGGAATCTCGTTGCTGGAGAGCTTGTGCGGTGAAACCCCCGGAATCACCCGAGCAGGCTGCCCGGCCTTGTAGGCCGGAATGGCGTCGAGGTCGTGGCGAAGCCGAGGGCCGCTCATGGGTGTGCACGATAGCGAAGGAACACCATCGCTATTCCTGACGGCGAGATGCCAGCCAGGTGTCCACGCGCGAGACAAAACCCACGGCGGCGGCCTCAAGCTCAGCTTCGCGTCCATAGAAGCGCTGGGCTGGCACCGGAATGCTCAGAGCGATGAAGTCGTGGTCAATCACGCCAATGACTACCCCCACCGCACACACACCAAGGGATTGTTCCTCGCGGTCGAACGCGACGCCATGACCTGAGCGAATCCGCTCCAGTTCGGCAGCAACGGCGGTGGGCGTCGTCAGTGAGTGCGGCGTCAAGGCATCGAGCCTTCTCGCCAGAATGCGGCGCACGTCGGGTTCCGGAAGAGCCGCGAGAATCGCCTTGCCATTCGCGCATACGTGCAATGGGAACGAGGTGCCCACGGCGCTCACGGCGCGAAGTCGATGATCAGCTACGACCTGGTCGACAAACGTCACCCGATCCCCTTCAAGGATCGAGAGGTCAACCGTTTCGTCGATGGAATAGGAGAGTTCCACCAGCAGCGGATGGAGGTCCATCCACGAGTTCTTGCGTGCAGAACTGGCCAAACGAATCAGCTCAGGCCCTAAGCGATATCGACCGCGTGAACCTTGAGTGACCACGAGCCCCTCGGCCTCAAGTGCGGCGAGAAGTCGGCTGACAGTTGATCTGGCAAGCGAGAGTTGTTCGCCAATCTCTCCTTGACTCAAGCCACCGGGGTGTCCATGCAGCAGACGCAGTATCGCCGTGGACCGGGCAAGAACTTGGATACTGGACGTTGCCTCTGCGTCGTGCCCAGCGGCCCTCTCGTGTTCGCTCACAACGTTTTCACGTCACGGCCGCGACGGCAGGCTCAGGATCTTCTCGGTCTCCTCGACCGAGGCCACCGAGAGATCGAGGGACCGCGCAAGGTCCGCCGCGCGCTTGACCAGCGGAGTGTTGCCGCGGGCCAACTCACCTTTGCGCAGATAGAGCGTGTCCTCTAGGCCCGCACGCGCATTGCCGCCGAGAGCCAGGCCGATGCCGGTGAGCTGCAGGTTCGCCTTGCCGATGGCGATGATCTGCCACACGCAGTCCTTCGGCAGGCGTTCGACCATCATGACGAGATTGGCCGGAGTTGCCGATGCTCCGCCGGCCACGCCCAGGACGATCGAGAACTGCAGCGGATCCGCCAACAGTCCTTCGTCGTACAGGCGCATGACGGCGTCGAGGTGTCCGGTGTCGTACACCTCGAGTTCGGGCTTGACATCCAACTCGCGCATGCGAGCCGCGAGACGTCGCACACCGTCTGGCGGATTGCGGAACTCGCCCCTGCCGAAGGACATCGTGCAGGGATTGAGGGTGGCCATGCGCGGGCGCAGTTCAACGAGCTTCTCGCGGTCCTCAAACTCCACCGACAGGCCCACACCCGTGGACAGCTGGATGTGGATCGGGCACTTCTCCTGGATGAGATCCATCGTGCGGCGCGCGATGGTGAGATCAGCAGTCGGGCGCTCGTTCTCATCACGCAGGTGCAGGTGCGCTACAGATGCACCCTCGAGGTACGCCTCATGTACGGCGTTGGCGATCTCCTCGGGAGACGTCGGCAGATACTCGTTGTCCGACTTGAAGGCGATCGGCCCCGTAGGCGCAACGGTGAGGACGACGCTCATCAGAC
>JBAWXR010000196.1:0-3258 GCA_037143955.1 Actinomycetes bacterium
GGGGTAACACCACGGCCCGCTTCCTGGTCGAGGCCCGAGCATTTTACGGCGTCAAATCGGCCGGCGGCACGGTGCGACGGTGTTGCGCGACCATCAGCCCGTATCGTGGTGTTAAGGCCTCAGGGGCACGAGGATGGCAGTCCTGCTGCACCCGTGGCCTGCCGTACCCTCGTCTCGCGCTGAGACGGTGGCCTGGCGAGTTTTACGGCGTGAAATCTGGCGGCGCGTCGGGCGTCTCTTCCAAGTGCCTGATCCGGACGATGTCGCCCTATGGACAGCTAACCGTACACGGCACGCGTGCGCCCATCCCACGCAACAGGGTTGGAGGTCGGCACTCAATAGAGGCACGGAACCGCTGAAAACACAGGCCCACCGCTGATCCAAAGATTGTTGGCTAGAATCGTTTGACGTTTGTTGCGGAAATTCGTGCCACTCCCTACTAACTTAAGGTGGCCAATGTAAATCCCTCCGACCGAAGCGTCCCGACGTCCATTGTTGTTGCCGAATCAACGGCATCAGTTGCGGCGGCGACTCTTCGGGAGTTCCCGAGCGCGGGCACCGCGTCCGCCCCGTTGAAGCCCTGGGACCTCGTTCCAGGCATGTACGGACCGGACCCTGCAGCGCGCCTCAGCGAGGCTCATCAGGAGATTCTCCGGCAGAGGGGCATCTCTGCGGTAGTCGCCTGCGCAGCGCGGCTGAAGTCATCGAGCCCAGAGAGCCTCAAGGAACACTTGGGGTTCCCTGTGAAGTCAGGCGGACTCGCCATCCCCTACATCAATCTTTCCTCCGGCGAAGTTGACTACGTCCGTGTTCGCCATGACGAGGTCGCTGCCGGAGGTCGCAGGTACAACGTCCCGATAGGGCAGCCCCAAGTTCCGGTCTACGTGCCGGTGCCGGCCGCGCGGGAACCCGCGTCGGTTTTGTACGTCACTGAGGCGCCTCTCAAGGCTCTGTCGCTCGTTTCCGCCGGCTACGTCTCAGTTGGCCTCGGCGGGATCTACTCGACGTTGGAGCTGAAGAACGGCCGCCATGAACTGAACGACTCATGGGAGGGCATCAATCTAGAGGAGCGGCCGGTCCATGTCGTGTTTGACGCGGGAAGAGCCATCAACCCCAGTGTCGCGCATGCCGAGGCCCGGTTGGCCATGGCACTCGAGGCACGGGGGGCGGTGGTCAGCTGCGTGTGCATCCCGCTCCGGAAGGACGGCTCCGACCGCGGACCAGACGACTTCATCGCGGAAGAGGGCGTCGAGGCCTTCAAGAAACTGACGCTTGAGCGGATACCCGCAGACCCCGTGAAGCTGGTCGAGACGTTCACGGCAGCCAAGACGCCAGGCGGAGGTGCGTCTGCCAAGGTTCTCGACCTTTGCGACAATCTGCCTTTCTGGATTGCCGTCACTCAACGTGGCTCCGGTTGTAAGGAACGCGTGCGTGCGGCCCTCAAGGCGCAGGGGTTCAACAACAAGTCCTTCGACGACGCCCTCCGTGCCGCCGAAGAGAAACTCGAGGCTGCGCACAAGAGTACGCGGGAGGAGAAGGAGAAGCCGACCTCGGCGGGCCCGGACTATCGGATTGAGGACGGTGCTCTGGTCCGTATGAAGATGAATGTGACGGAGGAGGGGGTGACCCTGGAGCCCGTTCCGCTCACTAACTTCGAGGCCAGAATCGTCACCCAGGAACTCCGGGACGACGGCCAAGACAAGGAGGTCACGTTCAGGGTCGCGGGCAGCAACAAGAGCGGCAAGTTCCCCGAGGTCATACTTCGTGCGGAGGACTTCGAGAAGACGCTCTGGCCAATGGGCAAGTGGGGAGCAAGTGCCATTGTCTACCCTTCCACTAAGGCACCTGAGTTGCGCGCGGCCATTCAGTCCGTCTCGACGCCAACGTCCTCCCTGCTTTACACGCACACGGGGTGGCGAACTGGCGATGGTCCTCCTGCGTTCCTCCACGCTGGCGGAGCAGTCGGGGAGGAGGGCGTAGCTGTCGACATCAATCCGGCCCTGAAGCGTTACCGGCTGCCAGCGGATAGAGGCGATGTAAAGGTCGCCATGCGTGCGTCGCTAAGTCTTCTCGACGTGGCGGTTGACCCGGTGTCCTTCCCCATACAGGGCGCCATCTATAGGGCGCCGCTAGCCTCGATCCTGCCCGTTGATACGACGCTGTGGGTACACGGGCAAACCGGTACCCGGAAGTCATCCGTGACGGCGGTGGAGTTGAGCCACTTCGGCGATTTCACGTCCAACACGCTCCCCGCGTCCTGGGAGGGCACCCACGCGGCCCTAGAGTCGCTGCTCTTCGATGCGAAGGATCTGCCATGCGTCATTGACGACTTCGTACCGTCCGGTTCTGAGCTGTATGACGAGTACCAGCGCAAGGCGCAGAAGCTCTTGCGCGCCATCGGCAACGGTTCAGCAAGGCAGCGGATGAGGTCGGACATGACCGCCCGACCCGACCGCCCGGCTCGTGGTCTTGGCATCTGCACGGCAGAGCAGATGCCGGAGGGTGCGTCCCTCGTCGCCCGGCTCCTCCCGGTGGCCGTGGACAAACACAGCGTCAACCTGAAGAAACTCACTCGTGCGCAGGAGACCCAGGCAACGCTCCCTTACGCTATGCGCGGCTTCATCGAATTCCTGCGCGCTCGATGGGAGACACTCCCGGACGACGTGAACAAACGGTTCATTCGCCTGCGCGGTGAGTTCACGGTGCCGGGAATGCACGGGAGGACTCCAGCGGCTCTCGCCCACATGGCGGTCGGGACCGAAATGATGCTCGAGTTCGCCGAGCGTGTTGGCGCCATCGACGACCGAGAGCAGGCCAAACTCACGACCCGGGCAATGAAGGCCTATCGCGCCCTCGGCCAGGCCCAAAAGAAGCTCGTTGCGTCCGTTGAGCCGGTAGACCGTTTCCTGGGGCTACTCGCGTCGTTGCTTACGCAGGGGAAGGTGACTCTCGCCGTTGATGGAGCGGTACTAAAGACAGAGCACGGGATAGAGCAGATCGGGTGGCAGGATAATCACTACGTCTACCTGCTGCCCGACGCCGCGCATCGGGTTGTCATTCGGGCGGCCGCCGACGCTCGGACACTGCTCGTTATCGACAAGCGGACTCTTGGGAAACGCTTGAGGGAGACGAAGGCGCTCGCCAAGCACAACGCGGGCCGGAACCTAGTCAAGGCAAGCTGGGGGGACCGGCCGCCAGTGTGGATGATCGCAAAGTCGCGCCTTTTCGATTCGGACGACGGCCCGGACGGTAGTGATA
>JBAWXR010000197.1:0-3249 GCA_037143955.1 Actinomycetes bacterium
GGCCCGCCAGACCCGCTCCCACGACGACGACGTCGCAGGAAAACTGCCTGGCCACGAAGGCCTCCTCGTTCGCGTGCGCCGGACTGGCGCAGGCCATAGCCTAGGGCCCCTCACGGGCATGGGCCCGGGCTGGAACTCATTCGGGAGTGCAGATGTCCTTAGTCCTCAAGTCCGGAACGTCATGGGCCGAGACCTATGCCCAGTGCGTCAGTGTTGCCCCCGAAGCGTTCGATCCCGATCGCATCCGCAACCTCATCAACGGTGACTGGATGCGGGTGGGCCACCCCGGCGTTCATCTGAACCCCGTCGATGGTTTGGAAATTGAAGGACCGCCCCGTGTGGATCACGATGAGGCCGTTGCTGCGGTGAACGGCGCTGTGCTCCAGCACCACGAGTGGGCCAAGGTGGGGCTCGATGAGCGCAAGCAGCGGGTAGCCGCGGCACTGGCGGCCATGCGTGAGCATCGCGACTTGCTAGCCCTGCTGCTGGTGTGGGAGATCGGCAAGCCCTGGCGCTTGGCGTGCGCCGACGTGGACCGCTGCATCAGCGGCGTCGAGTGGTACCTCGAGGAGGCCGAGCGGCAGCTCGCCGGCCGTAAGCCTCTGCCCGGCCCGGTCAGCAATATCGCTTCGTGGAACTACCCCATGAGCGTGCAGGTCCACGCCGAGCTCGTTCAGGTGTTGGCAGGCAATGCCGTGGTTGCCAAGACTCCCAGTCAGGGTGGTTTCCACTGTCTGACCCTCGCCCATGCATTCATGGCACGCGCGGGCCTCCCCGTGACGTTGGTGTCCGGCAAGGGCGCCGAGTTGGGCGACATCCTCATCCGCGGTGAGGGCATCGGTGCTCTCGCCTTCGTCGGCGGTCGTGCCAACGGTCGCAAGGCTGCAACGTCACTTGCCGACACCGGGCGCCGTCACTTCTTGGAGCAGGAGGGCCTCAATACGTGGGGCGTCTGGGGGTTTTCGCAGTGGGACCTGCTCGCCGGGCATCTGAAGAAGGGCTTCGAATACGGCAAGCAGAGGTGCACCGCGTACCCGCGTTACGTCGTACAGCGCAGCCAGTTCGCCGACTTCCTGGCGACGTACCTGCCCGTCGTCGACAGTCTCAAGTTCGGAAATCCGCTCGCGGTGGAAAGGGCTGAGGATCCGTTCCCCGAGCTCGACTTCGGTCCGGTGATCAGTGCAGACAAGGCAACAGAGCTGCGCGACCACTTCGACAAGGGAGTGCGCACTGGCGGAATCCCGATCGTGCACCGCACGCTTCATGACGGACGTTTCCTCGACCATCAGGACAAGTTCGCGTACGTGGCACCGGCCTGCATCCTGCAGCCGCCGACGTCGTGGGCGCTGCATCACAGCGAGCCTTTCGGTCCTCTCGACTCGATCGTCATCGTGGATTCCGAGGCCGAGTTCATCGCGGCAATGAATGCCAGCAACGGTTCTCTCGTGGCCTCTATCGCCACCGACGATGACAATCTTGCCCACCGGGTCGGCGAGGAATTGCAGGCGTTCAAGGTCGGCATCAATGCGCCACGCTCGCGCGGAGATCGCGAAGAAATCTTCGGTGGCAAGGGCGCTTCCTGGAAGGGAGCGTTCGTCGGAGGCGACCTGCTCGTTCAGGCGGTCACTGAGCCGGCCGATGGATCGACCGAAACCATCTTCGGCAACTTCCCCTCGTACTCCCTGTACCCGCCGACCGCCGGGTTGCCGCGCTCTGCCTGAGAATCCGCGGAAAGTTGTGGCGGGGGAGTGACGCCGGGGGTAATCTCCCGTGCCCGTGGGGATGAAGGTCGGGCGGGCGGTTGTCACGGCCGGGGCGCTTGCCTCGGCCGTTCTTACCGCTCAGGTCGCCATCAATCTGACCCGGATCAAGACGCCGCGGAGGCCGGATCGTCGTCTCGCGGAGCGTGTGTCGGTCCTGTTGCCCCTGCGTAACGAGGCCCATCGGGTGACACCCTGCCTGGAAGCCCTGCTCGCCCAAGAAGGCGTAGACGAGCTCGAGATCATCGTCCTCGATGACGGCTCCACCGACGGCACAGCCGATGTCGTGCGAAATGTTGTCGGTACGGATCCGCGAGTCAAGTTCCTCGACGCGGATGACGTGGATCCCCCTCAGGGGTGGCTCGGTAAACCTTGGGCCTGCCATCGACTTGCCGCAGAGGCCAACGGATCTGTGCTGGTGTTCGTCGATGCAGATGTCGTCCTCGCGCCGCATGCCGTTGCGGCCAGCGTGAGCTTGCTGCGGGAGTCCGGTACTCAGCTCGTGTCGCCATACCCGAGGCAGGCGGCCGAATCGCCGTTGGAGAGGCTCACGCAGCCGCTGGTGAACTGGTCGTGGATGGCAACGCTTCCGATGGTGCTTGCCGAGACGCGAAATCCTGCGTTCGCGGCGGCCATCGGGCAGTTCCTCGTGATCGATGCTGTGGCCTATCGCAGCGCGGGCGGCCATGAGTCGGTCAAGGGTCACGTTGTCGAAGACGTGGAAGTGCTGCGTTCGCTCAAGCGCGCAGGGTTCCACGGCATTCCCGTCCACGGCAGTGACCTGGCTACCTGCCGCATGTATGACGGTGCGGCGGAGGTCTATGACGGCTACACCAAATCCCTCTGGTCGGTTTTCGGATCTACCGCTGGCGCGGCGGGGGGCGTGGCCGCGATGGTGCTCATCTATGTCCTGCCACCGGTTGCAGCCGTCGTCGCGCGTGACCGGGTGACGCGCGTATGGGGCAGTGTCGGTTACGCATCTGCTGTCGCGGGCCGAGTCATGGTCGCTCAACGCACAGGTGAACGTGTGTGGCCCGACGCCTTAGCCATGCCTGCATCGATAGGCGCCTTCGCAACGTTGACGGTTGCGTCGCTGCTGCGTCGCCGCCGCGGCAGCACCACGTGGAAGGGTCGGCCACTTCACGAGGCGGTGTAGTGAGCTACGAATCGAGTCCGCGCTCGCGCTCGAGATCGGCCACCTGTTGGCGCCATGCGGTCAGGCCCGGGTCGTCAGATGAATCGGCGTCGCGGGCCTCACGCTCGTAACGGTCGACGCGTTGACGCCAGCGGCGGATCATGCCCTTGGTGAGTTGTCCCTCGTGCTTGTAGCGCCACCAGATCCAGATAATGAATGCGCCGATGAGCGGCCATTCAAACGTGTAGACCCATGCCCGCCAGAATCCTTCGCCCGCGCGACGTGCCTCCACGATCGTCAAGAACGTGCACAGTGCCAGGCCGAAGACCAACGGAATGTCGAGCTGCCATAGGT
>JBAWXR010000198.1:0-3246 GCA_037143955.1 Actinomycetes bacterium
GACGCCTTCCACGTCGGTCAACATCACCAGTCGCTCGGCACGCAATGCGATCGCCAACGCGGCAGCGGCGGTGTCGGCATTGACGTTGTGCGGGATACCGGATCGGTCACGTGCGACTGTGGAGACGACCGGAATGTAACCGGCATGCAGCAGCATGTGGACTAGTGCCGGGTTCACCTCAATCACGTCACCGACGAGGCCGATATCGACAAGCTGCCCATCCACCATGACATCGCGCCGCTCGGCGATGAACTGCGATGCATCCTCGCCAGAGATTCCTACGGCGAGGTCACCGTGTGTATTGATGAGCCCGACAAGTTCACGTTGCACTTGGCCGACAAGCACCAGGCCGACCACGTCCATGGTTTCCGGACTCGTGACGCGGAACCCACCCGCGAATGACGACGCGATGTCGAGGCGCTTGAGCATGGCACTGATCTGCGGACCGCCGCCATGAACAACCACCACCTGAACACCGGCGGCATGAAGATCCACCACCGTTCTGGCGAAGTCGGCCTGAAGCCCCACGTCTGTCATCGCATTGCCGCCGTACTTGACGACGACAACTTTGCCCACCAGGTGCGCGGTCATGTGGAGTAGGCCGAGTTCTCGTGGACGTACTCAGCGGTGAGGTCATTGGTCCACACCGTGGCGGCATGAGTGCCGGCGCGAAGTTGAACGTCGATTGTGACCTCGCGCCCGGACATGTCGATGAGGTTCCGGTCATCACCTATACCGCCGTTGCGGCACACCCATATGCCATTGATGCCGACATCCACCTGATCGGGCTCGAATCGCGCAGACGTAGTGCCCATGGCCGAGAGAACGCGGCCCCAGTTGGGGTCCTGCCCGTGGATCGCGCATTTGAGCAGGTTGCTGCGCGAGATGGCACGAGCGACGTCAAGCGCGTCGGCAGTGCTGGCCGCCCCTGCCACGGTGATGGCGATGTCTTTGGATGCACCCTCGGCATCGCCAATGAGTTGGCGCGCAAGATCGGTGCAGACCTGCGTGAGGGTCTGGGTGAAGTCGTCGAGAGATGGAGACGTGCCCGAGGCCCCATTGGCCATGAGCAGAACGGTGTCATTGGTGCTCATGCACCCATCGGAGTCGATGCGATCAAAGGACACCGACGTTGCCTCGCGCAGTGCGATCTGCGCATCGGCGACAGAGATCTCCGCGTCGGTGGTGATGACCACGAGCATCGTCGCCAGTGCAGGCGCCAGCATTCCGGCGCCCTTGGCCATGCCGCCGACGACGAATCCGTTAGCCGTGACTGCTGAGGTCTTGGAAACTGAGTCCGTTGTCATGATCGCCACGGCGGCGTCCGCACCACCATTGTCACTGAGTGCAGCAACTGCAGTGTCGACCCCGGCGAGGAGCTTCTCCATCGGCAGGCGCTCGCCAATGAGGCCGGTCGAGCACACGGCGACATCGCCTGCACCAATGTCTGAACCCCTCGCCTGGACAACCTGCGCCACGTGCTCGGCAGTGCGGTGGGTGTCGGCGAACCCTTCGGGACCCGTGCACGCATTGGCACCGCCGGAGTTCAGGACCACGACACGCGCCTGCCCATCAGCAACGACCTGTTGAGACCACAGCACGGGGGCGGCTTTGAAACGATTGGAGGTGAAAACTGCGGCCACCACATCACGTGGTCCGTCGTTGATCACCAGAGCGAGATCCGGGCTGCCGGACTTCTTGATGCCCGCGCGCACTCCCGCGGCACGGAAGCCCTGTGCACTGGTGACGGTCACGGTGCCACCCCGTCTGCGGTGAGGCCCGAGATCTCGGGCAGCCCCAGCATGAGGTTGGCGTTCTGCACGGCCTGCCCTGCAGCACCCTTGACCAGGTTGTCGAGCACGCTGACAACCGTGACGCGACCCGTGTGCGAATCAAGGGCGCATTGGAGTTGCACCGCGTTGGATCCACTGACCGACGCCGTCTGGGGCCAAGCGCCTTCAGGAAGCACGGTCACGAATGCCTCTTCCGCGTAGGCCGAATGCAGCGCATGACGAACGTCCTCCACCGTGGTGCCGGGGGCAGCCAGAGCCGTACACGTCGAGATGATGCCTCGCGGCATGGGCGCCAAGAGCGGTGTGAAGGACAGGCGCACCCGCTGTCCACAGACCAACGACAGGGTTTGCTCCATCTCCGGAGTGTGCTGGTGCGTGCCTCCCGTCTTGTACGTGGACATTGAGCCCATGACGTTGCTTGCGAGAAGGTTCTCAGTCGCTTTGCGGCCCGCACCCGACGTGCCTGATGCCGCGAAGATCACGATGTCCTGTGTCTCGATGAGGCCGGTCCCGACCAAAGGTGCCAGAGCAAGCGCCACCGATGTGGCGTAGCACCCGGGATTGGCGATACGAGTGGCGGAGGCAATGCTCGAGCGCGCACCCGGTAACTCGGGCAGGCCGTACGTCCACGTTCCTGCATGCGGTGATCCGTAGTACTGCTGCCATGCCGCGGGGTCGTGCAGTCGGAAGTCTGCACCGAGGTCAACGATCCGGACACGCTCGGGCAACTGCGCCGCCAGTGCCGCTGACTCACCATGAGGCAAGGCCAAGAATGCGATGTCTGCATCGGCGAGCGTGGCCGCATCCGTCGCCACCATGGTGCGGTCGGCCAGGGATGTCAGCGCCGGATGCACATCCACAACGCGCTCTCCGGCGCGAGCGCCGGCCGCGATGGGCCCCACCTGGATCCCCGGGTGGGCGGACAGGATGCGCAGCAACTCACCACCGGCGTAGCCGGAGGCGCCCGCGATAGAAGCCCGGATCATGTACCAATTATACGCATACGCGCATAAAAACCGAAAATCCTCGGCTACCTCAGCGTGGCTCCACACTGCCGGGCTGCCTCGGCGATGGCCCCCTCGCGCGAGGCAGCAATCTCCGCGGCAGACAGGGTGCGATCTTGGGCACGAAAACGCAGCGCAAAGGCCAACGACCGCTTGCCGTCGGGCACTTGGGCTCCGGCGTAGACGTCGAACAGCCGCACCGACTCCAGCAGCTCCCCTGCCCCCGTCGCGACAGCCGCCTGCACCGCAGAGACAGGAATGCTGGCGTCGACCACCAGCGCGATGTCCTCCTTGGCAACGGGGTGACCGCTGACCGCTGGGGCGGGACGCACGTCGGGCGCGGCAGCCATCACTGCCGACAGGTCAAGTTCCATCACGCAGGTGCGCGCGGGCAAGCCCATGGCCTCAATCGAGCGAGGATGAAGTTCGCCAGCGATGCCAACCGCGAC
>JBAWXR010000199.1:0-3227 GCA_037143955.1 Actinomycetes bacterium
TTCCCGGATGAGCAGCCCGCCGAGACCGAGAAGGTCGGCGCATAGCGCCGGGGATACAGAGGAGCATCGACATGGCCGCCGCCGATATCACCGCACCGAAGGTCCAGCCCTACCGGCCGAATCTCAACGTCTGCCTAATGGGGCTGATCATCTTCCTCGTCTCGGAGCTCGCGCTGTTCGGCGCGTTCTTCATGTACTACGCCAACCTGCGTTTGGCGCGCGGTGTGGAATGGCCCGGCAAGTTCGACATTCCGTTCGAGAGCACGTCGATCAATACGTTGATCCTCGTGGTCTCCTCGTTCACCTGCGAGTTTGCACTGTTGTCGCTCGACAGGAAGGGCAAGGGCGGTGCGGTCTTCGGCTGGCTGTTCGCAACGTTCGTGCTGGGTGCGGCTTTCCTCGGCCTGCAGGTGCACGAGTACATGACCATCGGATTCACGCCGCAGACCACCTCGGTCGGTGCAATCTTCTTCTGCCTGACGGGCCTGCACGGTCTCCACGTCTTCGTGGGACTCTTGCTCCTCGTGCTCGGCATGGTGCGCGCGATCCGCGGCCGGTGGACGAAGGACGACCACGTCGGACTCCTCGGGATCAGTGTCTACTGGCACTTCGTGGATATCGTCTGGGTGATCCTGTTCACCGTCGTGTACTGCCTACCCAGCAGTTGAGTTGGGGGTGACCCGGGATGGTCATCTGGGTCCTCACACACCTCCCCCATCTGCTGCCGCCGGTTATCGCGTTTGTCTTTTTGGCGCGCCTCGCGCTCTGGGCATCGCAGCAGGCGCCATCGCACTACACGGATGAACAGGTCGAGGAGTGGAATCGGGAACATGCTGCTGAGCGAGCGCTGCATAACCGTCCAGTCCGGCGTCGTACCGCGCTGATCGGACTGATTGCCCTGACGCCGATTGTGCTGGCCTTCCTGTCGGGGCTCTGGATTTACACGCTGGCGCTGCGCAGCAGCCCATCACCGGGCTGGCTGATCTGGTCGCATACGGGCATCAGTGTGGTGGCCCTCGTGCTCGTTACCGTCAAGTCGGGCGAGCTCGGCTGGCGGCGCATCGTGCGTCGGATGCAGGCGCGACGACCGCAGGACGCGATCGCGTCGGTCACCATGCTCGCGTTCGGGGTTCCGATCGCCCTGACCGGCGTGTTGATGCTGCTGCGACCGTCAGGGGGCGCCTTTACCGCCGTGGACTACCTGCACGTGATCACCGGCGTCTGGTGGGCCGTGATCGTGCAATGGCACCTGTATCGCTATCTCGTCAGAGCGATTCGGGCGGTCACGGGTGAACCCGTCGCAGGGGCCGTGGAATCTGCGACCTGAGGTGCGCGGAGGTTGAGCGCTTCCACGACCAGGCGATGCGTGATGGCCCGGGCGGCGGTTGGGTCTCCCGTCCGCTCCAGGATCAAGGCCCAGACCTCATCGAAGAGCGCGGGGATGCGGACCGCGGCAACCGACGTGTACATCAACTCTTCGCCGCGGTCGAGTCCCAGCTCGCGGGCCGCCAGCGTCAGAAGGCATCCATCATCATCGTCGACGCCCCACGAGCCACCGATCAACCGGTCCTCATCGCGCTCCAGTGCGCGCCCGATCGCGACGACGACGTCGGCGTCGAGGCGCGCGAGTTCCGTGCGCAAGGCATCGCGCACCATCAGCTCCCGCTCAGGCAGATCCGCGCTCATGCGCCAATGGTAGCCTGATCGGCATGCCTGGTCTGCTTTCTCCCATGCGCGCGCTGGTGCTCGGTGTCATCGGTCTGCTCTGTCAGGTCGTCGCGCTGCTCCCGCCGGTGGACAACGCCGTCAATACCAACGCCGCGATCCATTACCTCCAGCACGGCATCATCTTCGCCGGCGGCATCTGCATGGGCATCGCTCTACGCGACCTGCTCGTGATGAGTCGCCGTGCTGGCCGCTGATCGTCGGCTCACTGTCCTCGGATACGATGCGCCCTGTGATTGTGCGCCCGATCCGAGAGTCCCGTCGTGGCCGCTGAGCCTGTAGCCATTCCGCGTCCGTCGGTCGCGCTCGACTACTTCGAGCTGATGAAGCCACGCGTGATGGTGCTGCTGTTGATCACGATGGTGGGCGCCATGGTCTGGGCCGAGGGTGGCGTTCCGCCCCTTTGGTTGCTCGGATCGGCGCTGCTTGGCATGGCACTGTCGTCGGGTGGCGCGAGCGCGATCAATCACGCACTTGAGCCCGATCTCGACATCCGGATGGAGCGCACCAAGGAGCGCCCCGTGGCGGCCGGCCGCGTGGCCCCGCGCCCCGCCATCGTGTTCGGCATTGTGTTGACGATCCTCGGTGTGCTCGTGTTGACGTTCCTGACGGGGCATCCGCTCGCGGCCGTGATGGCGCTCGCCGGCAATCTCTTCTACGTCCTGATCTACACGATGTGGCTCAAGCGTCGAACGCCGCAGAACATCGTGATCGGCGGCGCCGCGGGTGCGATGCCACCACTCGTGGGCTGGGCGGCCGTGACCGGTGAGATCGGGTGGCCGGCGCTGATCATGTTCGGCGTCATCTTCCTGTGGACGCCGCCCCACTTCTGGGCCCTAGCGATTGTCAAGTTCGATGACTACGCCGATGCGGGCGTGCCGATGCTGCCGAATGTCGCCGGTATCCGCCCGGCGACGGTGCAGATGATCGCGTACACCGTGCTCCTGCTCCTCTTCTCGCTGCTCCCTCTGCCGCTGTGGTGGTTGGGTGTAACCGGCGAGGTGCTTGGCTGGCTGTACGGGCTACTCGCTCTGGCCCTGGGCCTGCGCTTCCTGCAGTTCACGCTGCGTCTGTATCGCCAGGACGGTGACATCGACGTCGCGCGCGAGACGTTTCGCTTCTCGTTGTTGTATCTCGCCGGCATCTTCTTCGCCATGGCACTCGACCGCGTCCTGCTCGGATAGGCCCGCGACATGGCTCGCCGCCCCGTGTCGCCGCGTCGTCTGACGGCGCTTATCTCGAGCCTGATCTTCCTGGACATGATCACGTGGCTGGCTGCTGTGCCCCTCGTGCCCGTCTGGCAGAAGGAATTTGGTCTCAGCGACGACCAGTCCGGACTGATCCTCGGTATCTACAGCTTCGCGGTGCTGCTGTTCGCGATTCCGGCCGGGCATCTCTCGGATCGACTCGGAGCACGCCGGATGACACTGATTGGCGCCTCCCTGTTCATCGTCGCGGCGCCGTCCATCGCACTCGCGCACACCTTCTGCCTGTTGGTGTTG
>JBAWXR010000200.1:0-3216 GCA_037143955.1 Actinomycetes bacterium
ATCTGGTTCGGGACGTCGAGCAACCCCGCCTACGTCGGCTACATGAGCCCGAACGGCGCCACGGTCTCCTCGGTGGCGGCGGCCGGGGCCTCCCTTTCGACCGTCAGTCGCATCCGCATCAACCCCGCGAATCCGAACCAAGCCTTCTATGTTGGGTCAACGCGGGTTTGAGTGGGTCATTTCAGGGCATCGATCGCGTGGAACCCCACTGGCAGAGGGAGTTCGAGGGGTAGGAGGCAGGGCACAAGTTGTTCCGGATTCGATGACCCTGCAGTAGCGTGCATGGGATGAAGGCACCGAGGTCGATCCGAGCGCTGTTCTCCATGCCAGGCTTCGTAGCGGCGAGCGCGCTCGCGGGCGTGTTTGGCGACCGCTACGCGCGGATGATGGTCCTTCACCGCCGAAAAAAACTGCGGTCTGCTCAAGTTGCGGTCACCGATGCTCCGGTCGGTACGACCAGCACAGGAGCAGGGCGCGGGACCTGGGGGTGGCTGAGTGGCGGGTATACGTCGAGTTCCGGCGCTGGAGGGTCTACTGCCCTTGGTGTCGCTCGGTGTTCGTAGAGCAGCTCGACTGGCTCGCGGAGAACCCGCGCTACACGCAACGGTTCGCGCTGCACGTCGGGAAGCTGTGCCGGGACATGACCAACAGGGCCGTCGCGGACATGGAGCGGCTCCACCACACGACGGTGAAGACCCTCGACAAGATCTACATGGCGGAGCAGTTCAAGCGGGCCCCGATGCCGAGTCCGAGGGCCATCGGAATCGACGAGATCGCGATTCGCAAGGGCCACGACTATCGAATCGTCGTGAGCGACCTCGACCGGGCGCGACCGATCTGGGTCGGCGGAAAGGGTCGCAAGGAAGAGGACCTCGACCTGTTCTTCGCCGCGCTGGGATTGAAGAAGAGCGCTGCCATCCAGATCGCCGTGATGGACATGTGGAGGGCGTTCCACAACTCCACGACACGCAACGCGCCGCAAGCGCGCATCGTCTTCGACAAGTTCCACATCATCAGCCACCTCGGCGCGGCGCTCGACGAGGTGAGACGCAGCGAGTACCGCAGGCTCACGGGCTGAGCCTGCCCCGAGTTCGTGGACACCTCCGATGTGAGGGAGACTTGGTCCATGAGGAAGCGAAGGACGTTCACAGAAGAGTACAAGGCAGAGGTCGTTGGCCTGGTGAAGGCCAGCAAGAAGACGGTCGGCGAGGTGGCGCGTGACCTCGACCTGACCGAGACGGCGGTGCGGAACTGGGTGAGGCAGGCCGCCATCGACGCGATAGGTGACCCTGGGGGCCCCTTGACCAGCGAGGAGCGGTCGGAGTTGACGCGCCTGCGGCGGGAGCTGAAGACGGTCACGATGGAGCGGGACTTTTTGCGAAAAGCAGCAACCTTCTTCGCCAAGAGCGGTCGATGAGCTTCGAACTCATCGAGGCGGAGAAAGGGAACTTCCCGAAGGCGCTGATGTGCAGGGCGCTCGGGCTGTCCCGTTCTGGGAACCATGCCTTCGAGACACGGGGCCCGTCGAACCGGGACCTGGAGAACCAGAGGCTCGACGTCCTGGTGGCGGCGATCTTCGCGGAGCTGGGCGGCCGGTACGGGGCGCCTCGCATCCAGAAGGAACTGCGGCGCCGGGACCACCGCACCAGCCGCAAGCGCGTGGCGGCCTGCCTGGTTCGCCAGGGCCTGCAGGCGCGGCCGCGGCGTCGGTGGCGCCACACCACCGACTCGAATCACCGGGAGCCCATCGCCCCCAACCTGCTCGAGCGGAACTTCACGGCCGAGGAGCCGGACCGCGTCTGGGTGGCCGACACGACCTACCTGCCGGTGCTGGGCGGGTTCCTGTTCTTGGTGGTGATCCTGGACCTGTTCTCTCGCAAGGTGGTGGGCTGGTCGCTGGGTGACCGGCTCGATGCGGGGTTGTCCAGCGAGGCCCTTCAGAGAGCCCTGACGAGGCGCCAGCCGCCTCCAGGGCTCATCTTCCACTCCGACCGAGGGGTGGAGTTCGCAGCCCAGGAGTTCCGCGCCCTGCTCGTCCAGGCGGGCGCGGTGCAGAGCATGAGCCGCAAGGGCGACTGCTGGGACAACGCCGTGGCTGAGAGCTTCTTCTCCACCCTGGAGTTCGAGGGGCCCAAGACGGGGACCTGGCGCACGGTCGCCGACGCCCACCCCGAGCTGTTCACCTTCATCGAGAGCTACTACAACGCGAGGAGGCTGCATTCACATAACGGCTACAGGCCGCCCAACGAGGTCGAGGCTGACTGGCGCCGCCAACCACTGGCGGCATAAACTGGGTGTTCGACGAACCGGGGCAATCTCAGTTCGTTGGGAACCGGAAGGAAGTTGGTGTCCTCGGCCTTGCCCTTGGTGTCATGGCTCAGGCGGAGCGTGACGGTGCCATCGGGGTTCAACTTCACATGGCGGTCACCCCGGCTGTGGCGATTGAGATCGTTGGCGATCATCAGCTTGGTCTTCGACCCGTAGGCGGTCACCGACCAGAACTGGGAGACCTTGGGCGGGATGAAGGTGACGGAGTAATCATTCGCGCCGTTCAGGATGTCGCCGTTCTGGTCCTTGACCATCTGTACGTAGGAGGCTTCGACAGGCGGAGCCCCCCACTGACCAATGTAGGTGGCAACCTGGAACGGTATGCGGTCAGCGTGTCCAAGACCTTCGCGGGTGCCGAGTGCGTTGCTGGCGTTGGTCAGTGTCGGGAGAGTTTCCTTGAGCTTCGCAATCACGTGCTGCTCGGCGATCTCCGCGGCGGCCAACTGCTCAGGGGTGAAATCCGTCTTGCCCGCGCCGATGCCGGACGCCTCCAGCCCCTTGAGCCAATGGGCGTCTGCGGTGGCCATGGTGCCGTCCGCCAGCACGAAGTTCACCCGCTCAAGCCAGGAGTTGCCAGCGGGGGGGACAAACTGTCGAACCTTGGGCTTGGGCCCGCCTTGTCCCAGGAACTCGCTCAGGGTGCGGATGTTCCAGTCGTCCACGTAGGTCAGGGCCTTCTTCTCGACCTCCACGCCAGTCGCCATCACTCTTCCCATCAATGTGATGAAGTTGCTTTCGACGCGGACGACCTCCGTGACGCCGTCCGGGACCTCGCCCTTCCAGGCTTGGTTCGCGAACATGAAGCGGCCACCCTTGGGGCCGCGTGTCCGCTTGCCAAAGAGACTGGTCGTGTAGTGCCCCATGTCCATGGTGTGGAGCACCCAGTAG
>JBAWXR010000201.1:0-3159 GCA_037143955.1 Actinomycetes bacterium
GCACGCCGGTCGTGCCGGTGGGGCTGCCCGACCCCACTCCGAACGCCGCGGCAATTCCCATCGCGCTCTCGCTGCAGGGCATCCCGTACCGCTACGGCGGTTCCACGCCAGCCAGCGGCTTCGACTGCTCCGGCTTCGTGTCGTACGTGTACGCGCAGATCGGCAAGTCGGTTCCGCACTTCACCGGCGACATCTGGGCCAAGTTCCCGCGTGTGCCCTTCGAGCAGCTCGCACCGGGCGACCTCATCCTGTCGGAGGGGCTCGGCCACGTGGGCATGTACATCGGCAATGGCCAGTACATCCATGCGCCGCAGACCGGCGACGTGGTGAAGATCTCGTCGCTCGCCAGCCGCATGGGCAGCTACCTGGGCGCAGTCAGGCCCTAGGCAGCACCGCGCTGCAGGCCCCGAGGGGCGGTGGCAGCGATCTGGACAGAACTTGGACGCGATGTCCGAAATCTCCCATAAGTTCGTAACGTTTCATACATGGAACAGGGTGCCCCATTCGGGCCTCATGCCACGGACGCAACGCCTATGGTCCTCGTATCAGTCATCCCGCTTGGGGTGATTCCATTAGCGAAAGGATCCGTAGTGGCTGACCAGTTCGCCGTTACATACGTCCCCGGTGCAGAGACCGGTGAGATCCCGCCCTCTCCCGTCGATCGTGACGAGAAGACGGCATTCATCTACAGCCTCGTTGACCCGATCTGGGACATCGACACGCTGCCGCTGACCTACACCAACTCGCGTTGGTCGGCATTCTTCTACCGTGCCGACGAGGCCCGTCTTCGTCGCGTGCTCCCCGACTGCCTCGACCTCGAGGACGACATCGTCGAGCACTGGTACGTGGACCACAACAACACCATGCTTGGGCCGTACGGCGAGTGGGGCCTCACGGTCGCCGCTTCCCACAAGTCCGGCGATGGCCGCACCGTCAAGGCCGGCTACTACCCCTACATGTACCTCACGCAGGACGCCGCTATTGACGCCGGTCGTGTGCTTGGTTTCCCGAAGAAGGAAGCCTTCATCCGCACCGTCGAGCACGGTGGCAACGTCGACAACGGTTACGGCGTCGAAGAGGGTGCATACAAGGGCAACCACTTCTCGTTCCTCATGGTGCGTAACGGCTACGTGATGCACAGCGCAATCGGTAAGTACGACGACGCCGAGCTGTCCGCAAAGCCCGCCTTCTACGGCAACACCGAGTACGGCCGCATGAACATGAAGGTCGTCACCGCACCGGACCTGTCCTCCTCGGAGTGGCAGCTTGTGCACCTTCCCTCGCTCGTCACCAAGGACCTGGCAACCGCCATGGGCCGTCCGGAGACTGAGGGTCAGCACCGTTTCCAGGTGAAGCCGGAGACCATCCGCACCGCTTCGCCCGAGAACATCGAGTGGTTCCAGCAGGCAACGCCGTTTGACAACCTCGGTGCCGAGATGCCCGTCAAGGAGCTCATCGGTCTGATGTCGTTCAACTTCGACCTCATCATCCCCGCTGGCGAGACGCTGTGGACGGAGACGTACCACCGTGACGCCACCTGGGCCGGTGCCGCCAAGCCGTACCGCTTTGGCCTGCGTCACCGTTTCCCGAAGCCCGTCGGTCTCGGCGCGTAAACCAGAACCCAGAGAGGAATAATTTCAATGGGACAGATTGTTGACGTTACGTCGACCCCGTGGATTGACTCGGGCGACGCACCGCCGCTGGCACTTGACCGTGACAAGCGCGACATCATCAGCCAGGGTATCGCTGACCCGCTTGTCGACTACGACATCGTGCCGCTGACGTACACCAACAGCCGTTGGTCTGCGTTCTTCTACCGTGCCTCTGAGGCTGACCTCAAGCACGTGCTCCCCAAGTGCCTCGACCTCGAGGACGACGTCATTGAGTTCTGGTACGTGGATCACCTCCACACCGGTCTCGGCCCCTACGGCGAGTTCGGCCTTACCGTTGCCGCTTCCCACAAGGACGGCGCCGGCAAGACGTGGAAGGCGGGGTACTACCCCTACATGTACCTCACGCAGGACGCAGCCGTGTTCGCCGGCCGTGAGCCCTTCGGTTTCCCGAAGAAGATCGCCTACATCGTCACGCAGGAGCACGGTGGCAAGGAAGACGACGGCTACGGTGGGTTTGGCAACGACTACTTCAACTTCACGATGGAGCGTCGCGGCTACCTCATGCACACGGCAACGGGTCGTTACGACGACGCCGAGCTGGGCGCAAAGCCGGCCTTCTACGGTGACCCCGAGTACGGCCGCATGAACCTCCGTCTCATCACGGACCCGAGCCTCAAGACGACGAAGTGGGACCTGACGTACCTCCCCAGCGAGGTCACCGCAGGCACCGCCGCCGCCATGGGCCGCCCGGAGACTGAGGGTCAGCACCGCTTCCAGCTGAAGCCGGAGTCGATCCGTACCGCTTCGGCGGGCGCGATCCGTTCCTGGGCCCTGCAGGCAACCCCGTGGGACAACATGGGTGCCATGCTTCCGGTCAAGGAGCTCATCGGCCTCATGTCCTACAACTTCGACCTCATCATCCCGGGCGCAGAGACCATCTGGACCCAGACGATTGAGCGTACGGACGAGGACCTTGCGGACCTGCTGTTCGCAACGCCGTACCAGTACACCATGCGTCACCGCTTCCCGAAGCCCCCGGGCGTCTGATCCAAGGATCAGCAGGAAGCAGGAAGCATCACTGTGGGTCGGACCCTTCGGGGTCCGGCCCACAGGCCTCCTTCAAATGGTCAATGGGGGGCTTGCACGAGAACCAGCGGAGGGGCGGAACTCAGACACCGTCCAGCCGCTGGTGTCGTTTTCGGGGGCGCGTCACCTATGATGCGAAGCGGTTTCCCGGCCCGCGTTAACGCGGGCCGTTCTATGCACGGACACAGAACCGAGAAGGGCTGAAATGCCGGCGACGGTGGTGATCGGCGCCCAGTGGGGCGATGAGGGCAAGGGCAAGGTGGTTGACCTGCTGGCCGAGCGCAGCGACGTGGTCGCGCGCTATCAGGGCGGCAACAACGCGGGCCACACCATCGTGGCCGGCGACCAGACCTACGCGCTGCACCTCATCCCGAGCGGCATCCTCTACCCCGACACGCTCTGCATCATCGGCAACGGCGTTGTGGTTGACCCCTTCGTGCTCGTGCGCGAACTCGACCAG
>JBAWXR010000202.1:0-3114 GCA_037143955.1 Actinomycetes bacterium
GTCGATGGTCTTGCCACCCACACCGGCAAGTGCGCAACCTGCCCGAAGGACCTTATCGCCGTCCATGTCGAGTGCCACCGCGACAGATGCCGTGGCGAAGTCACCCACTCGACGCTCGAGCTTGAGGTATCCGCCGCGAGCGGTGCCGGTCGCGGGCGGGATGATGGCTTCGACTGCGATCTCGTTAAAGGCCAAGGCGTTGGTGAACGGACCGAGGACAAAATCCTTCATCTCGATCTCGCGACGACCCTTGGGTCCCTGCGCAACGATGCGCCCGTTGAGGGCGATCATCGTGGCCGCCCAGTCACCCTGCGGATCGGCGTGGCACACCGAGCCGACAAATGTGCCGCGCGTGCGCACGATCGGATCAGCCACCAGGGCGGCGGCCCCGGCCAACGTGGGGAAGGTGTCCTGGATGATCGTGGAGAACTCAAGATCCTCGTGGCGGCACAGTGCGCCGATACGCAGCGTGCCGTCGGGATCGATCCGGTGGTACTCGAGGCCCGGAATGTTGTTGATGTCGATGATCTGCTCGGGAGCCGCGAAGCGCAGCTTGAGCATGGGGACCAGGCTCTGGCCGCCCGCGAGGATCTTTGCCTCGCCACCGCTGGCATTCAGAAGTCCGATCGCCTCCTCGAGAGACTTCGGTGCTTCATAAGCGAATCTGCTGGGGTACATGACTTCCTCTCAGTCGCTACGAACGTGTGTCGCGGACCGCGACAGGCAGGGAATCGGCATCGGGGTCGGGACGCGCCTCCTGGTGCGGAGGCCACGGCCCCTGAACAGGCTGTCCGGCTACTTTCAGGAATTCAACGAACTGCGGGAAGGCCCAGACCGTGGGGCTCGCCCCCGTCTTGGGCGCATTCTCAATGAGCGCGAACATGCGCGGATTACCCCGCTCATGACCGGTCGACTCAACAGGCATAGCCCTCCCCTTTCGTTCCCGAGCACAGCAGAGCGAGAACGTAGCGCACATCACATGCCATGCAACTCGGAATCGCCAAGGTCTGACAGGTCTGGTCCACGACCTGTCTCGCCCGTCAGCCTGACGTCAGGCGCGGGCCCGTTCCGCGACAATTTCAGCCACGATCGACACGGCTATCTCGGCCGGATTTCGCGCGCCGATGCTCAGCCCGGCCGGCCCGTGCACCCGCGACAGGTCCGTGACCTCTCTATAGGCAAGCCAATCGCCGCGCGCCTCCTGCATGCCGCGAGAGCCCAGTGCCCCGATGTACCCCGCGTCGCTTTCCAGCGCAGCCATCAGGCACCGGCTCGAGGGCTCGATCTCGTGTCCCATGACCACGATCGCGTCGAGCCACGACAGGGTCGCGGACATCCCAGCAACGATGTCGGGCCGCGACTCCACGGACACTTTCCAGCCGAGCAGACCTGCCTGCGCGGCAAGAGCTTCAGCGATGGGCCCGGCACCCGCCACGACGAGCCGAGGCACGGGGGCCAGCACAGTGGTGATCGACCCTTCGCCACGCGCGATCACCGGCTGCGCCCCTGTCAGAAGCTCCAGCTCAAGGGATTGCGCGTTCGCGGCCGTGGCCACACGCACGCCCGTCACGTCGCCCTCGGAGATCATCACGGTGATGGCGACTGCCTCACGCTTGAGCAGGTCGCTCCACATCTCGGGTGGGAACTCTGCGGCAGGAACGATGAGGAATTCCACCGCACTGCCCACGGGGAGTCCGGACATCAGACTCTCAAGTTCGGTGACCGAATGCCTCACATGCCGACCCGCCGACAGCTTTCGAGCCGCGATGTCGGCAAGCAGCCCGTCGAAAGCGCCGTTGGCCAACGAGCCCAGTCGGCCTCCGCCGGGAGTGAAGGCGAGGGTCTCGTCAGAAGCCGTTGGCGCGACCATCCATGCAACGTCGGCACGTGTCCCCGACCGTGCGATCGCGGACACGCTCAGCGCAATGTCATACATCTGGTCACTCCCATGCTGTGGTGCGGTGGTGATTCATTCGAATCACTCCCATTCGATAGTGCCCGGAGGCTTGCTCGTCACGTCCAGAACAACGCGGTTGACGTCGCGCACTTCATTGGTGATGCGGGTCGAGATGCGCGCGAGAAGCTCGTATGGCAGTCGCGACCAGTCTGCGGTCATCGCGTCCTCGCTCGATACTGGACGCAGCACGATCGGGTGTCCGTACGTGCGTCCGTCGCCCTGCACCCCCACCGATCGCACATCAGCGAGCAATACCACCGGGAATTGCCACACCTCACGATCCAGACCCGCGGCAGTAAGTTCTTCGCGCGCAATTGCATCGGCATCGCGCAAGATGGCGAGGCGATCCTCAGTGATCGCACCGACGATACGAATCGCAAGACCTGGGCCCGGGAAAGGGTGCCGCCACACGATCTCGGGCGGCAGGCCAAGATCCAGACCCACCTGACGCACTTCGTCCTTGAACAGCGTGCGAAGCGGTTCGACAAGATCGAATTGCAGATCGTCGGGAAGGCCGCCGACGTTGTGATGGCTCTTGATGTTGGCGGTGCCGGTACCACCGCCGGATTCGACGACATCCGGGTACAGCGTGCCCTGCACCAGGTAACGGACGGGCTCGTCGGCCCCTGCATCGTCGACGATGGATCGAGCCGCATCTTCGAACACTCGAATGAATTCTCGACCGATGATCTTGCGCTTGGTCTCCGGGTCGCTGACACCGTCAAGCGCATCGAGGAAGCGCTGCCGGGCATCGACCACGACCAGCCGAATCCCCGTGGCCGCCACATAATCGCGCTCGACCTGCTCGGCCTCACCCTTGCGCAACAGGCCGTGGTCGACGAAGACGCAGGTCAGCTGCTCCCCCACCGCGCGCTGCACGAGTGCAGCGGCCACCGCAGAGTCGACGCCGCCGGAAAGTCCGCAGATCACCCGGCCCGTACCCACCTGTGCCCGAATGCGCTCAACCTGCTCGTCGATAACACTGGACATGGTCCACGAAGGCGTGCACCCGGCCACATCGTGAAGGAAGGACTCCAGGACTCGTTGACCCTGCTCGCTGTGCATGACCTCAGGGTGGAACTGGACACCGGCCAGTCGTCGCTCGCGATGCTCAAAGGACGCCACCGGTGTGCCAGACGTGGACGAGGTGACGGTGA
>JBAWXR010000203.1:0-3085 GCA_037143955.1 Actinomycetes bacterium
ATCCTGAGCCATTCATCGCAACGCTCTGAAAGATGTCTGGTGGGGGTGATTGAACAGTTGCGCCACCTCCGCCACCGCCGCCACCCGGAGCGGTCGCGGAGACGATGATGGTCATAACTCCGCTACCGCCACCACCGGTGATGGTGAACGTGCCCGACGCAACAAGGGTGAACGTCACCGAGGTGTTGCGAGCTAGCGTTCCGGTGTTGGGAGTGACGATGCCCGATGCGCCCGTGATGGTCTGGGTGGGATTGCACCCCCCGGTGTTGCGCTTGACGACGGTGAAGGTGTCACCCACATTGCCCGTGACGGTCACAATTGTTTGATCCGGCCCCGGCGATTCATCAAATCGCTCGCACCAGGTATCCATGTGAAGTGTTGACGGTGACGTTGCCGCGTGAGCTCCTTGAGCCCCTACGAGAAGACCTCCGAACATCATGACGGTAGTTACGACCAGGGTGAATAGTCGATTGGCGCGACTAAGCCCGCGCGTGCGACTGGATAGTTGTGGGGACACTCCTCGAAAGTAAGAAGAATCCTGATTCTCTGTGCGTCGGGGCTACACGTGTACCCATGTTGGGATACACGTGTAGCCCAGAGATGTCAGATCAGGCTAAAGCGCCGAAACCCCGAGTGCGCGGGCCAGTTGGTCGGTATCAACGGACGCCACGGTGGAATCGATAACCACTCGCCCGGCCTCGACGACGATCAGTCGATCAGCAGCGGTCAGCATGCGCTGCACGTCGTGGCTCACCAGCACCACGGCAGTACCGGAGGATGCCTCGCCTCGAACCGTTTCAGCGAGGTGGTGCCGTCCTTCTAGATCGAGCGCGGCATCTGCTTCATCAAGCAGAAGCACTGGTGCGCGTTGGGCTCTCACGCGAGCCAACTGCACCCGCTGTCGTTCTCCCCCCGACAACTCGGTAACCCTACGAGTGGCCAGATGGGCCACACCTTGGTCGCGCATGGTGGCGTCGATGATCTGGTCGTCCTGATGTGCCTGCGGTGTGCCTGACCAGCAGTGCCGTCCCCAAGAGACAACATCACGAACAGTGAAGGAAAACGCCACCGCTTGATCCTGACTCAGCAGAGCTCGACGTTGGGCGAGGTCACGCGCAGATAGTGAGGCCAGGGGATCACCATCCACGAGCACGTCACCAGAAGTGGGCCGGAGTTCGGCGGCCATCAAAGCAAGCAGGGTTGATTTGCCTGCACCATTACGGCCGACTATTGCTGTGACGGATCCGGGCGTGATGGTGATCGACGTCGCGTGTAGTCGGGTACGCCCCCGCGATTCGTATTCGGCCTGCCTGAGCTCCAACGTCATGCCCAACCACCTTGCCGTGCGCGAGTGCGAAGCAGGAGTACGAGGAAAATCGGAGCCCCGACAATCGCTGTGATGGCACCCACCGGAATCTCCACTGGTTGCGCAGCAACCCGTGCAGCGGTGTCGGCGATCAGCAACACCAGAGCACCACTGATAGCACTTGCCACCAGCAGCAGTCGATGCTGTGGGCCGAGAAGGGCGCGAACTGCATGCGGAATCACAAGACCGATGAACGCGATCATCCCGACGACTGAAACACCAGCGGCAACAAGTAAGACGACGGCGGCTAACCCACCCATACGGGTTCGCGTCACATCCACTCCGGCAGCCCTGGCCCCGCGGTCCCCTAACGAAAGTGGGTCCAGTGATCCAGAGACCAGGGCAACCAAGACGACTCCAACGATGACGAACGGCGTGACAGCAACGATGCCGGACCAGGTGCTGAGGGCCAGACTCCCGGACGTCCAGAACGTCAGCGAACGAATCGCGGGGCTGGTGTTGGTGCTGACGAGAATGCTCACCAGTGCTGCCGCAAACGCGGTGATCGCCACTCCAGCAAGGACAAGGGTCACTACCTCGGAACGTCCGTCACGTTGAGAGATGGCACTGATGACCCAGGCCACGAGCAACGCGACCACCACCGCCGCTGCGGCAACGACAGGGGTACCGAATCCCACTCCCAACGAAATCACCGCGGCGGCACCCAAAGCCGCGCCACCAGAGATACCGACGATTGCAGGGTCAGCCAAGGGGTTGTGCGTGATTGCCTGCATAACCGTTCCAGCAAGGCCCAACCCGGCTCCGATCATGACGGCCATCACGATGCGGGGTCCACGGATCTCTCGAAGAATGACCGCGGTTGATTCCGCTGCACCCAACCGCAATGCAAGGACCACGGTGAGCACCAGCAGCGCGGCAAGCACGATGACAAGGAGAAATCTCTTCATGCCAATGCCTTGGCCAGGAGTTCTACCAGTGCTGCCGTGCGCGGTCCGAAGGACAGCAGGACGGTGTCATCAACGGCGATCACGTGTGCATCCCGACCAGCGCTCGTCTGCGCCACGCCCGGTAATTGAGTAAGTCCAGCAACTCCACCCACCGATTCCAGTCCCTTGGTCATGACAAGAATGACGTCGGGGTTGAGGTTCGCGAGTGCTTCGGCAGTCAATGGGGTGAAAGGGGCAAGTCCCGCCGCCGCACCAACGTCGATGCCGCCAGCGCGAGCGATGAGGTCATCGGCACCCGAGCCTTTGCCGCCGATCAAATAAATGGCGGAGGTGCCCCGAAGGTAGAGAAATGCCACTCGGGGCTTGTGTGTGGCGGAAGCTTGAGCATGGGGCGCGTCAAGTTGGTCGGCCAGCACCTGACCATTGCGCGCGCCGATCGCGGCGGCGACATTCACAACCCTTGCCCGCATGTCCGCCATCGCCCAGGCCTGAGGTACCGACACGACGCGAATCCCGGCCGCCCGCATCTGATCCAGAGCTTCCGGTGGCGAGGTGAGGTCGTCAACCAACACAACATCGGGCTTGAGACCGATGACAACCTCGGCTGAGACGTTGTGGGCTTTGGTCACGATCGGCGCCTTGTCGATCTGGGGTGCACTACTGGGCTCGTCACGACCGACGACACGATCGCCGGCACCGAGAGCGGCCACAATTTCGCCGGAACCCACGGCCGGTGTCACGATCCGCTTCGATGCAGCAGCGGCAAGATCCGCCGGAAGTGGGATGAACTGCGGCAGATCGGCACCGTGGA
>JBAWXR010000204.1:0-3053 GCA_037143955.1 Actinomycetes bacterium
GGGCCACCTTGACGGGGGAGCCCAGTGCGTCCGGATCCAGGCCGAGTTCCTCGCGAGCGAGAGTGTCGAGGGCGGTCTGGGGGTTGGACATGATCCGGCTGGCGATCTGCGCGGCTTGATCTCGATCAAGGCCTTTGGCGCGATAGATGAGTTCGAGTTCTTTGCGCTCCTCGTCGGGCTTGTCACGAAGTTCGGCGGCCTCCATGGCGATCTCGCGGCGGAACATGTCGCGCTGCGATGCAACGCTGACGTATTCACCCGCGGCCATCGAGAACGCGCCCGCGAACAACCCCGCAAGTCCGGCGAACAAAATGGTGCCGTTGCTTGGCGCAGCACCGGCGAAGCCCATGACCAGAGCCGTGTTGGACACCAGGCCATCGCTGATGCCGAACACGGCGGCACGCAAGGAGCCGGATCGGTCGCCGCGATGCCAGGGCTCACCTTCGCCAGGCGTGGGTGCCTTACGGGGGAGCGCCGCGACCGCAAGCTGATCGGTACGCATACGCCGAAATGTCTCTGCGTGCTGGCGCTCGTCAGCCGACATCTGAGGTGTGGCCTCCGGCTCGTTGTCGTACATGCCCGCTCCCGCGCCCTCGAATTCTTCGAGGTGCTGCAGCACGTCGGAGAAGCCGGCAGCGCGTGCACGTGCAAGTAGAGCCTGATCTTCGGTGTCGAGGGTCGTCGGTGCGGGAGGAATCTCGAAACCATGTTCGGTGAGCTTTGCCGCCCAGTAGCTGACGTGCTCGTCCTCGATGTCGGCCAATTCCAACAAAGCTTCCTTGCGATCCCCGTCGACGAGTTCAGCCAGATTGCGGTAGAGCAATGACGCCTTGCGCTCGGTCTCGAGGTAGGTAAGGAACCTGCGCGGGTCGTCGGCCACGTCAGCCGCCTCCCTCGGTGTTCCCGGCATCCGCGGCTGATGGATCGTCAAGGCGGTACGTGTGGATCGCCGTGGCGACCTTGCCCGAGTCGACCTCGCCCGTGCGCGCGAGCATGGCGAGGGTCTGCACGGTGATGGACTCCGCATCGACAAGGAAGTGGCGGCGAAGTGCCCCGCGGGTATCGGACATGCCCCACCCATCGGTGCCGAGTGAGACGAACTCCTGCGGCACCCACTCGCGGATCTGGTCCTGTACCGACCGCATCCAGTCGGACACGGCGATGACCGGACCTGCGCGACCATCGAGCCGTTGCGTGACATACGCGGTGCGTGGTTCGGCATCGGGATGCAGCAGGTTGTGCCGATCCACCTCGAGGCCGTCGCGACGAAGTTCGTTCCAGGACGTGACCGACCACACGTCCGCGGCAACGCCCCACTCATCTCGCAGAAGTTCTTGCGCACGCAGTGCCCAATTGACACCGACGCCGCTGGCGAGCAACTGCGCGCGGGGACCTTCGTTCTCCTTCGCAGCGCTGATCAGGTGCATGCCGCGCAGGATGCCTGTGACATCGACATCATCGGGCTCTGCAGGTTGCATGTACGGCTCGTTGTACACCGTCAAGTAGTAGTAAATGTTTTCCGGGTCCTCGCCGTACATGCGACGAAGTCCGTCCTTGACGATGTGGCCGATCTCGTATGCGTAGGCCGGGTCGTATGCGACGACGGCGGGGTTGGTGCTGGCCAGTAGCAGGGAGTGGCCGTCCTCATGCTGAAGACCCTCGCCGTTGAGTGTCGTGCGACCTGCGGTGGCGCCAATGACAAACCCGCGCACCATCTGGTCCATCGCGGCCCAGAATCCGTCGCCGGTGCGCTGGAATCCGAACATCGAGTAGAAGATGTAGACCGGGATCATGGATTCGCCATGTGTGGCGTAGGACGAACCGGCGGCGGTGAACGACGCGGTGGAGCCTGCCTCGTTGATTCCTTCGTGCAGGATCTGGCCGGTCTCGGATTCCTTGTACGACAGCACGAGATCACGGTCGACCGAGAGGTATTGCTGGCCGTGCGGTGAGTAGATCTTGGCCGTGGGGAACAGCGAATCCATGCCGAACGTGCGAGCTTCGTCGGGAATGATCGGCACGAATCGTTGCCCGATGCCCGGCTCCTTCATGAGGTCCTTGAGCAGTCGCACGAATGCCATCGTGGTGGCCACCGACTGCTTGCCCGATCCACGGCGCACGACCTCGTAGGACGACTCGGCAGGTGCGGGTAGCGGCGCCGCGACTGCACGGCGAGTCGGAACGAAGCCACCGAGCCGTGTGCGGGTCTCGTGGAGGTACTGCATCTCATTGGAAGTCTCGGCCGGCTTGTAATACGGCGGAAGGTACGGATCGAGTTCGGCATCGGAAATAGGAATACTCATGCGATCGCGGAACATGCGAAGGTCCTCGATCGAGAGCTTCTTCATCTGATGTGTGGAGTTGCGCGCTTCGAAGTGCGAGCCAAGCGTCCAGCCCTTGATGGTCTTAGCCAGGATCACCGTGGGCATGCCCTTGACGTGGCTGGCCGATTCGTAGGCGGCATACGTCTTGCGGTAATCGTGTCCGCCGCGTTGCAGACTCCAGATGCGTGCGTCAGACCAGTCCTTGACCATCTCGGCGGTGCGCGGATCGCGGCCGAAGAAGTGTTCGCGAACAAATGCTCCGTCTTCGCCCTTGTACGTCTGGAAGTCGCCGTCGGGAGTGTTGTTCATCAGACTCACGAGCGCAGCCTCGCGATCCTGCGCGAGCAACTCGTCCCATCCGCGTCCCCACACCACCTTGATGACGTTCCAGCCGGCTCCACGGAAGATGCTCTCCAGCTCCTGGATGATCTTGCCGTTGCCGCGTACAGGTCCGTCGAGGCGTTGCAGGTTGCAGTTGACGACGAACGTCAGGTTGTCGAGTTCCTCGCGTGCGGCAAGCGAGAGGGCGCCTACCGCGTCGACCTCATCGGTCTCGCCGTCGCCGAGGAACGCCCACACGCGCTGATCGCTGGTGTCCTTGATGCCGCGGTGATGCAGGTACTTGTTGAACCGCGCCTGATAGATCGCATTGAGCGGGCCCAGGCCCATCGACACGGTGGGGAATTGCCAGAACCACGGCATGAGCCGCGGATGCGGGTAGGAGGGGAG
>JBAWXR010000205.1:0-3048 GCA_037143955.1 Actinomycetes bacterium
GCTGGCAACCTGTCGGCATTGGTCGTGGCGCGCGAGCACGCGAGACGCACGGGCCTCATCGCGCCAGACGCGATTCCCGAGGTCGTCGTGAGCGACCAGGCGCACTCATCCATTGCCCAGACGTTGATGATCACCGGCATGAAGGCCCGCGTGATTCCTACGGGTGCAGACGGACGACTCGATGCACGAGCCATCGCCAAAGGTTTGCCCGGTGACACGAGTGCCGTGTGCGCGATTGTTGCGACGGCGGGCACAACCAATGCCGGCATCATTGACGATATTGCTGCTGCGGCCGAGGTCGCTGAAGGCAAGGGATGGTGGCTGCACGTCGACGGGGCATACGGGGGCGCAGGGCTTCTTGTCCCGGGGATTCGTCCGCTCTATGACGGAATCGAACGCGCCGACTCCATCGTGATGGATCCGCACAAGTGGTGGTTTGCACCATTCGACTGTGCGGCGCTGCTCTACCGCGATCCGCGCCTGGCGGCGAGTGTCCATGCGCAGGACGCGTCCTATCTCGACGTCATCCATGAGGATTCGCGCGACCTGAACCCCAGCGACCTCGCGTATCACCTCACGCGCCGTGCGCGCGGGCTGCCGTTGTGGTTCTCGATGGCGGTCAACGGACTGGGCGCATATCGCGATGCGGTCGCGCACGGAATCGAACTGGCTCACTATGCGGCCGACATGCTGCAGGAGCGCGACGACTGCGAACTGATCCGGCGACCAGATTTGTCGATCGTGCTCTTTCGTCGACTGGGCTGGAGTGCCGACGACTACGCGCGCTGGTCGGCTTCACTTCTGCACGAGCAGTGCGCGTTTGTCACGCCCAGCAAATGGCGAGGCGAGACAGTGGGTCGATTGGCATTCCTGCACCCGGCGACCACCACAGCGATGGTCGACGAGGTGCTCCATGGTCTGGAGTGAGCAGTCGGGCTACTTGCTGAAGCGCTTGACCGCTTGCCAGGTCAGCGGCAGCAGTCCTGCCGCGGCAAGGATCTTGATCGCATCGCCCACGAGGAAGTCCTTAACGCCATAGGCCCACGCGGACTCCGCCCCGAACCACGGAACGCTGATCGAGTACTTCAGCCAGGTGGCGCCGATGGCGTAAATGACCAGGTTGCCGACGATCATCAGGCCGACGCTGCGCCAGAATCGACGCGTCGCACCGTACTCAGCGAGCTTGCCGACGATGAACGCCGCCACGATGAAGCCGATGATGTAGCCGAATGCCGGGCCGCCGAATCCGCTCTTGTGATTGGCGTACCACGGCAGACCCAGGCCGCCCAGGACTGCGTAGAGCGCTGTGGCGGCAGTTCCTCGCCAGGAACCCAGCGCCGCAGCGCCGAGCACAACGGCGAAGGTCTGCAGCGTGACAGGCACGGCCGGGTTCCACGGCAGGTAGAAAGCGATCTGGGCTGACAGGCCGATGAATGCGGCACCGCCGACGATGAGGGCAATCTGGCGAACGACGGTCGAGGGGACGAGATCCGCCAGAACGCGGGGTGCCGGAGCGGTGATGGCCATCAGGTCCTCCAAAGCGCAGGGTCCGCCGTGTGCGGATTGCCGGATGCTACCGGAGCGCGTTGCGCTGCCAGGCCGCGCTCGCCAAGTTATGCTCATCTCGTTCCACTCGAGTCCGCTGGGGAAGGCGAAACTCGAAGGAGGAACGATGACGCGAGTAATCGATGCCCGCGGTGCTGCATCAGGCACCGCCCGTGGGGTCGTCTTCATTCATTCCTGCCCGCGGGCGGTGACCTCGCATCTGGCGTGGGCGCTGGCCAAGGTGTTCGGATCCGAGGTGGACCCCGATTGGCGCTCGCAGCCGGTGGAGTCCGACATGCTTCGCTGCGAATTGATCTGGAGTGGTCGACCCGGCACCGGTGCCGTCATCGCCAGCACGCTGGCCCCCTTCAAGGCGATTCGCATGGAGGTTACCGAGGATCCCTCACCCGGTCGCGATGGCGAGCGGTATTCGTCGACGCCGACCCTGGGCCTGCATCGTTCGACCATCGGCATGCACGGCGACGTGATGCTGACCGAGGATCGCCTCAAGGCGGCGCTGACAAAATCCATGTTCGGAACCGTCGACCTAGGCGATGAGATCCTCAAGTTGCTAGGCAAGCCGTGGGATGAGGAACTTGAACCCTTCCGCGGAGCTCATGAGGATTCGACCGTGCGTGTTCTGCACCACGTTGTCTAAGGTCGCGTAGGCCGCATCCGCGTCAGAGCGGAATGTTGCCGTGCAGCCCGCGGATGCCGGGAGTATCCAGCAGAACGCTGGCGACGCGTCGGCGTGTGAGCTCAGGGGCGACAACCTCATCGACCACGCCGATCTCAACAGCGCGCTTGATGCCACCCGAAATCACTTCATGCTCGGCTGCGAGCTCGAGCTCAACCTGCGCGCGGGCGTCCTCGGGCACCTCGGCGAGCCGGCGACGGTGCAGGATGCGAATGGCCGCCACGGCGCCCATCACGGCGACTTCAGCGTCGGGCCAGGCAAAGACCTTGGTGGCACCGAGTGAAGCGGAGTTCATCGCCACATAGGCGCCGCCGTACGCCTTACGTGTGACAACGGTGACGCGTGGCACGACGCATTCGGCGAACGCATGCAGGAGTTTGGCGCCGCGACGCACAACGCCTTCCCATTCCTGGCCTACACCGGGCAGGTAGCCGGGAACGTCGACGAGCACGACGAGCGGGACCGCGAACGCGTCGCACATGCGCACGAATCGAGCGGACTTCTCGGCGCTGGCGGAGTCAAGGCAGCCGCCGAGGCGCAGGGGATTGTTGGCGACGATGCCGACGGTGCGACCGCCCAGTCGACCCAAGCCGACCACGATGTTGGGCGCCCACCTGCCGTGCAGCTCCATGAACGTGCCGGGATCAACGAAGCCCTCCACGATCGGGTGCACGTCGTATGCGCGGCGGGACGACTCGGGCATGAGAGCTGCGAGGTCGACATCCGTGATCGCCTCGAGGTTCAGCGAGCCCTGGTGGCCGAGCAGTGTCGCGAATTCGCGAGCCTGCGCCATGGCCTCCTCGTCG
>JBAWXR010000206.1:0-3047 GCA_037143955.1 Actinomycetes bacterium
GTTGCCGAGGAGCTCGGAGATCGCTTCGTCCCGGTTCGATGCGACGTCACCAGTGATGCGGACTGCACGGCACTGGTCGACTCCGCGGTCGACAGATTTGGGCGGGTCGACATCCTCGTGAACTGCGCCGGGCTCGCCACCTCAGTGCCGGCGGAGAGCGAGTCCCCTGACGAGTTCCAACGCGTGGTGGACGTCAATCTCACCGGGACCTTCCGCGTAACCCACATGGTCGCCCGCCACATGCTGGAAAGCGAGCGCGGCGGGACCATCATCAACGTCTCGTCCATCCTGGGCATTGTCGCCAGCGGGGTGATCCCTCAGGCCGGTTATGCAGCGAGCAAAGGCGCCGTCATCAGTCTGACAAGGGAACTCGGCGCGCAATGGGCTCGGCGGGGAATCCGGGTCAATGCACTTGCGCCCGGTTGGTTTCCCAGCGAGATGACAGACGAGCTGTTCAGCGACGAGCGATCCGTCAAGTGGATCCAGCGGTCAACGCCGATGGGCCGGGCCGGCATGAGCCATGAGCTGGACGGCGCCCTGCTCTTCCTGGCTAGTGACGCAAGTTCCTTTGTCACCGGGCAGGTATTGGTGGTTGATGGTGGGTGGACCGCTGTCTAGGCCTGTGTCGGTGATCGTTTGCAGGGGTAATCGTCAATGGGACGATTACCTCGAGAGAGGCAAGTTCCCAATTCACTGGGGTTAGCGGAGTCGGGAGCAAGATGCGTCGCACACTTTACGGCGAGGACCACGAGGCGTTCCGCAAGGTTGTACGCGAGTACGTCGAACGCGAGATCATGCCCAATCGCGAGAGATTCATCAGAGACGGAGCAATCTCGCGTGAGGCATGGCTTGCGGCCGGGTCCCAGGGATTGCTTGGCCTGAGCGTTCCTGAGGAGTACGGCGGCGGCGGCACGACCGACTATCGCTTTAACGCGGTGTTCGACGAGGAACTCACGCGGCCGGGTCTTGCCTACTCGGCGGCCTTTGGCGTGCACACCCATGTGATGTCCAACTACCTGGTGCGCTTGGCCAACGACGAACAGCGGGAACGATGGCTCCCTGGTTTCTGCTCGGGCGACATCGTGACGGCCATTGCCATGACGGAGCCATCCGGGGGCTCGGACCTTGCGGCTCTCACTACACGCGCCACCCCCGACGGCGAGGATTGGATCCTCAGCGGCGCCAAGACCTTCATCACCAATGGGATCAGTGCTGATCTCGTCGTCGTCGCCGCCCGAACCCTTCCTGGTAGCCGGTCGAAGGGAATCACCCTGCTCGTGGTCGAGGCGGGCATGCCAGGTTTCGAGCGTGGCCGAAAGCTCGAGAAGGTCGGCCAGCGCGAAGGAGACACGGCTGAACTCTTCTTTGAAGAGGTGCGCGTCCCCAAGGAGAACGTCCTCGGCGAGATCAACGCGGGATTCTCGTACATGATGAAGCACCTTCCCACCGAGCGCTTGGCTTCAGCGGTCTGCAACCTCAGCCATGCGCGCTATGCGCTTGAAGGCACCATCGAGTACGCCCGCACCAGGACAGCATTCGGCCAGGCCATCGGCTCACACCAGCACAACCGCTTCCTGCTCGCGGACTTGATGACCAGTGTCGACGTGGCGCAGGCGTGGGTTGACTGCTGCGTGGAGTCTCACGCCTTGGGAGAGCTGTCGACAGCAGATGCCTCGAAGGCGAAGCTGTTCACGTCGGAAGTGCAGTCTCGCGTGACTGATGCGTGTGTGCAGCTGTACGGCGGCTACGGGTACATGACTGAGTCAGAGGTGGCCCGAGCCTGGCAGGACGCACGAGTGACGCGGATCTGGGCTGGTACCAGTGAGATCATGAGGGAGGTCATCGGGCGCTCGCTGGGCCTCTAGGAGTCGCACGTTCGGGCAGGTGCCACCTTGACCTGTCCTGCGGGCGAGCCGGCCATCGCCTGCACCAACCTCGCCCTTAGCTTCAGTGCTTGACACCAATCTGACGAGTTCGCAGAAGTGGAGAAGGAAGATGGCCTATTCGGTCAGGCTCATGCATCATCCGAGCCTTCGTGTCCCCGACCTCGCCGGGGCAGAGGGGTTCTTCGCACGTGTATTCAGCCGCCCGAGCGTTTCCCAGGCGACAATCTTGGGAGAGAAGGCACGACAGGGCGTGATCGATCCGAACTCCACGCGGCCCAGGGACTACTGCACGTTCACGCTGATCGCCGACGTGTACATGGATTCGTTGGATCCGAGCCGGTATGTCATCGACGGCCGGCAGATGTACGAAACGGTGACCGAGCCTCAGCTGATCGGCTTCGGCTGGGGAGTGGATGGTGATCTCGAGGAGCTCTACTTCGCTCTCGTCGAGCACGGCATCCGCAGCGATGATCAATATGGCCGGACCGGCACGCCTGATGCGGTTCCGATGGCTGCCTTCTCCGCTACTCCGCTCTTCTATACCACCGTCGACACCGCAGGACTCCGCTACCAGTTCATGCCGGCCAGCCGGATTGAGGGCTGGCACGCCAGCGATCCCCGTTGGGATCCCGGTTGGGTGGTCCCTCCCCCCAGCCCGACCGATCCACTGGGCATTGAGTTCTGCGCCTCCCACACCGTCGTGACGGCGAACCCCGAGCGGGCACACACCGTTCTCGTGGACATACTCGGCGGTCGACTCATCTGGGAGTCGGACATGAAGCTGTCCGGCACGCGAAGCATGTTCGTTTCGCTCGCTGACTCTGTCTTTGAGATTGCCGTGCCCGGAAACGGCGACAGCATCGCGAGACGAGACTTGGACAAGCGTGCCCCCTACGACGCGTATCACACGCTGACGTGGAAGGTATCCGACCTGGACCAGGCGGCCGAGCACCTCAGGCGCAGCGGAGTCCGCATCGTGGCTCGAGACGAGTCCACACTGATCGTGAACTCCACCGACGCGCTCGGCGTACCCTGGCGATTCACGGACTCCGCCATTCCCAACGACCCACGCGTCCAAGGCGGAGCAACGGCCTCTTGAAGCCTGCTCGTGGTACCTGCTGTCACGGGTTTGATGCCGCGTCCTTTCGAGTTCCGGAAGGA
>JBAWXR010000207.1:0-3025 GCA_037143955.1 Actinomycetes bacterium
GGCCGCGCTCAAAGAGGTCCGTCTGGCTCATGCGGGGGATCGGTCCCCCCTCTCCCTGGCCAACCGGGAGATCGGCGCACTGCCCCCGGCGGCCAAGGCTGAGGCTGGCAAGCGGGTGGGCGAGGCCCGCGGCGAGATCAAGGCACTCCTGGATGCTCGGCAGGTCGAGCTTGAGATTGTGCGAGATGAGCGAGCGCTGGCCGACGAGCGTGTCGACGTCACGCTGCCCACCGACTGGGCTCCGCTGGGTGCGCGGCATCCACTGACCACCCTGATGGAGCACGTGGCCGACGTCTTCATCGCCATGGGCTACGACATTGCCGAGGGCCCCGAGGCGGAGGCGGAGTGGGCGAACTTCGATGCCCTCAATGTGCCGCCGGATCACCCCGCTCGCACGATGCAGGACACCTTCTGGGTCGAGTCGCCCGACAGCGGCGTCGTCATGCGTACTCAAACCTCTCCGATACAGATCCGCGCGATGCTCGAACGCCCGTTGCCGATCTACGTCATAGCTCCTGGTCGCGTGTACCGAACTGATGAGCTCGATGCGACGCACACCCCGGTGTTCCATCAGGTCGAAGGCCTCGCCATCGATGAGCACCTGACGATGGCCGACCTCAAGGGCACACTTGATCATTTTGCGCAGGCGATGTTCGGCGAAGGGATCGTGACGCGCCTGCGTCCGTCGTACTTCCCGTTCACCGAGCCCAGCGCCGAACTCGATGTGCAGTGCTTCGTGTGCCGTGGCGCATCGGTGGGTAACCCAGACCGCCCCTGCCGCACATGCGGCAGCGAGGGGTGGATTGAGTGGGGAGGTTGCGGCATGGTTAACCCCCGCGTGTTGCAGGCTGTCGGCATCGACACCGATCGTTACCGCGGCTTCGCCTTCGGCATGGGGATCGAGCGCACGCTGATGTTCCGCAACGGGGTCACCGATATGCGCGACATTGTCGAGGGCGACGTGCGCTTCTCTCTTGCCTTTGGATTGGAAGCCTGATGCGCGCCCCGTTGTCTTGGCTCCGAGAACTTGTTGCCATTCCAGCCGATCAGTCGGGCCGTGATGTTGCCGAGCGTTTGGTTCGCGCCGGGCTGGAAGTCGAGACCGTCGAGACGATCGGTGGGGGAGTGATCGGCGACCTTGTGGTGGGCACGGTTCTTGAGGTCGAGGAACTCACGGAGTTCAAGAAGCCCATTCGATGGTGCCAGGTCGACGTGGGCCCGGCCCACGGAGGTGTACACGGGATCATCTGTGGGGCACGTAACTTTGTGGCAGGGGACGTTGTCGTTGTCGCACTTCCCGGTACGACCCTGCCGGGGGGCTTCACTATCACCGCGCGCGAGACCTACGGTCATGTATCGGACGGCATGATCTGTTCCGAGCGCGAGCTTGCACTCAGTGATGCTCACGAAGGCATCATGGTTCTTTCCGAGGGAACGCCTGGCGATGATGCCAAGGCATTACTCGGCGTTGGTGACGAGGTGCTCGATATCTCTGTCACTCCAGACCGTGGCTATGCACTCTCCATGCGGGGTATCGCGCGTGAACTCGCCATCGCCTATGGCGTCACTTTCAACGATCCCATCGATCGCGATATTGCCCTTCCCGCGCCATCACCGACTCATGCGCCGGTCGAGTGCGGAAGTGAAGACTTACAGGCCTGTGCGCTTTTCACGATGCGCACAGTCGTCGGCATCGATCCGAGTGCTACCTCACCTCGGTGGATGCAGCAGCGCTTGTCCGCCTGCGGCATGCGCCCAGTGTCGTTGGCCGTCGACATCACCAACTATGTGATGCTCGAGTTAGGTCAGCCGCTTCATGCCTTCGATAGTGCCAAGATTCGCGGCGCCATTCGCCCCGCGCATGTACCAGCGGGCACAGTGTTCGAGACTCTCGACCACGTCAAGCGCACTCTGGTGGACGACGACCTTGTGATCCGTGATGACTCAGGTCCGATTGGTCTTGCCGGCGTCATGGGCGGGCTTACATCCGAGGTCGAGGATGGCACCACCGATATCGCGCTTGAGGCTGCGTGGTTCAGTGCCGACTATGTCGCGCGGGCGTCGCGACGACACAAGTTGTCCTCAGAGGCATCGCGTCGGTACGAGCGAGGTGTGGATCGCGTGTTGGCGCCTTATGCATCCGCGCGCGCGATCGAGTTGCTGCTGGATCTCGCGGGTGGCACCTATTGCGGTATGACGGCGGTCGAGGGGCCTTTTGAGCCCACGAACATCACCATGAACGCGGAAGAGCCGGCACGCATTGCCGGCATGCCGATCGAACGCGACGTCGTGATGTCGCTGCTCACATCGGTGGGGTGCGAAGTTTCAGGTGACAATGTCCTAACGGTGACGGCACCCACGTGGCGGCCCGATCTCACCGATCCTGCGGACCTCGTTGAGGAAGTTGTACGCCTCGTTGGTTATGACACTCTGCCGTCCACACTGCCTATTGCTGCACTCGGGCATGGGCTTACGCCGGCACAACGTATGAAACGTCGTGTGGGCACCGCGCTCGCATCCCGGGGCGCAGTGGAAGTCTTGACGTATCCATTTGTGGGTCCCGCAGAGCTGGATGCGCTGCGATTGCCGTCCGGCGATGCGCGTCGCCTAACGGCCAAGCTGGCCAATCCGATTTCTGATGAGCAGCCCTACCTGCGCGGCACCCTCGTGCCAGGACTCCTGGCCGCGGCTCAACGCAATCTTGGACGCGGGACAACTCATCTGCGCATGTTCGAGATTGGGTCGGTGTTCCATGGCGCTCTTGGTGATCCCGTCGGACGTGTGTCAGTCGACGATCGACCGACCAGCGCGCAGTGGGATGCGATCAATGCGCTGCTGCCCCAGCAGCCCACCCATGTAGCGATAGTGCTCATGGGAGACCAGTCACCTGCAGGTTGGTGGGGTCCTGCTGTGCCGCAGACGTGGGCCGCTGCAATCGAGCATGCGCGCCTCATCGCGGACTGCCTGGGAGTCGCTATCGACGTGCAACAAGGCGATGACCCGATGCTGCATCCTGGCCGTGCCG
>JBAWXR010000208.1:0-3022 GCA_037143955.1 Actinomycetes bacterium
CATCAAAGTGCTACATTGACGCACATGAGTGAATCGGTCGGGATCCGCGCTCTGCAGCAGCACGCGTCAGCGGTCGTCGCACGAGCAGCCGCTGGCGAGGAGGTCGTCATCACTGACCGGGGACGGCCAGTGGCTCGACTGGTCCCGGTGCGGACGCGGAACCTTCAGGCGCTGATCGACGAAGGGCTCGTCACGCCGGCAAGGATCTCGCTCAAGGATCTGCCGCCACCGCTTCCCGCGGGAGACGGCCCGTCCGCCAGTGAGATCCTCGCCGAGATGCGCGAGGACGAGAGGTACTGATGGCCTTCTACGTCGATTCCTCCGCCATTCTCAAGCTGACTTTTACTGAGCCTGAATCAGTTCAGTTGCGTGAGTGGCTGACGCAGGACCAGCCAATGCTTGTCGGTAGCGATCTCGTGCGCACTGAGACCATTCGCGCGGTGAGGAGAATGGTTCCCGATCATGTAGATCGGGCGCTCACAACACTTGGTCTGCTGAATCTGCTGCGGGTCACGCCGACGGCATTCCGACGTGCAGCGGAGCTTGGACCTGAAAGTCTGCGGAGTCTGGACGCCCTGCACTTGGCGTGTGCACTTGAACTGGGTGAAGAACTCGAAGGCATGATCACGTATGACAGCCGACTCACCGTCGCATGTGCGCGCCACGGTGTTCCTGTGGCGGCACCGGCCTGATCAGGGCGTCAGGACGTCAATGCGTCGACGCGCGAAATGACGTCGCGGCAAAAGCGCGCATGGTCCTCGCGTTCGTCGATGAAAATTGACGGCTTGATACAAAACGTCGTGAAGCCCAGTTCCATCTGACGCGGAATCTCCTGAAGTGCCTCGGGCAGCGGCGCACACGAGTTGTCGTCGGGGAACTCCACGCGTGTGCCGCCGACAAGCTCAAGGTCCTGGCTTGAGCGCCCTGCCGCACTCAGCGCGGTCTCCAGTGCGGCTACATCCTCAGGAGTGACCTTGCCCAGCGGGTGGTAGCCCGAGCCATACCGCACGAGACGATCCACGATCGCGCCGTGCACGCGCTCACCACCGAACCACATGGCCGGGCCCTGCGGCGTCCATGGCTTGGGCTCGAGGTAGACGTCGTCAAAGGTGAAGAACTCACCGTGGTGCGTCACAGGTGAGGCAGCGAAGACCTTCGACCAGATATCCAGCTGCTCATCGAGGATGCGTCCTCGCTTCTCAAACGGAACCCCGATCGCGTCGTACTCCTCGCGGTGCCACGAGACCGTGGGCTGGATCACCAGCCGCCCCTCACTCAGCAGATCGAGGGTGGCGAGGTCGTGTGCAAGGACAAGCGGATTGCGCAGCGGGGCGATGAGAGCGATGGCGCCGAGCCGAATGCGTGTGGTGGCTGCAGCGATGGCGCTGAGTAGCACGATGTTGGACGGCCATGCGGTGAAGGGATCCTGATTGCCGGGCATGGCGTAGTCGCGCGGATTGGCCATGCGGCCCTCGCTGCCGGCCGAGGGCCCGAGCAGAACGTGGTCGCTCACCATCACCATGTCGAAGCCGGCGTCCTCGGCCTCCTGCGCCATGCGCACGATGCCGCGGATGTCGCGGGGATCGGCCATGGTCCAGTTCTCGGTGAGCACACTCACCATGCGTGGTGCTGCCATGAGCACTCCTAAATCGGCTGCGAGTCGTCGTGGAGCAGACGCCCTCCAGCAAAGGTCACGCCGACCTCGCGGAAGTAACCGCCGATGATCTCGTCAACCGGCAGCAGCGTCGCTGGTTCGTCCCACGGAGAGTCGAACAACGACAGTTCGGCGTCGCCCTTCCACGGCTGACCGAGATCGGCATCCACGCCGCCCATGGTGACGATCTGCGACATCGACATACCCGCGCCCGGCACGAGGGAAGGCATATAGCGGTGATGAACCATCGGATGGCCGTTGACAAATCCGTTGGTCTCGCTGGGCTCGCGCAACGTGACCTTTGCTGTCGCGAGCCGGTGGTCGTACGCGGCCAAGCTTGCACCAAACGTGCCACCGGGAGCAACGCGCGGTGCGGCCTTGCCGTGGTTGTAGGGCCGCGTGACGAACACGCTGCCGAGTTTCTTGGGGTAGCCCTGGAACCAGCCGCGGCCGATAGCGAAATCGGTCGTGACCCAGATGAGTACGCAGCGGCTGTAGGTGACGCCCTGGTACTGGCAACGCACCACAACGAAAGCTTCGAGGTATTGCGCGCGGGACGGATCGAGAAGTTCAGCGCCACCCGTGCTGCACGACTGCCAGTCGGCCCAGATGAACGCGACTGCGCCGGGATCCTCCGGAGCCAGATCCAGTTCGGCGGGCAGAATCGCGCGAACATTGGCCGGGTTGGTGCGGTATTCGACCGTGAGCAGCGTGCCCGAGTAGTGCCACGGCATTTGCGGCACCAGAGCGCCGCGACCGGATGGGGTCAGGGGAGGCAGGAAGCCAGAAGACTCGGACATGAGGCGAGCATAGCGACTATCGTTCGCCCCCGAACGAGTTTGCCCAAGCCTCACTCTGGGAGTGCACATGAAGGTTGTCCTCGTGACCGGAGGCGGAACTGGCATCGGTGCCGCCATTGCCGCTCGCGCAGCGGCGGATGGCTGGCAGGTGGTCATCACGGGCCGCCGCCGCGAACCGCTGGAGGCCGTGGCGGCCGCGCACCCTGGAATCCGCATCGAGGTGGGCGACAGCGCAGACGAGATCGTCGTCGCGAAAGTTGTCGACAACATCCGAGCTACCTACGGGCGACTTGATGCGGTCGTGGCGAACGCCGGGATCATGGTGGAGGCCTCCGTCGAAGAGACGGACCTGAAGACGTGGAATGACGTGCTGCGCGTGAACCTCACCGGGCCATTCCTGCTCGCACGCGCCACGATGTCGCTGTTGCGTGAATCGCGTGGAGCTTTCGTGGCGATCGGCTCCATTTCAGGCCTGCGCGCATCGACTCGATCCACCGCCTATGCCACGTCGAAAGCCGGTCTGTCGATGCTGGTGCGCAGCATCGCTATAGATGAAGGTGCCAGCGGC
>JBAWXR010000209.1:0-3011 GCA_037143955.1 Actinomycetes bacterium
ATGCACAGGTCTGTGGAGCTGTCGGGGCCAATGCTGCTGCCGATCCCGAGGCGGCTCGAGCCGAAGCTGTCCGCTCGCGACTCATGCCATCGGATGGCGATCTCCCTGTGCGGGCATTCTGCGATGCACTGCCACCCTCAACAATCCTTTCGGTCGAAGCACCACTGGATGGCCAGGCGCTACCCAGCGATCCGATCGCACTTGCAGTGAGGATGCTCGCCTCCGCGAGGCGTGCCGCAGGTGATGCAGTATGACGACATCAGCAGCAGAACCACTGAGCATCGACGGGCTGGTCAATGTGCGTGATCTGGGTGGTCTTCGCACGGTGGACGGGCGCACGATTCGCTCTCGCCAGGTGGTGCGCAGCGACAACCCCAAGTCCCTTACCGAGCAGGGGCACGCGGACCTCTTTGATGTGGTCGCTCCACGCACCGTCGTCGATCTACGCATGGATGTAGAAGTCGAGCGTGAGGGCTACGTCCTTGCCGGAGATCTCGTGACGGTCATCAATCACTCCATGCTCCCGCAATCGGGTGTGACGCCCGAGCAGATTGAAGCGGGAATGGCGGACAACCTTGTCGAGGACTACCGCCGGCAGATCGAAGCGAATGCCGCCTCGATCATCGCCGCTCTTGAGTTGATGGCTGAGGCGTCGTCGCGCCCGGTGATGATCCATTGCACGGCGGGTAAGGATCGAACCGGCATCGTGACGGCGCTGCTGTTGGACATTCTTGGGGTGGACCACGAAACGATCGTCGCGGACTACCACGTCACTCACGGCAACATGGCGCCGATCCTGGAGCGAATCCGTGCTGCTCAAGTCTTTCAAGACAACGGGCTGGCGACAGCTCCGACGTGGATCTTCGAGGCGCATCCCGACACGATGCGCGAGTTCTTGCGGCATGTCACTGAGACATACGGCGGCGCCGAAGGCTATGTGCTGGCCAAGGGCATGAACCCAAGCGCGATGGACCGCCTGCGAGCTGAGCTGCTCGAGGACGAGCAGCGAAGCGGCTGAAGCTAGCGCTAGGAGATGACCTCGCCGCCATCGACCAGCAGCGTCTGGCCGGTGACGAATGACGCGTCTTCACTGAGGAAGAAGCAGATGGCGGCTGCAAGTTCCTCGGGACGCCCCATGCGCTTCATCGGGATCGCCGCACCGAAGATCTCTTCACCCCGTTCCATATCGCCACCGCGCTGAAGCATGAGCGGAGTGGTCATGCCGGTGATGGTGCGGCCGGGTGCGATGCAGTTGACGCGCACCTCAGGCAGTGCCTCAAGGGTGATCTGGCGCGTGAGACCGGTGATGCCGGCCTTGGCAGCGCCATAAGGAACGTTGTTGTTGTTGGCCATGAAGCCGGCCGTTGAAGCAATCGTCACGATGGATCCGCGCCCGCGGGCCTTCATGACGGGCAGCGTGTACTTGCACACATTGAAGGTGCCACCGACGTGTACCGCGAGCATGCGCATGAACCGCTCAGAGTCCCATTCGGCTGTCGGCCCGAACTCGGCATGACCGGCAGCCGCGAGCACGAGATCGATGCCGCCAAGTTGAGCGACGGTCGCGTCGACCGCCGCTTTGACCTGTGCCTCGTCGGCGACATTCGCGGCGAGACCGATGCAGCCGTTTCCGATCTCAGCGGCCACAGCCTGCGCCTTGGCGAGGTCGAGGTCGACGAGAGCGGCTCGGCCTCCCTCGGTTACCACACGCTCGGCAGTCGCACGGCCGATGCCGCTTGCTCCGCCGGTGACGAATAGGACCTTGTCGGTGAAACGCATGTCGGAGCCTTTCAGCGGAAGAACGCGAGGGAAGGAGTGGTGGTCAGTGCTTGCCGGACGGAGAGTCGGAGGGACGAGCCGCCTCGGACGCGGCCCACATCTTGGCGCTGTCAAAGCCGATGCGGGTCTGGGGGATCAGCTCGAACACGACCCGCTCGGGCGAATCCAGCATGGCAAGGAAGGCTGCGGCCTTCTCCGGCTCACCCGGGCGCATAGCGTCGGCGAACTCCGGCAAGATGCGATCCAGGGTTTCGCGGTCCTTGTGGACGATGGCCTCGCACTTGTAGGTCAGCGACTGACGCTCCTTGATGACCGAACCCTTGGAGGTGATCGCGATGCTGACGCGCGGATCCTTGCGAATCTGGTTGACGCGCGGGCGCTCCTCGCTAGCAGTGAGCCAGAAGCGACCGTCGCGGAAGATGTAGTTGACGATGACGCCCATCGGCCAGCCTTCTTTGCCGGCCCAAATGAACGTGCACTCGATCTGTGCGTCGAAAAGCGCCTGCTCAGAATCGGCATCCAGGGAGTAGGACTTGACGTTCTCCCAGTTCTTCGCTTGCTCGGCCATGCCAGCCTCCGGAAGTCAACGGTGGGGAAATAATAGGAAATCCTTGTATTCCCACCCTAGCGTTGTCTAGCGTGGTGGGTGGCCGGTTCGGCCACCGGCGCTTCAGCCACCGATCAAGGAGTCTGCATGACCAAGTCCCTCCAGGAAATCTCCGATCGAATGGAGATCGACGAGGTCCTCGTGCGTTACTCCCGAGCCTTGGACTTCAAGAATTTTGATGAGATCGAGCCGCTCTTCACCGACGACGCGGAGTTCGACGCGGGAAGCCTCGGCAAGCCGCAGGGGCCCCACGCCATTCGCGCGATGATTCAGGCGTCCTTGGAGAAGTTGGACTCCACGCAGCACTCACTGGCCAAGAGCCTCATCACCTTCACCGACCCGGACACCGCCGAGGTGCGCACCTACCTCATCTCCCAGCACATCCTGGGTGAGAAGCACTACTTCATCGGCGCTGAGTACGCCGATCGTCTCGTCCGCACCCCGCAGGGGTGGCGAATCGCCTATCGTCGCCTCGATCGGATGTGGAAGGAAGGCGACCGCAGCGTCATCACGCGCTCGCACTGACACCGACTGACATCACCCGTACTGCCCGTTCACCTCGATTGGCCGCCTCACCGACACAAGGAGTTTCCATGCAGAGCTGGATCACCGACACCGAGCAGAG
>JBAWXR010000210.1:0-2975 GCA_037143955.1 Actinomycetes bacterium
GCACGGTTAAGAAGGCTGCAAAGAAGACTGCTGCCAAGCGCACAGTCAAGAAGGCTGCAAAGCGTCCGGCTCGCAAGGCCGCTGCGAAGAAGGCCTAGCCACTTCCCCGTCCAATGGACAACGAAGGCCCCGCACCGAATGGTGCGGGGCCTTCACCGTTTCAAGGCGCAGATTCAGTCGTCTTCGTCGAAGGCCGCATTGCGCTCGTGGGCCAATTCCAAGGCCTGTGCTGCCTCAGCCTCGGTAGCGAACGGACCCAGCCGTTCCGCATTAGGACAACCAGCCTCGGGTTCAACCTTCTGATGGACCAAGCAGTAGTACCAAGACACGCCAAGCTCCTGTCTCGTAGGCGGGTGTGCGTCGCGGCGCAAATCTAGCGACCGACCTAGGATCGCCACCATGGCGAGGACATTGCAGGCAGGTCGGGTGTCTCCCATGCGTACCGTGCCTGAGTCAATCGCGCGGCCCGACTATGTCGGCCGACCCGCCCCGGTGCCGTACACCGGCACCGAACGCAAGGATCCCGAGACCATCGCTGCGATGCGGATCGCGGGACGGCTTGCCGCCGATGCTCTGGCCGAGGTGGGCCGACACATCGCCCCTGGCGTCACCACCGATGAACTTGACCGGGTGGGACACGACTTCCTCTGTGACCACGGGGCCTACCCCTCCACCCTGGGCTACCGCGGGTTCCCGAAGTCTTTGTGCACCTCGCTCAACGAAGTGATCTGCCACGGCATCCCCGACACCACTGTCCTGATCGATGGGGACATCTGCAATATCGACATCACCGCATTTATCGGCGGCGTGCACGGCGACACCAACGCCACGTTTCTGGTCGGCGATGTCGACGAGGAGGCGCGCCTTCTGGTCGAGCGCACCCGCGAGGCCACCCGCCGCGGAATCGCGGCCGTTGCGCCTGGCCGGCCCGTCAACGTCATCGGCCGGGTGATCGAGTCCTACGCCAAGAGGTTCGGTTACGGCGTGGTACGAGATTTCACGGGCCACGGCATTGGCACCGCATTTCACTCAGGTCTTGTCATCCCCCACTACGACGATCCGCGTGCCGATCAACTCATCGAGGCGGGCATGACATTCACGATCGAGCCGATGATCAACCTGGGCACCCACGACTACCGCATGTGGGATGACGGTTGGACCGTGGTCACCAAAGACCTCCGATGGACAGCGCAGTTCGAACACACAATTCTCGTCACCGATACCGGTGCCGAGATCCTCACCCTCCCGACAGGAATGGAGACCTGGCAGTGACCGGTGCCAACACCGACACAAGCGCCGATACAAAAACCACGTGGCCGGCCGATGTGCTCACCCTGTGTATCGATATCGGCGGCAGTGGCTTCAAGGCTTCGGTGGTCAACAGCCAAGGAATCGCGACCACGGAGCGAGTGCGAGTCGACACCCCTTACCCGTGTCCCCCGGACCGATTCGTCGACACCGTGCGCGATCTGGTCGCCCCGCAACTGGCGGGCGCCCACCGCGCCTCGGTGGGATTCCCCGGTCTCGTGCGCCAAGGCCGAGTGATCGAGGTGCCCTCACTGTCGCGCAGTGAATACGGTGGAGAGCGCGACCCGGAGCTGGCCCAAGCGTGGGAAGGCTTTGACCTATCCCACGCTCTGGCGCAGGTTTTTCAGCTGCCGACCAAGGTGGTCAACGACGCCGACATGCAGGGGTGCGCCGTCATACGCGGCCAAGGCCTGGAATTCGTCATGACCCTGGGCACCGGTGTCGGCACGGCGCTGTTCAACAATGGCACCCTGCTCCCCCATCTGGAGCTTTCACATGCTCCCTTTCGCGACGGACTGTCCTTCGATATCGCCCTGGGCAACGCCCAGCGCAAAAAAGACGGACATGAGAAGTGGGTCAAGAACGTCAAGCGAGCCATCAAGGCGTGGGAAGAAACACTGTTCTTCGATCACCTGTATGTCGGTGGCGGAAATGCCAAGTACCTGTCCGCCTCTGAGGTGGGGGCCAAGGGCGAGTTGATTCCCAACTCGTCGGGCATTCTGGGCGGCGTACGCCTGTGGGAGATCAGTCACATCGACTAGGGGCCCACCTTCAGGTCGACACATCGACAAGTCCGACTTTCAACTACTTTGGGTTAGCCTTATGCGATGACCTCGTGGCTGTCCGAAGATGAGCAACGCCACTGGCGTTCGTGGATCGCGGCAGCCCAACTCCTCCTTGACCAGCTCGATCGGGATCTTCAATCCGAGCACGGACTCACGCTCGCCGACTACGAGATCCTCGTGCGACTGTCCGATACCCCCGATCGGCGCCTGCGCATGAGCGAACTCGCCGACGTGACGCTGTCCTCACGCAGTCGCTTGTCCCATCAGATCGATCGCATGCAGAAGGCCGATCTCATCGAACGACAGCCCTGCCCCGACGATCGGCGCGGGTACTTCGCCGTTATGACCGAGCACGGCTGGTCCACGCTTGTAGCCGCTGCACCTGACCATGTGGCGTCCGTTCGCAGAAACCTGGTCGATGTGCTGAAGGCCTCTGAGTTCGCCGCGCTCGGCGCCGCTTCGGCCAAAATCGCCGATCGACTCACAGGAACTTCACAGGATTAGCCCACCCGGTTCCCAGATCCGCTGTCGATAGTCATCTTGTCGATCCCGACACCCACACACGAATCCAGGGAGATCTCATGAAGCGCTCGACCATCATCCGCACAGCGGCGGGCATGGGCATCGCGGTCGTGCTCCTCACCACCGTCACCGGTGTCGCCAACGCGGCACCCGGCAACGGCGGCCCCAACGGCGGCCCGGTGGGCTCGCTGGTCCAGAACGGCACGATCACTCGCGCCCAGGCCGACGCCGTCAAGACTGCACTGGAGGCGCTGAAGGCCGGCAAGACCGACAAGCTCGCCAGCCTGGTCAGCAACGGCACCATCACGCAGGCTCAGGCCGACGCCATCAAGGCTGCGGGCAAGGGCTCGGTCCCGACGC
>JBAWXR010000211.1:0-2964 GCA_037143955.1 Actinomycetes bacterium
AGCCTGGACCGTCCGTGCGATACCGATCGACGAGCGACCAAGGGCGGTAGACATGGTCGGCTACCCCGTCTAGTGGAGGGGGTCTCGCCTCGGCTACAGCCCTCGTCCCAGAATGTGAGCTTCGGATACCTCGGCCGACGCAACTGACTCGATAGAGACGGGGTTCCCGAGTACAGGGGCGTGCCACAGATCTGGTCAACGTGGATCTCGTCGCTCGTCAGAGTCCCGCGACACCCACATACGATGCCCCGGGACTTCACCGTGGAGCCAGCCCGCGGGCTTTGAGGCCGCGACAGAACGCAGTCCAAAACGCCCCGTCCTCACTGTCACCGACATCCATACCCAGCACTTCCCGGCGTCCGTCCGCGGTCACACCGATCGCCACGACGATGGCCTGGGACACGACGCGGTGGTTCACCCGGGCCTTGCAGTAGGTCGCGTCCAAGAACACGTACGGATAAGTGGTGTCCGCGAGACTGCGGTCGCGGAACGCACCGACCTCCTCGTCCAGGTCCTTGCAGATCCTCGAAACCTCCGACTTGGAGATCCCGGTGTCCGCACCCAACGCCTCCACCAAGTCGTCGACCTTACGGATGCTCACCCCGTGCAGTAGGCCTCCATAACGACCGCGAACAGCGCCTGGTCGATGCGCCGGCGGCGCTCCAGCGGCGACGGGAAGAACGACCCGGTCCGCAGCTTCGGAATACGAAACTCCAGATCCCCGGCGGTCGTGGACAGCAGCCACCGCCTCGACCCGTTGCGGATCGCCGTGCGGCCCTCGGGGCGCTCCCAGAAGCCGGCACCGATCACCCCTTCGGCCTCCGCGTCGATCAACGCCTGATACATGCTCTGCGCTGCGATCCGCACACGATCATCGACACCAGCGCCCTTAAGCGCATCCAACAATTCCAACAAGGCAGACTGATCCATAGCCATCGTGCAAAGTCCTCTCGTGAGTTGATTTGTCCCTACTCACTGACCTTTGCACGATGGCCCTTAACACCGTGGAATACCCCACGATCAAGGCCGAAAACCCACCACCACCGGGGACGTCACCCCCGAAAGTGCCGCGCTAAGGCGCACCTCGCAAGATTGCGCGCAGCGTGACGTGATACCCGCGACACGCGCTACTACGAGCCTTGCCGTCGCATGCGCATCCGGTACGTGTATTTCGCGGGATCGAAGTATGAAATCGCTAGTTCGATCGGGTTGCCGGCGGCATCCGAGTAGAGTCGATCGACCCGGAGTATCGGGGAACCCACGACTACGTCCAACGCCTCACCAGGCGCCTTCCCGGCAGGAACGGCACTGATTGTTTGCTCGGCATCAGCAAGAAGTCCTGGAAATCGCTCATCGATAGCGCCGATGACAGTAAGAGAGCTTCTCATTCGAGCGACGGAGAGTTCTTCGAAGTCTGCGATAGCTGTCCCGATGTGAGGGGGAAGATGAACTTGAGTGACACAGAAAGTCGAAGCGCCGTATGACCTTCGAAGCGTTAGGCTCACGACCTGATCCGTTTCCAATCGCAGGCGCCCGGCTGCTTCAATGTCCACACGCGCCTGTAGGGGCGAGGTAATTTCGCAAAGGGTGTCTACTGAAAGCGATAGAAGATCTTCGATCGATCCGAACGAACGTAGGTATCTGTCCGCAGGAGAAACGGGGAAGGTCCCGCGGCCCGCGACGCGATAGATGAGTCCCTCAGCGACGAGGTCCTGCATTGCTCGGCGAACCGTTGACCTACTTACGCCGCGAGACTCCGCAATCTGGCTTTCGGTAGGCATAGCCTCGCGATCGGAGAACTGCCCTGAGCGGAGAGCTCGCCGCAAGTCCTCTGCGAGTTGGCGATAGGCAACCTTTCGATGGGAAGTCATTTTCTACCTCGATGCGCGTCGCTGAACCGTACAACCCGAAGGTTCAGTCTGACATCCCAAATGATGCCGCGTCCGGCTAGTCCGCGCCCTGCACGGGATTCCACCTCTCCTCGGTGGCGTCGTACGGCGTCTAAGTCTGATGGTGGTAATCAAGGACGACGGTCGACCCTCCGCCGTGCTGCGTCGAAGGCCGCCGAGGCCACGCTCCCGTACCGTCGCGAACTCATTGCGGCTATGGAGCCGTAAGCCGAAGTCAGTCGGCGTCCCGAACATAGACGAGCAAGTAGGCGATGCGACAGCGCTGCGAGGACTGCTGACGAGAAACGGTTGCAGCACGGGCCGACCTTGCGGTATATATGTACCTACATTTAGGATATTTGTACCTTCTTTTTCAGGAGTTGTTGTGAAGATCGCGGTGTGCGTGAAGCAGGTGCCGGATACGTGGGCGGAGAAGGTGCTTCGGGCTGGTGATGCGACGTTGGATCGTGAGGCTGCCGACGGTGTGATGAATGAGCTGGATGAGTACGCGGTGGAGGAGGCTCTTCGCCTGGCGGAGGCTCACGGTGGTGAGGTCACGGTCGTGACGATGGGTCCACAGAAGGCTGCCGAGACGGTGCGCAAGGCGTTGAGCATGGGCGCGGACGCGGGTGTGCACTTGGTTGATGGGGTGTTCGCGGGTTCGGATGCCTTGGCCACGTCGTATGCGCTGGCGCAGGTGCTGTCCGGTCGCGGGTTCGACCTGGTGGTGTTCGGGTCGGAGTCCACTGATGCGCGGCTGAGTGTGGTGCCGGCGATGGTCGCTGAGCGCCTGGGGTACGCGCAGCTGACGTTCGCTCAGGCTGTGGAGGTTGCCGGTGATGCGGTGACGGTGCAGCGAGTGACCGAGTCCGGGTTCGACATGGTGACCGCGACGACTCCGGTCGTCGTCAGTGTTGTGGAGAAGATCAACGAGCCGCGTTACCCGTCGTTCAAGGGGATCATGGCGGCGAAGAAGAAGCCGGTCGAGACGTTGACCGTGGCCGATGCCGGTCTGGATGCCTCGAAGCTGGGCCTGTCCGCGGCGTGGTCGACGGTGGTCGACTTCGCGGCGCGT
>JBAWXR010000212.1:0-2962 GCA_037143955.1 Actinomycetes bacterium
CCTGCCAAAGCTGCGAGCAGAATCGTCGCGATCCCCGAGAGAACCAACGCGAGTAGGGCCCCAGAGCCCGTCGAGAGAGCTCCTAAAGCCGGCCGATGAACTTCAGAACGGCCATGCCCACCAGTGCCAGAACTATGACGACGCGAATGAATTTCTGCGCGCCAGCGACCCGTGGCCACGAGAGCGCGGTGAGCCACCCCAGGAGTGCGGCGGTGAAGAGCAGCAGCAGTCCTCCGATCCATCGGAACGGCCCGGAGGCCACGAGTCCGAGGAACAGCAGGATCGCTGGGGTGACGACGACCAGCCAGCGGGGCAATGAGTGAAGGGTTTGGAGAAGCGGAAAGCTCACACGCTCGAACGCGTCTCGGCGCGAGGGAGACGCTCCGGCAGACGCGCGACCTGGCTGCGAGGCGCCGCCGGGGGTGCGACCCGGAGTGTTGCCCGGCCCACGTGGCCCGCGGATACCTGGGGTCTGGTCGTCGGCCATGGTGCTCCTGTCCTTCTCGGCACCGCGAAGGTGCCGGTGTAGCTCGGGCACCGCTACGGTGCGCCGGTGAGCAACCCTAACCCGTGGCCGGACTTTGGTGAGGCCGCTGCACTGCTGGTCATCGTGCGCTTCCGGGTCAGTCCTGATGCTCGGTCTACCTGGCTGGCAGGCGCGGAACGCGTGCTGTCGATATTCGCGCGTCAGAGTGGATTCCAGTGCGCGTCGATTGGTCAGTCAACCGATGAGACCGAACTGCTGTTGTTGCGCAGCGAGTGGGACAGCGTGGGGGACTATCGACGCGCACTGTCAGACATGGATATGAAGATGCACGGCATTCCCTTTATGGCCCAGGCCATCGACGAGCCCTCTGCCTATGAACTCCTGCAACACAGCGAGGGCGATGCAGACATCACGTCCGTGTCCGGACGTGCGCGCGATGCCGACGATGTGCGCTTGGGTCGGGCGGCCGCTGCGCACGTCGCGCCGGTGACCTCGCGATCGGACGAGCTTTGACCGACTTCACCGACCTGCGCGATGGCGGACGTCGCCTTGCGCCGCTCATGGTACCGCTGCTTTCGCAGTCCCCCCTGGTACTCGCCGTGCTGCCCAGCGGCGTCCCCGTGGCTGCCGGTCTGCGCGAAGTGATCGACGTCGATGTACGTGGACTTCCGGTTACCCGCAGTGACGACGGTGCAGTCGCTGAGCCGGTGGAGGGCATCGAAGGCCGGGTGGTGATCGTGGTCGACGACGGTGTCGAGACGGGCACGGTGGCTCGCGCCGCTGCGGCCGCTCTGCGCCCGTTAGGTCCGTCCCGTTTGGTGCTTACCGTGCCGGTGTGCTCGCGCGAGGTGATGTCTGACCTCGCCCTGCGCTACGACGAGGTCCTCGCGCCGGTCACCCCGATGGGCAGGCGAGCCTTGACGTGGCACTACGCGATCTTCGACACGATCGACGATGAGACCGCGCGCTCGGTGCTCGAGCGACTCTCGTAGACTCCGCTCATCCGCCGACAGCCAGCCGGATGGGGCGCACCGCGCTTCTGAGTAATAAAAGGAGCGCGCCCATGGCCGCCGATCGTGTCGAGTCCGTCGTCAACCTGTGCAAGCGTCGGGGGTTCGTGTTCCCGTCGTCAGAGATCTACGGCGGCAGCCGTTCGGCATGGGACTACGGCCCGCTGGGTGTTGAACTCAAAGAAAATGTGCGCCGCCAGTGGTGGCAGTACATGGTTCGTGGACGCGAGGACGTCGTCGGTTTGGACTCCTCCATCATCTTGGCGCCGCAGGTGTGGGAAGCGTCCGGCCACGTGGCGACGTTCACCGATCCGCTCACCGAGTGCAAGAAGTGCCACAAGCGCTGGCGCGCCGACAACCTCATTGAGGCGTACGAGGATAAGCACAAGAAATTACCGGCCAACGGCCTCGCCGACATCACCTGCACCAACTGCGGCACCAAGGGCGACTTCACCGAGCCACGCGACTTCAACGGCATGCTTCGTACGACGGTCGGTCCGGTCGACGATGCGGGTGCGGTGCACTACCTGCGTCCCGAGACCGCCCAAGGCATCTTCGTCAACTACCTCAACGTCATGAACGCCTCGCGTAAGAAGCCGCCGTTTGGCATCGGCCAGACAGGCAAGAGCTTTCGCAACGAGATCACGCCCGGCAACTTCATTTTCCGCACGCGCGAGTTCGAGCAGATGGAGATGGAGTTCTTCGTCAAGCCCGGCACCGATGAGGAATGGCACGAGTACTGGATGAAGCAGCGGTGGGACTGGTACATCGATCTGGGCCTCAACCCGGACAACATGCGCTTCTTCGAGCATCCCAAAGAGAAGCTGAGCCACTACTCCAAGCGCACGGTCGATATCGAGTACCGCTTCCGATTCGCGGGGTCGGAGTGGGCCGAACTCGAGGGCATCGCCAACCGCACCGACTTCGATCTCAGCTCGCACGGTGAACATTCAGGCACCGACCTGTCGTACTTCGATCAGGACGCCAATGAGCGCTGGGTGCCCTATGTCATTGAGCCCGCAGCCGGTCTCACGCGTGCGGTGCTGGCGTTCTTGTTGGACTCCTACGCCGAGGACGAGGCACCCAACACCAAGGGGGGCGTCGACGTGCGCACGGTGCTGCGGCTTGATCCGCGTCTTGCGCCCGTCAAGGTGGCGGTGCTTCCCCTGTCGCGCAACGAGCAGCTGTCACCCAAGGCGCGCGATCTCGCGACTGAGCTCCGCAAGCGATGGAACGTCGACTTCGACGATGCTGGTGCCATCGGTCGCCGTTACCGTCGCCAGGACGAGATCGGCACGCCTTACTGCGTCACGATCGACTTCGAGACGCTGGACGATCAGGCCGTCACCGTGCGCGAGCGCGATACCATGCAGCAGGAGCGCATCGGACTCGATGCACTGCCAGGCTTGCTGGCGCAGCGTCTGCCCTCCTGCTGACGCACCGACGCGGGCACGGAACTACGCGC
>JBAWXR010000213.1:0-2947 GCA_037143955.1 Actinomycetes bacterium
GTGGACATCTGGTGGGGAGACGAGCGGTACGTCCAAACAGGATCACCCGACCGCAACGAGACGGGAGCCCGAGCCGCGCTGCTCGATCAACTGCCACTGAACCCGAGCCGCGTGCATCCCTTCCCGGCTCCGGAGAACTCGAGCGATGTTGCCGATTCCGCTGCCACGTATGCGGATGCGCTACGCCTGTGGGGTGGCAGCGAGCCATCGCTCGACATCGTGCTGCTGGGCATCGGACCGGACGGGCATGTGGCGTCACTTTTTCCTGAGCAACCAGCCCTGCACGACACGAGACTGGCCTGCGCCGTGACCGGTGCGCCTAAACCTCCGCCCGTGCGCGGCACCATCACGATGCCGGTTATCCGTTGTGCGCGCGAGGTATGGATCCTGGCCAGTGGCGAAGAGAAGGCTGTGGCCGTCAGGCTCGCGTTGATGCCAGAAGCCGGTGAATTCCAGGTTCCCGCAGCCGCCGCACGCGGCCGCGAGCGCACGCTATTTCTTCTCGATCATGCAGCAGCCGGACATCTGCCCGCGGATTTCGCTCGACCAAGCGCTTGAGGGGCACTGCAGGAGCGTCAGTTGCCTCGGATCTTGTCGAGCGCCTCGGCGAGGATGGCTGCCCCATCAACGTCTGACCGGCGCTCTTTCACGTAGGCGAGGTGGGTCTTGTAGGGCTCGATCTTGGGCGGTGCCGGCGGGTTTTCGCGATCTGGTCCGGCCGGCAGTCCGCACCGAGGGCAGTCCCATTCCTCGGGAATGGCTGCATCGGTGGCAAAGCTGGGGCGCGACTCGTGACCGCGTGAGCACCAGAAGGACACCCACATACGCGGAGCTGCCTCGCCACGCTCTGCTTCCCCCATGGGTCCTGCGCCAACACGACTTCCACGGATTGCACTGCCACCGGCCACGATTCCTGCCTTTCGGTTGGTAAAGAAATGTAGCTACGGCTTAGCGGAGACCAAGAGGCCCACCGCCACGATGCAGGCTGCCCACACCAATCCAAGCCCGACTGTGAGGCGATCGAGGTTCTTCTCCGCGACCGAGGACCCGCCGATCGACGAGCTAACCCCACCGCCGAACATGTCCGAGAGCCCACCACCCTTGCCTCGATGCAGCAGGATCAGGACGATGAGCAGCACGCTGGTAATAACCAGAACGACTGCAATCGCGATCGTCAAGATGGTGATCATGGAGTCTCCGCGGTAGGAAGCCTTGAGGATACCAACACTCAGCCGCCGGTCTCTGCGGGGTGCAGCCGGAAACGGACAATTCCCACGAACTCATCGGGATCCAGACTCGCCCCACCGACCAGGGCCCCGTCGATATCCGGTTGAGCCATGATCCCTGCGATGTTGTTGGCCTTCACCGACCCCCCGTAGAGGACTCGGACTGCCCGCGCCGTGCCGGCGCCCAACAATTCCCCCACCCGCGTCCGGATGGCTGCGCAGACCTCCTGAGCATCGTCAGGTGTGGCCACCATTCCTGTCCCGATTGCCCACACCGGTTCGTACGCGATCACCGCGCCCGCGACCTGCTCGGCGGTCAGCCCCTCAAGGCACGCCGCCAACTGGGCCAGTACGTAGGCAACATGACCCCGAGCCTCGCGAACCTCGCGACCTTCGCCCACGCAGATGATGGGCGTGATCTCGTAGCGCAGCGCGGTGCGCGCCTTGGCATTGACGATCTCATCGGACTCCTGATGGATCTGTCGCCGCTCACTGTGACCTACCGTTACGTAGGAACAGCCAAGCTTTGCCAGCATGGATCCGGACACGTCTCCCGTGTAGGCCCCAGATTCGTTCGGGGACAGATCCTGGGCACCGTAGGCGATGTCGTATTTGTCGCCCTCAACCAACGTCTGAACGGAACGAATATCAGTGAACGGCGGAAGAACCGCTACGTCGACCACGCCGAAATCACCGTCATTGAGAGCAAAGGCCAACTTCTGCACCAGCGCAATGGCCTCGAAGTGATTGAGGTTCATCTTCCAGTTACCCACGATGAGCGGCATACGGTCGGTCATCGCGCTGACTCCTCCAGTGCTACCAGACCGGGCAGTTCCCGACCCTCCAAGAACTCCAGGCTCGCGCCACCACCCGTGCTGACGTGACTGAACGCAGCTTCATCGATGCCGAGAAGTCGAACTGCTGCCGCGGAATCTCCACCGCCGATGACCGTGAACGCGCCACTGGCTGCCATGGTCTCGGCAATCGCGCGCGTACCGCCGGCAAAGGCGGCCATCTCGAACACTCCCATGGGTCCGTTCCAGACGATGGTCCCCGCATCGGCGAGCTTGGCGGCAAAGAGCCCCCGCGTGGCCGGGCCAATGTCGAGGCCCATCCACTCCGTAGGAATGGCGTCAGCCGGTACCACCTGAGTATTCGCGTCAGCCTTGAACGCATCTGCCACGACGATGTCGATCGGCAGCACGATCTCGACGCCCAACTCCTTGGCCTGCGCCAGGAAACCTCGGACGGTATCGACCTGGTCCTCTTCGAGGAGCGACGACCCCACACCGAAACCCTGGGCGGCCAGGAACGTGAACGCCATGCCGCCACCGATAAGCAGACGATCCACGCGACTAAGCAGGTTGCCGATGACACCAAGCTTGTCACTCACCTTCGACCCACCCAGTACGACAACGAAGGGGCGCGCCGGATCGTTGAGGATGCGCTGGAAGACTTTGGCCTCCGCGTGCACAAGGCGACCGGCCGCACTGGGCAGGAGCAGGGCCACATCGGTCACGGAAGCCTGCTCGCGGTGAACGACCCCAAATCCGTCGGCCACGTATATGTCGGCGAGCGCCGCAAGTTCTGCCGCGAGCGCCGCTCGTTCCACTGGATCCTTGCTCGTCTCACGAGCGTCGAACCGAATGTTCTCCAGGAGAACCACGCCGCCGGGACTCATCGCGCTCACGATCCTTGGTGCATCGCTGAGGTAACGTACC
>JBAWXR010000214.1:0-2931 GCA_037143955.1 Actinomycetes bacterium
ACGGAATCTCGTGCCGAACTGTTCGAGATAACTCGCAGGACCGCGGTGCCGATCCCACCGCCGGTGAGGCACACGCTCGCGGATTCACCGGACTGCTGTCGTTCGACAAGCGTCGTGATCAGTCGACCGGCAGCGGCTTCGGCGAGTGATTCAGCATCGGCGTGACGCAGAACGTCAACAGGACCGGTCATGAGCTATGTGCTCACACTCGCGATGACTTCCCCGTACACCTCGTCTGGGTCGAGTCGGCGAAGGTCTTCCGCAAGCAGACTCGCAAGTTCGCGTCGGGGAAGCGCTACTGCGGAGTCCGGCGCGCCGGGGCGCGTGAGCAGGGCCTTATCGCCTTCGGGGCGGCTCAGTGTCAATGCCCCCTCGTGCGTCTCCAAGCGGACCTCGGTGATGCCAGGGCCGCTTGAGCTCACGAGGTCCACGCTCACGTGGAGGCACTTGTTGAGCCATGTCGCCAATAGGACGGCCGATGCGTTGGAATCTTCGGCGAACACTGACGCGGAGGTGACCTGTCCCAGTGGCTGATCGAGTGCCCCGGCAAGTGCGGAACGCCACGGAGTGAGCCGGGTCCAGGCCAGGTCGGTGTCTCCGGGTCGGTAGCCGGACTTGCGCTTAGCCAGGGCCGCTATGGGATCAGGCTCGGCTGCGAGGTCGGTGATGCGTCGTTGCGCATGTCGACCGATGAGGTCGTCGGCAGGCACGGCTGGGGCGCCGTGCGGCCAGAACGCGACAACGGGGGTATCGGGTAGGAGAAGCGGAACCGCCACGGAGTTCCCGTAGTTGGCCAGTTCGCCGCGCAGGCGCAGGACTGCTACCTCACCGGGGCCATCCTCGCCCGCCACAGCGATTTCCGCGTCGAGTCGGGTGTCTTTTCCGCTGCGCGGAATGAGAGTCAGGATGCGCATGGGATGTTGACGAGCCGCACCGACCGCGGCGCTCGTGGCGTCAGACTGTGATTCTTCGTCGGCCAGTACCAGCATCGTCAGGACCATGCCTGTTGCGGGCGACCCGATGCGTCGACGCTCCTCAGCGATCGCGGCCGCAACGGCACCACCGCTGGTGTCCTCCAAGCGAATCATGGACGCCTCCAGACACGACCGTCACGGGCCAACATCTCGTACGACGAGTGCGGCCCCCATCCACCCGACACATATTGGTCAGGCTTTCCATGGGTTGCCCAGTAATCCAGTACCGGGTCGAGGATCTCCCAGCCAAGGTCAACTTCGGCATTTTGGGGGAACAACGGCGGATCACCTAGGAGAACGTCCAGGATGAGGCGCTCGTAAGCCTCGGGACTTGCATCGACAAAAGAGTCTCCGTAGCCGAAATCCATGGTCACATCGCGCACCTGGAAGTCCGAGGTGTTCGGTACCTTGGATCCGAAGCGCACAGTGATGCCTTCATCGGGCTGGATGCGAAAGACGAAGGCGTTGTTGCCAAGTTCCTGTACCGCTGTCTTGGCGAAGGGAAGATGGGGCGCACGCTTGAACACCACGGCTACCTCGGTAACACGTCTGCCCAGTCGCTTGCCGGTCCTCAGGTAGAACGGAACGCCGGCCCAGCGTCGGTTATCTATATCGACTCGCATCGCAGCGAACGTCTCGGTCAAACTCTCAGGGTTGATGCCGTCCTCCTCAAGGTAGCCCTTGACGGGTATGCCACCTTGATAGCCGGCGGAGTACTGGCCCCGACTGGTGTGCTTGCCCAATTCACGGGGCAGCTGGATGGCTCGCAGGACTTTGACTTTCTCAGCCCGCACGTCCTCGGCATTGAAGGACAGCGGTTCCTCCATGGTCGTCAGTGCGAGCAACTGAAGAAGGTGATTTTGAATGACGTCACGGGCGGCACCGATGCCGTCGTAGTAGCTGGCTCGGCCACCGATACCGATGTCCTCGGCCATGGTGATCTGGACGTTGTCGACGTAGTTGGAGTTCCAGAGTGGTTCGTACATCGAATTGGCGAAACGCACCGCCAAAATGTTTTGGACGGTCTCCTTGCCGAGGTAGTGGTCAATGCGAAAGACCGATGATGGCGCGAACACCTCGTTGACAATGCGATTGAGCTCCTGTGCACTCGCAAGGCCATGGCCGAACGGCTTCTCGATGACGACGCGCCGCCACGAATCTTCACTGTCGTCGGCAAGGCCAGCGCCCTTGAGGTGCTGAAGGACAACGGGGAACAGGCCGGGGGGAATCGACAGATAAAAGGCATGGTTCCCGCCCGTGCCCCGCTCACGATCCAGCTCGCGCACGGTTTCTGCCAGGCGGTTATAGGCATCGGCATCGCTCAGGTCACCGGCGACAAACCGGATTCCTTCGGCCATCTGCTTCCACGTGTCTTCATTGAAGGGCGTGCGCGAGTGTTCCCGCACCGAGTCGTGCACAATCTGCGCGAAATCCTGGGTTTCCCAGTCACGTCGGGCGAACCCGGTGAGTGCGAAACGAGGCGGCAGAAGTCCTCGGTTGTAGAGGTCATAAATCGCCGGCATCACCTTCTTGCGTGACAGGTCTCCTGTGACACCGAACAGCACCATGCCGCACGGACCGGCGATGCGGGGGAGTCGCTGGTCGAGTGGGTTGCGAAGGGGGTTGGTCGGGGAAGCCAAATGCCGCAGCGGGCTCATGTCAGGCCTCAATCCCCGCTGTCTTGGCCACATTGCGACGCAGGTCCATCCACGAATCGATGAACTTGGTGACGCCCTCGGCCTCCAGTTGGTCGCACACGTGGGCTTGGTCAATGCCGAGGACTGCGAGGTCCTGCCACACTCGCGCGGACTGCTGTGCGGTCCCGGTGACCTCGTCTCCCCGGCACTGGCCCTGCGTAGCGACGGCCATCAACGTTGCCTCAGGCATGGTGTTGACGCTCCCGGCTACGACAAGGTCGATGACATATCGCGTGGGGTCGTACGCAGGGTCCTTGACG
>JBAWXR010000215.1:0-2905 GCA_037143955.1 Actinomycetes bacterium
CTTTTGGGTAACGGGCCGTGGTCGTATGAGGGCTTTCGCCTGCTCAATGGACTCCTGCTCGGTCTCGTCGCGGCGGACCTCGTCCTCCGGCTGATTGGCCGAAGATTGAGCGTCGGCACGTTCGTCCTCATGGTTGGGGTGACAGCGGCATGGATCCCCATGATCGCCATGGCCGACGCGTGGGTCACCGGCCCATCGCAGGATTGTGCGACCCTTGCCGTAAGCGCGATTGTGGTGAGTTACCTCGCGGACTTTGTGTCGAGAACACGGATGCGGGATGCGGGAGTTTCTCTCGCGGGCGCAGTTCTCCTTGTGATGTTGAGACCGACCATGATTGTGTTCGCACTCGGCGTTCTCGTCGTGGTGGTAATGGTGCTTCTCCACCGCCGGGCGTATGCGACAGGATTCGCACGAGCCTTCGTACCCGTAGCTCTACTGGCTGCCATCGCAACTCTGGCTCAGGGTGCTCGTGACTTCCGAATGAGCGGATGGTGGGGGTACCCCTTGTCCGTGCATCCCTTTGATGTCGCCTGGCGTTCCGCAGACCCTGTCACTCTGCGCGAAGCCACCCTGGGCTTCATGCGCGACTCAACCCATATCTGGGAGGCGGTGCAGGGGTGGGGATGGGTAAGGCCCTGGATTTCTCGACTGCCCTTGCAGTGGGAGCCCTACGAGTTTCTCGCGCTGGTGTTGGCGCTTGTCTTGGTCTGGGCGTTCGCGTGGCGGCAGCTGGGGAGGTATTGGCGGCAGATCGCTCTGGCGATGGTGCCAAGTGCCGTGTCGCTCATTGCCTGGTTTTTGGTGACACCACCGGCGTTCAGGTTCATCTGGGGCCCATTCCTTGCCCTCGCGGTTGTTCCACTTGGCTGGGCCCTGTGGAGCCTGAGAGAACGAACGACCTGGCGGACCGTGACCGTGGCGGGCTTGGTCCTTCCCGTGATGACCGTCACGTGTTTCGCGGCGGCGGTGAGGATGCCGTGGTCCACGATGACGCAGCCGCAGGAATGGAAGGTGGCGGCGCTCACCATCACCTATCGGGTGACGCCTGTGCGAAGTCCCGACGTGGCTTCCACAACGACCGATCAGGGACTTGTCCTTGACGTGCCTGTCGAGACGGATCAATGCTGGTCGCGATACCCCCTTTGCACACCCACACCCGACCAGAACCTGCACCTCGCGGGTTCGAGCCTTGCGGATGGACTGCTGCCTTAGTCTCTGGCTGTGGGTATGCCGAAGTTCTACGTCGCATGCCCCTTGGGCGACCGAACCGGTGGCCCGGAGGCCCTCGCGCTCCTCGTCCATTCCATGCGTAAGCGCGGAGTTGAAGCACACCTCATCCCGATGCGAAACTTCCGAGGACGGCAACCACACCCGGAATACGACTACCTGGATTACTCAGTCGTTGACCACATGCCTCGACATGATGACGCACACCTTGTCCTCACCGAAGTAAGTCCCATCGAGAGTCGAACCCAACTTAATCGCACAGCAGATCAAAATATCTGGATGCTCTGGCTCAGCGTCAACAACTCACCTATCCCGGCCGCGCGCTACTACCGAGCAGACGAAACGTGCTGCACATTTTGGCCGCCCGGCAGTGGGGGAACCATGACGGGGCAGCCGTGGTCCACGGATGAGACAGAGCTCACCGGACCAGTGCCCCGCGTGCGGGAGTCAGTGCGTCGTGCCGGCGGATGGACACCACGAGCGTTTCGTCAACTTGCGACACACTGGGAGTCCATTCGCTATGCCGAATCCACCGTGCGCCGGAACATTAACTTCGGCACCCAGTCGTACTACGGCCAGGGCTTCATCCGCACTCGCCTGCAGCGGGACTCATTCGTCCTGACCGACTATCCGCGTGTGGCGACGGTCGCATCACAAACGCGTGAATCAAACCTCGTGGCCTACAACGGCGCAAAGGGAAAGTATCGACTTCCTGACCTCCGCGACCTCCTGCCCGATGTCACTTTTGTCCCGATCGAGGGGATGACGTTTGACGAGGTATGTCGGACGCTGGCCCGAGCAACTCTCTATGTGGAGCTCGGGAATCTGCCTGGACGCGATCGCCTACCGCGTGAGGCCGCAAACTATGGAACTCCCACGGTCCTTCTTGCTCGCGGTGCGGGGTATTGCTGGGATGACTTCCCCATTGGTGAGCGTTATCGGATCCCCTACACAACCGATTGGGCATCGCGAATGGCTCAGGTCATTCGCGACGTGCTCGCAGATCCTCGCCAGATCAATGAAGACCAGGCTTCGTTCCGCGAATGGGTCGCGGGAGAGCCCGCTCGGTATGACATGGCCCTGGACGCGTGGCTTTCGCGAGTGGCGACTCGCTAGCTGCCAGTCGCTGCATCGCTAGGCTGGCAGGGTGCGCTTGGCGGTGGATGAGCAGATCTTTGCCATTCAGGCTTATGGAGGCATCAGCCGGTACTTCACCGAACTGCTGAGGCAGTTCGTTCGCCATGTGCCCACTCAGGTCGAGCTCCTTCCGATGAACGCCCCAATCGTGAATCGCTACCTGCTTGATGACCCTGAGCTTTCGCATGCGCTGGAGGTGAGTGAGGCACACAATGAGTGGACTGCCTTGGCGCGCTACTTTGCGCTCCCGCGCAAACACCCTGCTTGCGACATCGTGCATAACACCTTCTATCTTCCTCACGGCTTGGCCAGTACCCGTGGTGCGAAGCGCATTGTGACGGTCTACGACATGATCCCGGAGCTGCTTCCTCAAACCCGCCGGCGGCTGGACTTCTTGACTCTTAAGCGTCGCTACGTGCAGACAGCTGACCACGTGATCTGCATCTCGGAGTCAACACGACAAGATCTGTATCGAGTGTATGGCGACATCACTCCTCCGGTGACGGTCGTGCATCTCGGGGTGGACCGACGTTTCCACCCG
>JBAWXR010000216.1:0-2905 GCA_037143955.1 Actinomycetes bacterium
GAAAAATTTGGCCCGTAAGAAAAGCTATCTTATCTGGCTCGCGATTCTTGTCGCCGGCTGGTTGCCCGTCATCCTCATTACGTGGTGGTGGAAGTCCAGCGCCACCTCGGATAACCCGTTCTTTCCGCCACTGGAAATGATCTGGGAGCAGTTCAAGCTCAACTGGGTCTTCACCAATGTGCCGATTCATCTCGTGCCGAGCCTGGAGAATCTATTCACCGGATTCGCGATCGCCGTGGTCGTCGGTATCGGCCTCGGTGCACTCATCGGCACCAGCGCGGGAGCCGCGCGCTACGTGGAGCCCATCGTTGACTTCTTTCGATCGATCCCACCGGTGGCCTTAGTACCGGTGTTCATCCTGCTCCTGGGCTTGGACTCAGGGATGCGCATCGCCTCAATCTCTTTCGCCGCAGCGTTCCCCATTCTCATCTCAACTATTGAGGGAGTCCGGCAGACGAACGCCGTCCTGCTCGATACCGCGACGGTCTTTCGGCTCTCGCCCGCGCGCCTGCTCTGGCAGGTTCGACTCCCGAACGCCATGCCGGTGGTGTTCGGCGGACTTCAGGTCGGCCTGCAGATCGCCTTCATTGTCACGGTGGCCTCGGAGTACCTGGGTTCCGGATTTGGCCTAGGCGCGTTCACGCTCACGGCCACCGACACCTTCAACATCCTGGACGCGTGGACCGGAGTGCTGCTGCTTGGCCTACTCGGCTACGTCCTCAGCCTTGTGTTCGATCTTGTCGAGCGGGCCTCGCTCGGCTGGTATTACGGCCAGAAGAAACTCGCCTAGGTCACGGAGTCGACATGACAACCCCCGCTATCTCTATCCGCGACGTATGCATGGACTACCCCTCTCCCGAGGGCGTCAAGCACGTGCTCGACGGGATCAGCTACGACGTCAGCGACGGCCACTTCGTGTCCATTGTTGGGCCATCCGGTGTTGGCAAGACCACTTTGCTGCGCCTGCTTACCGGCCTTGCCCAACCCACCGGCGGGTCCATCGAGGTCCGCGGCGAGAAGCTGAGCGGGTCACCCAAGGGGCTCGCCGTCGTGCTCCAGGACTACACACGTTCTCTCATGCCGTGGTTGACCGTGGAGAAGAACATCGCGCTCCCGCTGCGCAGCGAAAAGCTATCGAAGTCCGAGCGCAAGGAGCGCATCGAGTCGTCGTTGGCCGAGGTGGGCCTGGAAGGTAACCAGAAGTCCTATCCATGGCAGTTGTCCGGCGGCATGCAGCAGCGTGTGAGCATCGCTCGAGCACTGGCGGTACGTCCGAGCATCTTGGTCATGGACGAGCCTTTCGCCTCAGTCGACGCACAAACACGCTTCGATCTCGAGGACCTCGTACTCAAGGTGCGTGACGACTTCCACATCACGACGATCATGGTCACGCACGACATCGACGAGGCGGTGTATCTGTCCGACGAGGTCGTCGTGCTCTACGGGAAGCCCGCGAAGGTCAGCGAGGTCGTCTCGATCGATCTACCCTTCCCCCGGTCACAGGTCGAGACCCGCAACGACCACCGTTTCGCCGCGCTTCGCACGCGGATCTACGAGAAGGTACGTGGGCTTGAGGCGCCAACCCAGCCCTGAGAGCTCACCACGCACACCGAAAGCGAACGCGGAGGCACCGATGGGACGTCATGCCGAGATAGCCGGCGCTGGAATGGCGGGGCTGGGACTCAGCGCGCTCCTGGCAGAGGCGGGGTGGACAGTCACCGTGCACGAGCGTGCAGAAGAGGTGCGCGAAGTTGGGGCGGGGATCGCTCTAGGCCAGAACGGAATTGACGCCCTTCGACGAATCGACACACTCGATGCGTGTATCGAGGGCGGGGTGCAGATCCGTTACTGGAACATCCAGGACCAGTGGCATCGCATCGTTCAAGAAGAAAACCTCACGACCGAACTGTGGTCGGTCCCGCGCAGCTCTCTCCAGCGGGGCCTGTACGAGAAAGCGGTAGCGCGAGGTGTCGAGGTGCTTACGTCCTCGGCCGTCATCGGTGCCGAGCCGGATGCGCTGCTCCTCGAAGGTGGCGTTCGTCGACCCGCTGACCTCGTCGTTGGAGCCGATGGCGTGTGGTCGAAGGTGCGTCCGTCATTGCAGGAGAGGGGGCTTAAATCCCGTCAGGTCGATCTGGGCGTCTGGGGTCTGCGCGCGATCATGCCTCGCAATGACTTAGACCCGAGGGATGCGATGCTCGAGTGGCTCAGTGGGCAGCGACGCGTCGGACTGCTTGGCCTGGGCGGAAACGACGTTGCCATCTACATGTTCTGTCCGCCGCAGGACGTCAACGGGTGCCGAGTACCGCTGGACGTCGAGGACTGGAGTCGCTCGTATCCCGAATTGCGACACGCCTTCGAGCGGGTGCCGCACGATGCCGCGTTCCGGCCCGTCATTGAGACGCACTGCGCTTCATGGTCACTGGGCAGTGCCGCGCTACTTGGCGATGCCGCCTTCTCTATGGCTCCGAATTTGGGGCAGGGAGCGTGCACCGCACTGCAGGCCGCAATTTCACTGACCGAGCATGTCAACGGAGCATCCGACATCCCTGCCGCCTTGCGTGAGTGGGAGCGACGTGAGCGCCCCCATGTCGACTACGTGCAACGGTGGTCCGGTCGCTACAGCCGGCTGTGCTCGAAGTCGCGCGGACCGGTGCTGCGCGCACGGTCGTCGCTTTTCGGAATGTGGGGACGCTCTGAGCGGCTCAATGCTCGGTTTGCCGGCGTCGAGCCACGACGGCCACGACTTGAGGTTTCCGCGCGGCGTGCGCTCGCTGTCCTCCGGTAATTGCTCGTCGCCGATCAGGCGGTTGATCCAGAGATTTACGACTTTCACTTCGAGCGCGTTGTCGCCGGGCTTCAGCGCTTCGGTGATGTCGACCCGGAAGGGCGGTTTCCACAGGAT
>JBAWXR010000217.1:0-2901 GCA_037143955.1 Actinomycetes bacterium
CGCTGTGGCCTGCCGTTTGAGTGGCGCAAAGCGTGGGCTCGGGACTGGGAGAACGTGAAGTACTGCTCAGAGCGCTGCAAGCGCTCATGAACCGACTGATCCTGGTTCCGTATGACCAACTGAGTCTCACCAAAGGTGCGATGCAGGGCGCTGATCCGTCAATCGACCAGATTCTGATGGTCACCAGTCGTGCCATGCTCGCGTCGCGCACATGGCACGCGCAGCGACTGCACCTTCTGCTTTCTGCATCCGCGCATCACGCTGTGGCACTTCGCGAACGCGGTTTCATCGTCCATGAGCGCGAGGCCGCAACAGTGCTCGAAGGCGTCGAGGAATTCCGGCGTCAGCAACCGAGCGTGACTGTGGTGGCCACCGAGCCCAGATCCCGGCCGCTCCAGTCGGCACTTCAGGCTGCGGACGTCCAGCTCATGCCCGACGATTCCTTCCTCACGCCACGTGACGAGTTCGCTGAGTGGTCGCCTACGCGCCTTCCCGTGATGGAGACGTTCTATCGAAAGCAGCGAACCCGTCTGGACATCCTGATGGCGGGCGGCAAGCCCGTCGGTGGCCAGTGGAACTTCGACGCCGACAATCGTCTGCCTCCGCCCAAGGGAGCTCACCCGTGGCCGGAGCCACTGACACATCCCCTCGATGACATCGACCGCGATGTGTGGGAATACATCGTCACCAACGAGCTACCCGTTGTGGGGTCGCCCCCCGATGGAACGTGGGCCACGACGCGCGAGGGTGCGCTACGCCAGCTCACGCACTTTCTCGACACAGGTCTCGCTGGATTCGGCCCGTACGAAGATGCCGTGCCGCGCAACACATGGACGGTCAATCACTCGCTACTTAGCCCGTACCTGAACCTTGGGCTGCTGGATCCCGACGAGGTCGTGGCGGCCGCGATTGCACGTTATGAGCAAGGCGGCGTCCCCATCGCCTCAATCGAGGCATTTGTGCGGCAGATCATCGGATGGCGGGAGTTCGTGAATGGCTCCTACTGGGTGACCGGCCAGGACTACACCGAGCGCAACCAATTGCAGGCCGACCAGCCGCTGCCACCGGCCTTCGATGACCCTTCGCTGACGCAGATGGAATGCCTGCGCGCGACTGTGGCCGACGTGCATCAACGTGGTTGGGTGCACCACATCCCACGGCTGATGATCCTTGCCAATCTCGCGCTCACCGTAGGTGTTGAGCCACAGGCCCTGCTGTCATGGATGCGCCGCATGTTCGTGGACGCCGCCGACTGGGTGATGGTGCCCAACGTCATCGGCATGGGCGTACACGCCGATGGCGGAACCATGATGACCAAGCCCTACGCCTCGGGTGGCGCGTACATCAATCGCATGACTCAGCACTGCTCGTCATGCCCTTTCGACCCCCGCAAGCGAACCGGGCCGGATGCCTGTCCCATGACGACGCTGTACTGGGACTTCATCGCGCGAAATGCTGATGCGTTCGGCAAGAACCCGCGCATGGCGACCCAGGTGGCCAGCTCACGAAAGTTGGCGGACATAGCCGAGGTGAGGGTGAGGGCAGCAGAGGTGCGCGAAGGGCTGGCTTCCGGGCAGCTCTGATCGCCGCAACTCGCGGGCAGCATCACCTCAACGCTTCACGCTGACCCCGCGCGGTTAGCCTTCGCCCATGTGCACAAATTTCAAGATGAAGCCCGCTACTGACGGCACCATCGTCATTGGTCGAAGCATGGAGTTCCCCGTCGGAATTCCTACCTCGCTCGGAGTCCTTCCGAAGGGCTTCGCCGGCAAGGGTGCTGCACCCACGGGTCAGTCGGCTTCACGTGAGTGGACGGCCACCCATGGCGTTGTCGGCATGGTGGGCTTCGGTAACCCCCATTGGCTCACCGATGGGATGAACACCGCCGGTGTATCCATGCACGCGCTCTACATGCCCAACGGCTATTGCACCTACGCCGCATACAAGGGCGATGGCACAGACCTGTGCGAGATCGACGCCATTGCCTTCCTACTCGGCACCTGCGCGTCGGTGGAAGAGGTCAAGGCCGCTGCCGCCACGATGAACGTGTGGGGCATGGATCCAGGTCTCGGATTCGCACCTCCCCTCCACTTCCTGGTTCACGACTCTCATTCCTCGATCGCCATCGAATTCCATGCGGATGGCATGACCGTCGTGGAGAACCCGACCGGCATCGGCACGAATTCGCCCTATCTTGATTGGCACCTCACCAATCTCAACAACTACGTCGGACTTCAGGCCACCAGCCAGCAGCCCGTCCAGGCACTTGGCGAGAGACTCGCTCCCCTTGGTCAAGGCAACGGCCTGCTCGGGCTGCCCGGCGACTACACCGGGCCCGGTCGCTTCGTGCGAGCTGCCGCCATGGTCGCTCTGTCGGATGTTCCTGCGAACAGCGCGGCCGCGGAGATGCAGACCCTGCACGTCCTCAATGCGTTCGACATTCCCAACGGTCTTATCAAAGAAGAGTCGGGGGGCAAGCTCGTCGACGAGGTCACCGTCTGGATCTCTATCTCGAATCTGACCAATCTGCGCTACTCCTACCGCACCGCAGGCGACCCCGGCGTATTCGTCATCGACCTGAGCACTGTGGACTTCACCCAGCCGGCCCGCACGATCCCAATGTCATGGGAAGGCGGATTCACACCGGTCAAGGTGTGAATCCTCGTGGCACGATCTCCGCATGGATCTGCACGTACTGACCGAAGATCTCGCAGTGTGTCGCCTGCCAGCGACCTCACATTGGCCACTGCCGACGACCGAGGCTGGCTTCTGGTCCGTGACCCGAACGAACGACGAGCTCTCCGTTGTGTGCCCAGCGGAAGCAGCACCTGCGGGCGACGACGTGCAGGTGGAGTCTGACTGGCGCGCTCTTCAGGTCGCAGGACCGTTGGACTTCTCGAT
>JBAWXR010000218.1:0-2886 GCA_037143955.1 Actinomycetes bacterium
GCCATTGGGCTAGGGCCGCGTTGAGACTGCCGGTGACCGGATCCTCCGCGAGTCCCCCATTGCCCGGAAAGAAGGCGCGCACCTCCACATCAACCGCAGATCCTGTTGGATACAGACCCACAAGTCCCACGTCAAGGCCAGCCAAGATCACCGGATCAGGCGTGACCGCCAGCACGGTCGCGGCGTTGCGTAGGAGCAGCGCCTGCCACCCGGGACCGTTGTCACACCACGAGTGAGCCAGGACATCGGACGGTGCAAGGCCCAGTCCGGACGTGAGGATGGCTACCGCCTCGTCGTCGAGTGGCCCGCTTCGACGCAACGGTGGAGCTGCGAACGCCAACCGTCCCGACGCGTCGACCTGCGCAATGCGAACCAGACCCACACCGCACTCCTGAATTATGTGGGTACCGCGCGGCACGCCGCCCGCATCAAGCCATGCATGACAGGTGCCCAGTGTGGGATGGCCCGCGAAAGGCAACTCACGACCGGGACAGAAGATGCGCACCGCATAGTCCGCCTGTGGATCAGTGGGCGGGATCAGGAAGGTGGCCTCTGACAGATTGGTCCACGCGGTAAAGGCCAGCATGTCCGCGGTCGTCAGCCCTTCGCTGTCATGAACAACGGCTACCGGGTTTCCCAACAGTGCTTCGTCGGTGAACACGTCGACTTGACGAAATCGCCTCACCACGTGCCCACCGTATCTACCAAGGGGGCGAACCGTCGGTCATGTCGACAACAGAAGTGGGGGCCGTCCCGAAGGACGACCCCCACCGCGTACTGCTGTGATCAGCCGGCAGCGTTCGGGCCGATGCCCTGCTTGACCAGCTCCTGGATGACCTGCGCCGACTCATCGAATCCGATGAGGACGATGGCATCCGGACCCGCAGCCTTGACCTTGGCCACGTCGGCCGAGAAGTCAGTCGCCTTGGGGTCGTACACGACGTTCGCAACAACCTGGCCGCCACCATCGGTGATGGCCTTGGTCACGTTGGCGTTGAGTCCGTCACCGTAGGCATCCTGCAGCGACATGATGGCGACCTTGGAGTGTCCATCCTGAAGGATCAGTGTGCCCAGGAACTGACCCTGGAGAACGTCGGACGGAGCGGTACGCCAGTACAGGCCGTGGTCCTTAGCCGTGGTGAGCGCAGGTGACGTGTTGGCCGGCGAGATCATCAGCACACCGTTGCTGGTGACCAGGTCGAGCACGTTCAGCGTCACTGACGACGAAGCCGCACCAATGAGCACGTCAACGTTCTTCGGCAGCAAGCGGTTGACCGTCTGCGTTGCCGTGTTGGTGGACGAGTCGCCCGAATCGCCCTCTTCGAGGACAACCTTCTTGAATCCGGGAACGCCACCAGCAGCGTTGATGTCGTTGATGGCCAGCTTGACCGCATCAACCTCGGGTGGGCCGAGGAATGCGAGCGAGCCCGTCACCGGCAGCAGCGTGCCTACGGTGAAGACACCGTCGTTGGCGCCCTTCTGCGGCTTTCCGTCGATCGCATTGGCCTCACCCTCGGGGGTGATGGTGCCCTTGTTGAACTGGACAGTGTCGACAAGCTTGTTGTCCGGACCGAACTGGTACACACCGATGGTCGCGGACGTGGGGTCGCCGGCGTCCCAGAACTGGATAAGGCCCGACTTGCCGTTGTAGTGGATCTTCTTGCCAGCCGCGATCATGTCGAGGCATTCCTTATACGACGTGCAGTTGTCGGGGCCGTTGGTGATGGCCACGAGCTGCTTGGCCATGTCGACACCGGCATCGGACTTCGCCTGAGCCGCTGCAAGCGCTGCGACGATGACTGCGTCGTAGGCCTCCGGACCGTAGGAGTAGTCGATCAGCTCGGGGTCGAGAGCCTTCATCGAGTCGCGGAAATCCTGTGTCTGCTCGGCACCGGGGATGGTTCCCTTGACACCGTTCAAGGTGCCGGCGGGGAGCTTCTCGCCAAGTGCGTTGCCGGTGTTGCCGTCAACCAGATACAGGGGTACGCCTGCTGCGGGTGCCGAGGCGGGAGCCTCAGATGCCGCGGCAGAAGCGTCAGCCGGGGCGGCGCTGGATGAGGACGAGCTGGATGAGCTGCTGCAAGCAGCCAGGGCCAGCGTGGCCGCACCGAGCACGGCGGCCGACTTCAAGACCGTAGTGCGCTTCATGCATTCTCCTTCACATGAGACGGCGGACGCCGTCGTGGAGGGAACTTTAGGCGAAAGGGGGTTACGCGCGGGTAACACCCAGGTACATCGTTCGAGCATCGTGATACGCCTGTTACCAAGGCCTCATGGAGATGGCGCCACTAGCGCTCGGCCGCGATCCCCGCCACGCCCGCAGCAGCCTCGGCGAGGGTGATTCGAGCGTCCATTGCCGCTTTGCGAAGGAGCGCAAAGGCCTCCTGCTCCGAGTGTCCCTGCGCCTGCAGAGCCCTCTTAGCCCGATCCACGACCTCACGGTCGCGGGCACGCTCCTGCAGGAGCCGGACGGACCTCTCCAGCCCGACCACCTGCTCCCAACGAGCTACGGCCACCTCGACGCCGCGCTGAAGGTCGCGGCGGCGCACCCCGATGTCGTGGTCGTGCAACAGGGCAACTTCATCAAGGGCACCATCCCCGCCAACGCAGGCACGTTCTTCGGAACGGTGTACGAGCCGGTGTACCTCGCGGGTGGTAAGGGTGTTTTGACGATTAACGTCAACTACTCCGCGTCCACCCAGTACACATCCCCGTTTGCCGTGTTGTCGCAGTCGCAAGATGGCGCGCCTGAAGGTGACCTGGTGGGTGTGACCATTGGCAATGACGGACTGGTGAGCGCCTCGTTCTCCAACGGCACGCAAAAGTCGCTCGCCAAAATTCTGCTGGCCAACTTCTCCAGACCCGTGGGCTTACGCCAGATGGGTG
>JBAWXR010000219.1:0-2879 GCA_037143955.1 Actinomycetes bacterium
TGCAGGCTCTTCGCGACGATCTCGTGGGTGCGGGCCCGCTGCAGGCTCTTTTGGATGACCCGGACGTCACGGACGTCATCGTCAATGGGCCACACGAAGTATGTGTTGATCGTGGCCACGGCCTGGAACTAACGCCCGTGCAGTTCAGCTCAGTCGACGACATCCGCCTGCTGGCGCAGCGCTTGGCCTCGTCGGTCGGCAGGAGGCTCGATGACGCTGCTCCTACCGTCGATGCTCGCCTTCGCGATGGCACCCGACTTCATGCGGTTCTCCCTCCGATCGCGGTCGGGTGCACACTCGTGAGCTTGCGCAAGCCGGCACGGCAGGCGATGTCGCTCGCGGACCTTGTGGAGCGAGGCACCGTCGATGAGCACGGAGCGAAAGTGCTCGAGTCCCTCATCGCCTCGCGTGCGTCCTTTCTCATCAGTGGTGGCACGGGTGCCGGTAAGACCACGATCCTCAACTGTTTGTTGGGTCTGATCGATAGCGGGCAGCGCACGGTGATCGTCGAGGATTCCACTGAACTCCATCCGGCGCACCCACAAATCGTGCGGTTGCAATCCCGGCAACCCAATGCGGAAGGGGCCGGGGCTGTTCCCCTGCGTGATCTCGTACGCCAGGCATTGCGCATGCGGCCTGACCGAATCGTGGTGGGCGAGGTACGCGGTGCAGAAGTCCTCGATCTGCTCATCGCCTTCAATACCGGCCACGACGGCAGTGCAGGCACGGTGCACGCCAACTCGGCCAGTGATGTTCCTGCACGGTTGGCAGCACTCGGACTTTTGGCGAATGTGGACCGACTCAGCATTCACGCACTGATCAATTCGGGACTCAGTGTTGTCGTGCACGTGTCGCGCGAATGCGGTCGACGCGTCATCGAGAGCATCAATGTGTTGCGCGTAGAACCTGATGGGTCATCGGCATTCGCACCCGCGTGGGTGAGGCGATGCGGAGTACTCGAACCCGGTCAAGCCCATGAGCAATGGCAACGTCTCATCGCGCAGAGTCTGAGGTGACCGTCGTTGCTGCGCTCGCGGCCGCGCTCAGTGTGTGGTGGCTGGTGGCACCGCCACATCATGACCGACTCCGGCGCATTACCTCAGGTGAGCATCGGGATGCACTGGTGCGATTACTCGCCGCGGTTCAGCGCACCAAGTTTGGTCCGTGGGCGGGGCGACGTCGAGAGCATGCCCAGCACAGACAGGTGCAGGCGCTCACGTCCTTGGTCGCCGAATTGCGTTCGGGGCAGCCACCCGAACGTGCCTTGATCTATGCGGCTGGCTCTCCGTGTGCCTGGCCCGCTGCCGCGCGAGCGGCGGTGAGTGGCGGCGATGTCGCTGCGGCATTGAGAGCGGACGCTGCAGGTCACGGACCTTTGATGGCACTCGCGGTCTGCTGGCAGGCTTCAGTGCGTCACGGAGCCGCGTTATCTGACGCTGTCGGTCGCATCGCCACAGGTGCGCGCGCGGCACAGTCGGCACGCGCGAGCATGGCGGCAGAACTTGCCGGTCCGCGAGCCACGGCCCGTGTTCTTGCACTCCTCCCGGTGATCGGAGTCGCGCTGGGCATGGCCATGGGTGCACAACCTCTTCAATGGCTCACGAGTTCTCGTCCGGGATGGGTTTGCATGGTCGGCGGTGTGGCTCTTGCGCTGACCGGAACGTGGTGGACGTCTCGTATCGCAGCGCGTGTTGAGGAACTCCTGTGAGCCTTGTCCTGGCCGCATTGCTGATGGCGATTGCTGTCGGCCTTCTCGTTCCCACCGTGGCCGCCACCCGACTCGCAGCTCTCAGTGCTCGTGTAGGTACGAGCCGTAGGGCAGGGCACGTATCGACAAGACAATGGTGGCGTTGGCGCGCTAGGCGTCGCGGTCGACACACTCCGCACATACTTCGACTGGTGGCGGAATCCACCGATCTCCTGTCCGCACTTCTTGCGTCGGGAGTTGATGTCACCAGCAGCGTGCAGATCGTGTCGACCGCTGTGCCCGAACCCGCGTCCACGACTCTCGCGGCGGTGTCCGCAGGGCTCCGACTGGGTGCTCCGCCGGCGGACGCGTGGGGCTCGTGGGCAGAGCAATCCCCGTGGGCTCCCGTGGCAGAGGCGATGGCACGTTCTGCTCGCTCGGGCGCACCACTGGCTGATGTCCTGTCGGATGTGGCTGACGACCTCCGCCTAGCGCGCACGCGCGATGTGCAGGTGGCAGCTCGGGCTGCCGGCGTGCGTGCGGTTGGACCGCTCGCCGCGTGTTTTCTGCCGGCCTACCTCCTGCTCGGTGTCGTCCCGGTCGTCGCCAGTCTGGCGAGTGACGCCCTTCACGGGTAGGCCCGATGTGCGCGACCGCCCACCTGTTGGCACAGTGGGGGGGTGCTGATGGTGGATGGGGTCCGAGAACGTGTCGCGTCGGGTTTTCGGCGCATGGTTTCCGGTGACCCCAGCGGAGCACCCGAGTGGGTGCGCGATATGGCCACCGGAACGGACGAGGGCTATTTCGGCCCGGAGTCAGCTGCGTGGGCTGTGCACGGTTCCCTCCCTACCCTGGTCGGCGGCGTCCGCGCACTGTTGATGCAGGCCCTTCACCCGGGTGCCCTGGCCGGCGTTCACCAGCACTCTCGCTATCAGGAGGACGCCCTCGGTCGGTTGGCCGGTACGACCCAGTGGCTCACGGTTGTCACGTTCGGCGCCAAGGCAGCGGCCGACCGCGAATGCGCACGAGTCCGCGGAATGCATCGGCGCGTTGTCGGCACCTATGCCACAGAGTCGGGTCAACGTGCCTACTCCGCATCCGATCCTGACCTGCTGCGTTGGGTGCACATCGCGTTCACGGATTCCTTTCTCGCCACCAATCGAGTGTGGGGTGGCGTCCTCCCCGGGGGCGA
>JBAWXR010000220.1:0-2864 GCA_037143955.1 Actinomycetes bacterium
GTGTGTAGTCCCGCTGAGCGTCACCGGTGTCGCTGTAAGTCGGATGCTGCCGTGGCTGACGGCCCGCTTGGGCGCACGGAACCTTCTGCCCCTCGGCTCGCTGACGATCGCTGCGGCCGGGGTATTCTTCGCCCTCGCACACGACACGGTGTGGCAGACCCTGACCATGATGGCGATCACCGGGGTCGGTCTCGGTCTTACCGCGGCAGTCATGCCGGGCCTGATTGTTCGCTCTGTTCCCGATGGCGAGACCGGCAGCGCACTGGGCTTCTATCAGGTCGTTCGCTTCATCGGGATGGCATTGGGCAGCGCTATCGCCGGACTCATCATCGCCGGCCATACGGCCACGGGCGCGTTGTGGCCTCAGGAGAGCGCCTACATCGTGGTTCTCCTGGCAGGCGCCGGAATCTGCGTGCTCGCCGCCACCTTCGCCTGGGCCGTGCCTGGCTCTCCGGTTGATCAGAATGTCGTCGAGGACGACTTCGCCGTCGAGAATGCCGAACTGGGTCCCGTGGGCCTGGTCGGGCTTCCGGACAAGACTCCCTGACCAGTCAGCGCAACCCACGGAACGTTGTTCGCACGTCTCCGATGAAGGCCTCGGGGTTCTCGAAGTGCCCGAAATGGCCGCCGCGCATGTGGGCGTTGACGTTCGTCGGGTTGAAGAACCCACGAGTTGGGCCGGACTCGAACGCGGCGACACGTTCCTCGATCGTGTGGACGCCAGGCGGGTACACGTCCCCGAGCAGGAGTGTGAAACCGGCGGGAGGCTCGACCGTCGGCTGCCGGTCGTGGACCGGCGTCCACGGGTAGCGGACCATGTTGCGGTACATCCGGATGGACGAGCCGATGGACTGCGTCACCCAGAAGATGGTGGCCTGGGTGAGGATGAAGTCCGGGGAGAAGACCGCCTCGAAGTCGCCATTCTTGTCGCTCCACTTCTTCCAACGCTGCAGCAGCCAAGCGAGCATCCCGGCCGGAGAGTCGTTCAGGCCGTGTGTGAGCGTCTGTGCATCGAGCATGTGAACGGCGACGTGGGAGGCGTACGTCGAGTGCAGCTTGAGGATCTCCTCGCGCAGTTGTGGCGATGCGGCGTCGAACGACTGATACCGGGCGCCAGCGGTCAGGTCCCAGAAGCGATCGTGCTGGAAGACTCCGGGCGTGAGGTCGTGGCCATAGTGCAGGGCGATGATGCGCGACCCGTACTTGTGTCCAAGCGCACTGTTGACGAGGGCTCCGTAGTCGGAACCGAGGGAGCCGTATTTCTCGTACCCGAGCACGTCGATCATGAGGGTGTTGACAATGTCGGCGATCTTCCAGTAGTTCAGGTCTCCGCGACCGACAGGCGTCGACCAGCCGAAGCCGGGCAGCGTTGGCACGATGACGTCGAAGGCGTCAGACGGCTCACCGCCGTGCGAGGCGGGGTCGGCAAGCGGGTCGATGAGTCCGTAGCTGAACTCGCCCGGCCACGGCCAGCCGTGCAGGATGAGGAGTGGCACAGGGTTGGGGCCCTTGCCCGCCTTGCGGACGAAGTGCACCGGCGTGCCGTCGATCTCGACCTTGTACTGCTCGTATCCGTTGAGCCGCATCTCGGCAGCACGCCAGTCGAAGCCGTCAGCCCAGTACTCGACCAGAGGCCTGAGGTAGGCGGTGCTCAGACCGTAGTACTCGGTCTCGTTGTCGAGGTCCGCATCGAAGCGGGTCGCCCTCAGCCGTGCCCGTAGGTCGTCGAGGACGGCTTCGGGCACGTCGATGGTGAACGGCATCATCGTCTGAGACACGTTGCTCATTGTCGTACTGACTCCCTCGTCGTTGCGTCAGACAGTAGGGGGCTGGCGGCGCTCGTCGTAGACCGGATCGGTGCGATCCCGAGCGCTGAGCACTCCGCCGACCGGCACGTCTCCGTTCGTACCGGGAATGACGCCCTGCCAGTCGACGACGACGCGCCGGTAGTGCAGCAGCCACTGTCCATCGACGCGCTTGAAGTAGTCGACATACCGGCCCACAGCCTGATACAGGTTTCCGCTCGCTCTCGCCGTATTGAACGGTTGATCGGGGTGTTCGTCTGTCAAAGCCATGCTGAACGTGAAGGCAGTCTCGCCAAATGCTTCGTCGCTCCTCACATCGAACAGCATCTGCCCCAGGATGTGGATCATGCTCGTCGACGCCCTGGAGATTGGTGACCCTCCGCACATGTAGTCCGCGAACTCTGCCCCAGTACCCCTGAAGCTCCCGTGGTGATCCTGCGAGTCCACTGTGTAGCACGAGGCGATCAGGTCGCGGTCCAAGCGATCTACGCCACGAGACAGGCGCCCGATGAGCCTCGCGAGAGCTCGCTCGTCGACGAGCAGGGCAGCGATCTCGGCCCCGACCGAAGTCGAACTCATAGGGCCTCCAAGGCGGGAGCGTGGCTACTAATGAGTATTAGGGTAGCTGCCGCGCAAGATGCTCGCGCAACCTCGCGCAGTTCCGAAGGCCAATTGACGCGAGTCCTCCAGAGCACACGCCTGCAACGAGCCTCATCAACCGGCGTCTGCGCGTTGTGCGCGTTGTGCGCGCTGTTGGCGCTCTCCCAGCACTCCCTGTGCCAATGCCGCCCCCGCGAGGACGACGCACGCGCCGACCGGCTCGTACCACGACATCGTCTCGCCGAGGAAAGCGATTCCTGCGGCGGTGGCGACAACCGGAGTCAGGTAGACAGCCGTGCTGACTGTGGTCGAATCGGTCCGCTTGACGAGGTAGAGAACCAGGACCGTGATGAGACCGCCGTTGAGGAGGCCCATGGCAAGCATGCCGAAGACGGCGGACGTGACGAGCGGTCCGTGAGTCCCGCCGAAGATGAGGACGAGCGGCAGTGTCTCGATGGT
>JBAWXR010000221.1:0-2827 GCA_037143955.1 Actinomycetes bacterium
GTTCTGCCGGCAGCGGGACCCATCGTGGATGGCTTCTTGCTCTGGCTGCTACTCAACGGTGATTGGAGTCCTGCTGCTGGCATGCTCGGGCTTGCGATTGCGGCCGAAATGGTCCTCGCTGCCTGGGCGCTGAAGACCGACGGCGAGTCCCTCCGACATCTTTGGCTGGTACCCATCGCCCGTGTGGTCTGGCGGCCGCTCCTACTGCTTGCGGTAGCTGGAAGTCTGCGAAAGTGGCTCTTGGGTAAGTCGGTTTACTGGCGCAAGGTACGTAGGCGCAACACGGTCACCGTGCCGGTCGCTTAGCAAGGTGATCCCGAAGGTTCCTGAGCCTGTGCCAGCGCACCTGCGCATGTAGGGTCCCTCCTCGTGGCTGTCTTCATCACAGGTTCCATCGCGACCGATCACCTCATGACCTTCCCGGGTCGCTTCGCGGACTCATTCGTTGAGGGCAAGCTCGACAAGGTCTCGCTGTCCTTCCTTGTGGATGAGCTCGAAGTGCGACGCGGCGGCGTGGCACCCAACATTGCGTTCGGCATGGGCTGCCTGGGGCACCGTCCGGTGCTGGTGGGCGCCGTCGGACCCGACTTCGCCGATTACGAGTCGTGGCTCCAACGCCATGGCGTCGACACGCGCGGCGTCCATGTCTCGAGCACTCGCCACACCGCACGCTTCATCTGCACGACCGACCTGGAGCAGAACCAGATCGCGTCGTTCTATCCGGGAGCCATGAGCGAAGCGCGCAACATTGAACTCAAGCCCATCGTCGATGTCGTGGGTAGTCCCGAGGTTGTCCTCATCGGCGCCAACGATCCCGAAGCCATGACCCGCCATACCGAAGAATGCCGGTTCCGCGGCTACGCATTCGCTGCTGATCCGTCCCAGCAGCTGGCGCGAATGGAAGGCGAACACATCAAGCCGCTCGTCGAGGGCGCCGCCTACCTGTTCACCAATGAGTACGAGTCCGCGTTGATCCACCAAAAGACCGGCTGGAGCGAAGCCGACATCGCTTCGATTGTCGAAACACGCGTGACGACTCTTGGCCCCGATGGTGCGCGCGTCGAGCGACGAGGCGAGCAGCTCGTCACTGTCACGGTGGCGGAAGAGGATCGCAAGGCCGATCCCACCGGCGTGGGTGATGCGTTTCGTGCCGGCTTCCTCACCACAAAGTCGTGGGGGCTCGGGGATGAGCGCGCAGCGCAGGTGGGCGCACTTCTCGCGACCTATGTCATCGAGACCGTGGGCACGCAGGAATACGAACTCGCACAGAAGCACTTCCTTGATCGCATGGCCCGTACCTATGGTGATGACGCTGCGGCGGAGGTCGAACCGCACATCACCTGTCCAAGGCCTTAGGTCATGCCGGTCCCGCCGCCACCAAGTGAGTGGGACCTTCCGGACCCGGCGCAGGCCGAGCCCGGGGTCGACGTCATTGCCATCGGTGCCGACCTTGCGCCATCAACAGTGCTGTACGCCTATCGACTCGGGCTCTTTCCGATGCACCTCGGCAGTGGAGATCTAGCGTGGTGGTCGCCTGATCCGCGCGGCATCCTTCCGCTGGATGGCCTTCGGATCACGTCGTCACTTCGCAAGTCAATGAAGCGCTTCACCATCACGTTCGATAGGGCATTCGTGGATGTCATGCGTGCATGTGGCGACCCCGACCGCGATGGCGCATGGATAACTGAAGAGTTTGTCGAGGCGTACCAGGCCATGCATGAGATGGGCTGGGCGCATTCGGTCGAAGTGTGGAACGACGCTGACGAATTGGTCGGCGGTCTGTACGGGGTCGAGATCGGCGGCTTGTTCGCGGGGGAGTCGATGTTTCATCGCGAGCGCGATGCGTCCAAGGCGGCGCTCGTGGCGCTCGTGGAGCGACTTCGCTCGGCCGGTGGCCCGAGACTTCTCGACGTGCAATGGCGCACGGATCACCTTGCGAGCCTGGGTGTCATCGATGTGTCTCGGCACGACTATCTGGCGGCGTTGACTGTCGCGGTGACGCTGCCACCGAGTTTCTCGGAGACAGCTCGCGGTGAGTGACGTCGACAATTACCTGTCTGCGTTGCCCGACCAGCAGCGCGCGGCACTGCAACACCTGCGCGAGACGATTGTCTCGATCATTCCTGACGCGGAGGAAGTCATGTCCTACGGCATGCCGGGCTATCGCATCGACGGTGAAGTGGTCGCGGGATTCGCAGCATTCCGTCACCACCTGTCGTACTTCCCGCACAGTGGTTCTGTGTTGGCGCAATGCAGCGACGACGTGGCGGACTACGAACAGACCAAGAGTTCGCTGCACTTCAGCGCAGCACAGCCCTTGCCGAAAGCTTTGGTGCGCAAACTCATCCGTGCGCGGCGTGCGCAGCAGCCACGGCGAGGGGCAACTCGCGGATCAGGCGGGCCACGGACTCCTCGCTGACACCCAGAGGAAGCGATACGCGCACGCTCGCATCAGCCCGAAGACCCATTGCCTCGAGTACGTGGCTGGGCATCCGCGCATCCGATGTGCAGGCGGAGCCGCTGGCGACCTGAACATCGCGTCGGGAGAGTTCGGTCACGATTGTTTCGCCGGCGACACCCGCAATCGCAAACGTGAGGATGTGCGGAAGTCGATCGTCCGGGTCGCCGGCCAGTGTCAGGCCGCCCACTCGCGCGGGCAATTCCCGTCGTAGGTCGTCGATGAGGCGATGGGCCTGTGCGGACTGCTCCTCGCGCATCGCGCTGACGTGTTCCAGAGCGGTCGCGGCGGCCACTGCCCCGGGGATGTCGGGGAACCCCCCCACCCAACCGCGATCGGGAGCTTCCTGCGGCACCCATCGCACGGCCG
>JBAWXR010000222.1:0-2819 GCA_037143955.1 Actinomycetes bacterium
CGTCCATCACCGGCACTTCGCCCCGGCCCAGCTCCACCGTGACGTTGTCGATGCCCAGGCTGACGATCGCCGCCAGCAGATGCTCGACCGTGTCGACCGACGCACCATTGCGCGACAAGCCCGTGGCGTGGTTCGTCCCTCGGAGGTGCGCCACGTTCGCGGGGATGTCGATGCCCAAATCGCTGCGGCGGAAGCGAATCCCCGCATCGGCAGGCGCCGGTTTCAACGTCAGCGTCACCTTTTGGCCTGAATGCAGACCAATCCCGGCGCACGCCACCTGTCGTCTAAGAGTCCGTTGATACGTCATGAATTAACTACCAATGGCCACTGGGTCTGGCCGCCATGACTAGAGCAAGGCATGTGCCGTGATCGCCAAAACTCGCAGTGTTTAGTTAACTGGCCTGTTATAAATGCTTTACAGACTTTTGCCGCCACTTATGTCCGAGCAGCCTGACACGGCTGTGGCTTATTTACCACGGTCCTGCCGAGCCGATCTGTGGTGTACAAGCCACACATCGCTACCTCATCGTTCCCAGGAACAGAACGCACGTTCCGCTTGTCAAAACTGTCGCATGATTGTATAAATTGGCGCGATTGGTGGGAGTCGTGACGCTACCAATACATCTAGTGACCAATATTGACGTGAATTGACGCACGCGCGCTGAAGAATCCCCCGCCCGAGCCGATTCCGTAATTGCCCCCGGTTGTGAGAGTGCCATGAGTATAGGCGTGCCCGAAGCTCGCGCGGAATTGCAGGAGACCATGCGTTTCCTCGGCGCCGTCGCCGCTGGTATCGAAGATGCGGTCGGCCAGACCGCCAACAGCATCACGTATCTGGCTGGCAAGGAGCTCGGCCACCGGTTCTCACAAGACGCGCATCGCACGGACGATATTCAGGAAGCCTTGACCGAAGTCCGACGCGTGCTGAATGCCAACAACTGCCTCTGGGGGTTCGAAGCCTTTAAGGCAGCGTCAACAAATAAGGTTTACAAAAGTTAGTTCTTGTGTGGATGGATGCTGTAGTTCCATTCGCCATGAAAGGTGTCGGGCCGGAGATTCACCGTGGCGAAGGCATCGTCCGAAACCTTACGCCCGGTCGGGTAGCGCCGCCGGTCGAGGCGGCACGTCACCCGGAGGCCTTTCGCCGTCGTGGTGCGGGCAATCAAGCGCACGATCGTTTCGTAGTCGCGCAGGGGCTCACCCCGCCAATTCGACGAGATGAACGAAAAGAGGCGATGTTCCACTTTGTTCCACTTGCTGGTCCCGGGCGGAAAGTGACACACCGTGATCGCCAACTGCGTGTGGTCGGCCAGTTGCTGCAGCTCCATCTTCCACTGGCGGAGGCGATACCCATTACTGCCGCCCCCATCCGCCGTGATCAGCAGGCGCCGGGCCCGCGGATAGAGACGGCGCCCTTCGACGCGCCACCAGCCACGGATCGAGGCGACCGCGAAGGCGCCCGTATCGTGGTCCGTCCCCACGTTGACGAAGCCGGTATTCCGACCGATGTCATAGATGCCGTACGGATAGGCCCGCGGCACCTCCGGCTGGGGAAAGTCGTGGCCTTGGACGGTGTAGGGCTCCTTCGTCGCACGCCACTGCCGGCCTGCGTTGTGGTAATTCCCGACGAGTTCCTTCTTCTTCGTGTCTACCGAGATGACGGGGCGGCGCCCGGCCAGTGCGCGACCGACCAGGGCATTGATGTGCTGGAATTGCGCATCGCGGTCCGGATGGTCCTCGCCTTCCTCCGTCTTACGGTTCCCTTGGAGGCTGTAGTGCAACTGGCGCAACAACTGCGCGACCTTCTCGTGGCTCACCGGGTGCCGCTGCGCGGTCAGTTCGGCGGCGAGCGTCCGCGTACTCTTGAGCGTCCAGCGCAAGGGCGATTCCGGGTCGCCCCGCGTCAGCGGCTCCACGAGGCCGTCCAGCGTCTGCGCCAGCGCCGGATCCGACACGAGCAGCGCCGGCCGTCCCGCCCCGGGGCGACGCACGCGACCCGGACCGATCGGCGGCGCGTCGAGTTCCCGCAGCCCCTTGGTGATCGTGACGCGGGACAGGCCGCACACGCGACTGATCACCGTCACGCCGCCGTGGCCGAACTGCCGGGCCTCACTCGCCGCCAACAGCCGTCGTCCCCGCTCGTCCAGATGGGGCCAGAGCGATGCGAACCGCGCCTCGATCGCCTCGGGTGTCGACATGGCGCTTATGTTCACACATAAGAACTCATATGTAAATGTTATTTATTGACGCGCCCTAAGACTGACGACGGTCACTGATCTCTTCGCGACAAAGCCGTTTCCGGCGCTCTTGTCGGTGAGTTCCGTATCAGTAAACGTGAGGGTGGAGGCGGTGACTGGTTCGTATTTTAGGGCCATTGGCGTGCCTCCCCTGTTGGGGCGAGCGTTGGACCCGAACGATGATCGATCCGGAAGCCCCGCGGCGGTGGTCCTCGGAGAGTACGCGTGGAGGCGGGTCTTCGCAGGTCATCCAACCGTGATTGGCCGTTCGATTCGTCTGTCGGGAATCTTCTGCACAGTTGTTGGTGTGATGCCTGCCATCGTTCGTGGATTCACGATGCCCACCAGTACGACCGTTGATCTCTGGGCGCCGGTGGCCGTGGCGAGGCCTCTTCTCGCTCCTTCGGGTAAGGACGTCTGGGGGCAGGTATTCGGCCGGATGGTCGAGGGCGTGTCCTTCCGTCAGGCCGAGGCCGAGATGCGCGTGGCGGGTTTCCGATTCGACCCTTCTGACCTTGAATACGGGGCGGCTCTACTGCCGGTAGAGCGCGGCGTGATGTCGACTGCGGCCCGCGTCAGACT
>JBAWXR010000223.1:0-2786 GCA_037143955.1 Actinomycetes bacterium
GTCCCGCACGGCCCGGACGCTTGTCGCATGCATGCTCGGTCCGATCGCCTGGGAGTGGATGACCACGGAAACCCGCCTCGACCCGGTGCGCTACACCGCCCTGCGACTCCTGGACGATGCGGCGTATGGCACGGGAGTCATCGCAAGCAGCGTCAAAGCTCGCGACGCCGCCCCCTTGGTCCCGCGGGTACGCCTTCCGGGGATTGGGGACGCACGTGTGTGACTGTCCTGTGTCGCGCCGCGGCCCGAGGCCCGTCCTGAGGACTGCCATATCATCGTGAGGTGATCCCCTCCCTCCGCGTCTGCGGCCGTGACATCGTCATTGATTCCACCCTCGTGATGGGCGTGGTAAATGCGAGCCCTGAGTCCTTCTCGGACCGCGGACGGTTCACATCGATCGAATCACAACGCGAACTGGCCGCCTCCCTGGTGGAGAGCGGGGCTGACATCATCGATATTGGCGGGCAATCCGCGGTCACCAACCAAGCGGAGCTCAGTGCGTCGCTTGAGGCAGATCGCGTGTTGCCGCTCGTCGAGTGGGTACGAGGGACATACCCCGACGTTCTCGTCAGCGTTGATACGTATAGGCCTTCGGTGGCGGCCTCGGTCCTGGAGGCAGGGGCTCACATCATCAATGATGTGAGCGGCCTGCTCTACCCGGAACTGGCCTCGTGCTGCGCCCAGCACCAGGCGGCCCTCGTCGTCATGCACACAGCGGCACGTCCCAAGATCCGGCTCCAGGATCGGGCGCTGTACGCCGATATCACCGCCGAGGTGTTGGCTTTTCTGAAGGAGCGCTGTGACGTGGCAGTGGCGGCGGGGCTGCCCTGGGACTCGATCATCGTCGACCCGGGGCCGGACTTCACCAAGACTCCGCACCAGACCATGGAACTGCTGCGGCATGTCGATCAACTCCGTGCCCTGGGGCGACCCGTTCTCCTGGCGCTGTCCCGGAAGGACTTCCTAGGAGCCATCACGGGTCGCACTCCTCGGGGACGTGCCGCCGCGACAGCGGCAGCAATTGCCTACTTCGCCACGTCACCCGGAAGCATCGTGCGAGTTCACGATGTGGCTGCCGCTGTTGACGTGATCGCGACCATCGAGACCTTGACGGGAATGCGGGAAATCTCCCCCGACTACGTGCTGCCTGACGAGCTGCGCTATGAGTCTCCTCTTGGCTGACTGGGACTCGCAGAACACCTCGGACGCCACCGATTGGCCCTTGGCGCGGCTGAGTGACCTCAAGGCCGATGCGCGGATCGCAGTCGTGATCCCCGCGCGAAACGAGGCCGGCACGGTAGGAGGGATTGTCGGGCGCATCACAGCCGAACTGGCCGGCTTTGTCGACGAGCTCATCGTCATGGACTCCCTCTCATCTGACGCCACCGTCGCTGAGGCCGCGGCGGCAGGGGCACGGGTTCACTCCGTTGCAAGTGTCAGACCCGACCTCGGGGTGCGAGCTGGGAAGGGCGAGGCATTGTGGAAGTCGCTCTTCGTGACCACGTCCGACCTGCTGGTATTCATCGACGCCGACCTCACCGAATGGGGCCCGCATTTTGTGACGGGGCTGCTAGGCCCGTTGCTCACCGAGCCATCAATCAAGTTGGTTCGCGGCTTCTACGACCGGGTGTTGGATGTCGGAGACGAACCATCCCTCCAGGGCGGGCGCGTCACCGAACTCGTGGCGCGACCCTGGCTCGCACTTCATCGACCGCAACTCGGAGGGGTCGTTCAGCCCCTCGCGGGCGAATGGGCCATCCGGCGCTCGGTCTTCGAGAGACTCACGGTACCAACTGGTTACGGCGTTGAAATGTCCACACTCCTTGACGTGCACTCAGCGTACGGCCTGAACGCCATCGCCCAAGTCGACCTAGGGCGCCGCGCTCATCGGCACCAGAGCCTGCACGACCTCGCAGCGATGGCGACCGAGCTCATGGCCGTCGGGGAGCGTCGACGCCTCGGGATGCCACCGATCTCCGCAGACCTCGCCAGCGTGAACGAGCCGGCAGGCACCGTTGCGTTGCGGCTTCCAACCCCCGACCGAGCCTGGACCGAGCGTGCGATACCGATCGGCGAGCGACCAAGGGCCATCGATATGGGCGGCTACCCCGTCTAGTGGGGCGGGTCTCGGGTCGACTACAGCGCGCGTCCCACACTATGCACGCCGGATCCCTCCTCCGAAGGGACCGTCTCGATCGAGACGGGTATTCCCGAGTACAGGGGCATACCACAGATCTCGTCAACGAAGATCTCGTCGCTCGTCAGCAGGTTCACATTGGGATAGCGGTACCCATGCGACATGGCCGCGGTGCCCTCGCGAAGCGTCCCATCACGACTGATCTGCGCGATGACGGCGCCCGCCTCCGAGCGGACCCGAACCAGCACTCCATCCGTCAATCGCAGTCGATTGGCATCAACCTCGTTCAGGAAGACCATGGGGTATTGAACCCCGGCCGGCGGATCGAGATCTCGAAGGATTGAGTTGAGCCGATGCCGTTGGCGGCGCGACAGCAGAAGAAGTCCCTGCGGCGGTCGACGGTCAAGACGGGCAAGCTGGTTGACAACCAGCTGCGGCGCGACCTGCCAGCGTCCGTCCGCGAGAACACGTTCGGTGACCCACGGCACGCGTTCGACGTCTGGCGCGAAGCCGCTCGGGTGAGACTCGAGCTCTTCGAGCGGAACACGGTTGCGGTTGTCGCCGACATCGGGAACGTTGATCTGCAAGCGCGTATACGAGTACCCTGAGTTGAATTCAAAGAGCATATTCAATCCCATGCGTTCGAGGA
>JBAWXR010000224.1:0-2749 GCA_037143955.1 Actinomycetes bacterium
AGTTGGCGACTTCGCCACGGCATCTGTCGCGGTGTCACTCGACATGGACGGCGACAAGGTCCTTCGGGCAGGTTGCGCACTTGCCGGTGTGGGTGGCAAGACCATCGACGCCAACGCGGCGATCTCCGTGCTCAACGGCCAGACCCTCACCGAGGCGTCAATCGCAGCAGCCGCTGACGCGGTGGCAGAAGCTGCAGATCCCCGCACCGATCACCGTGGGTCGTCTGACTACAAGCGCCACATCGTCAAGACCTTCGTGATCCGCATCCTCACCGGCATCGCCCGCTCCGAGCAGAAAGCAGCCTGACCATGACCAGCCTGTATGACGAGGTTCAGCCAGCACCCGCGGGAGATGTGCCTACCCGTCGCATCACCATCGATGTCAATGGCACGCCGCGCACGGCAGACGTCGAGCCGCGTCTGCTCCTTGCCCACATGCTGCGTTCGGGGCTCAAGCTCACGGGCACACATACCGGTTGCGACACGTCCAACTGTGGTGCCTGCACGGTGTTGTTCGACGGCCGTCCGATCAAGAGCTGCACGATGTTCGCGGTCCAGGCCGATGGGCACCATGTGGAAACCGTTGAGGGCATGGGTAGCGCAAGTGAGCTACATCCCATCCAAGAGGGCTTCAAGCAGGAGCATGGCCTGCAGTGTGGTTACTGCACTCCCGGCATGATGCTCGCCGCCAAGGCTCTGCTGGCGCGCAACGCTAACCCTACCGAAGATGACGTCCGCTGGGCGTTGTCAGGCAACCTCTGCCGTTGCACCGGATATCAGAACATCGTCAAGGCGGTCCTATGGGCAGCCGAGAAGATGCGCGCTCAGAACCCACAGGAGGCGTAATGGCACTCGACGAACTCAAGATCGGCGGCATGGGCGCAAGCCGCCGCCGCGTAGAGGACAACCGCTTCATCCGCGGCCGCGGCCAGTACGTCGATGACGTCGTGCTGCCCGGCATGCTGCATATGGAGATCCTTCGCAGCCCCGTGGCGCACGCCCGCATCAAGTCCATCGACACCAGTGCGGCCTGGGACATCCCCGGCGTCCGCCTTGTGCTCACCGGCGAGACCATGGCGGCACGCAACCTGGCGTGGATGCCGACTCTGTCGTACGACACACAGGCTGTTCTGGCCACGGACAAGGTGCGCTTCCAGGGCCAGGAAGTCGCCGCAGTTATCGCGGACGATGTCTACATCGCCAAGGATGCATGCAGCAAGATCGTGGTCGAATACGAGCAGCTTCCCGTCATCGTCAACCCGATTCAGGCGCAGGCGGCCGATGCCCCGCTGATTCGCGATGACAAGGAAAATCAGCCAACCAACAAGATCTTCGACTGGGAGATCGGCGACAAGGCGGCCACAGACAAGGCATTCGCCGAGGCGGATGTGGTCTCGACCATCGATCTGCACTACCCGCGCTCGCATCCGTCGCCCATGGAGAACTGTGGCTCCATCGCGGACTACGACCGTGCTACCGGCAAGCTCACCGTCTACCTGACCAGCCAGGCTCCGCACATCGTCCGTGCGGCTGTGGCCATGGTGGCCGAACTTCCCGAGCACATGATCCGCATCATCTCGCCCGACCTCGGCGGTGGATTCGGCAACAAGGTGCCGATCTACCCCGGTTACGTGATTTCGATCCTCGCATCGATTCTCACTGAGCGTCCGGTCAAGTGGATCGAGGACAACACCGGCAATCTCATCTCCACCGGCTTTGGTCGCGATGTCTACCTGCAGGGCCAGATGGCGCTGCGCAAGGACGGAAAGATCATGGGCATGCGTATGCACACGATCTCCGACCACGGAGCGTTCTACGCGGATGCCCAGCCGACCAAGTTCAAGATTGGTCTGATGCACTCCACGTTCGCGTGCTACGACGTTCCGGCTGCTCATCTCACGAGCGAGGGCTGGTACACGAACAAGGCTCCGGGTGGTGTCGCCTACCGCTGCTCGTTCCGCGTCACCGAAGCCATGTTCTTCCAGGAGCGCATGGTTCAGGCGGCCGCGGATGACCTCGGCATGGATCAGGCGGAGTTCCGCAAGATCAACCTGGTCAAAGACGACATGTTCCCGTACCGCACGGCCTTTGGATTCCTCACCGACTCCGGCCAGTACGGCAAGTGCCTGGACATCGCGCTCGAGGCCATCGGCTACAGCACGTTTAAGCAGGAGCAGGAGGAGGCCCGCAAGCGCGGCAAGCTCCTCGGCATCGGTATCTCGACCATGACCGAGCCGCTCGGCGCCGGCAACAGCCGTGAGTACGACATCATCGGTATCAAGATGTTCGACTCGGCCGAACTCCGCGTGCACATGACCGGCAAGGCGATCCTTCGCACCGGTGCCAAGACTCAGGGCCAGGGCCACGAGACCACATGGGCGCAGATCTTTGTTCACGAACTCGGCATCCCGGCTGACGACATCGTCGTCGAGGAAGGCGACACCGACACCGCACCATTCGGCATGGGCACCTACGCCTCGCGTTCGACACCGGTCGCCGGTGCAGCGGTGGCCATGGTCGCGCGCAAGATTCGCGCCAAGGCACGCAAGATTGCAGCCCACCTGCTCGAGGTGTCCGAGGAGGACATCGAGTGGGAGCTTGGTCGCTTCTACGTGCGCGGAAATCAAGAGCGTGGCGTCACGATTCAGGACTGCGCTCTCGCGGCCTACAGCAACGTGCCCGATGGCATGGAGCCCGGCCTTGAGAACAACGCCTACTACGACCCGCCGAACCTCACGTGGCCCTTCGC
>JBAWXR010000225.1:0-2749 GCA_037143955.1 Actinomycetes bacterium
GATCAAGGGCGGCGCGGAGTGCGAGGCAACTCCGGAAGCCGGCAAGGTATGCAATCTGAGCGATGGAATCCTCGCCGATGACGCAGCCATGACCGTGACCTTCAAACTCGCCAAGAAGGATCCGGATTTCCTCCAGAAGCTCGCACTTCCGTTCGCCTATGTCCTGCCGGCCGATACTCCGGCCGAGGAAGCCGGTGTGAAGCCGTTGCCTGCGACCGGTCCGTACATGATTGAGAGCTACACGCCCAGCGAGAGCATGGTGATGGTCCGCAATCCGGAGTTTGTGCAGTGGTCGGGCGAGGCGCAGCCGAACGGCTACCCGGACCGGATCGAGTTCAACCTCGCGATCAACCCGAACGAGGGCACCACGCAGGTCGCCAACGGGGACGCGGACTATATCGCTGACCAACCCCCGGCCGACCGGCTGGAGGAGATCAGCACTAAGTACCAGGATCGGATCTTCATCGACCCGAGGCCGCAGGTGTATCACATGGTACTCAACACTCAGGTCGCGCCGTTCGACAATCTGAAGGTCCGCCAGGCGCTCAATTACGCGGCAGATCGCAAGGCGCTGCAGCAGATCTGGGGTGGCCCGAAGCTCGCGGAGATCACCTGTCAGGTGCTGCCGCCGAACTTTCCGTCGTATGAGCCGTACTGCCCGTGGACGAAGGACCCGGGGACGACGTGGAGCGCACCGGATATGGAGAAGGCCCGCCAACTCGTCGAGGAGTCGGGAACCAAGGGGCAAAAGGTGGTCATCATCACCACGAACGAGGATGGCTACACCGCGATCAGTAACTACTTCGTTTCGCTGCTGAAGGAACTTGGATACGACGCAAGCTCGAAGTCGATGAATTCCAGCGTCCAGTACACCTATGTTCAGGACTCGGCGAATAAGGCACAGATCAGTCCGAGCTACTGGTATCCGGACTACACCGCGCCCGCGGACTTCCTGGATGTGGTCGTGGGATGCGGCGGATACCGGGCTAACAGCACGGCTAACCCGAACCTCTCCATGTTCTGCGATCCGGCGATCGACAAGAAGACCAAGGAGGCCGAGGCGTTACAGCTCACCGATCCCGATGCGGCGGCCAAGGCGTGGACCGAGATCGACAAGATCGTTACCGATGCTGCGCCGTGGGTACCGATGTTCGTCGGCAGCAAGCTCGACTTCGTCTCGGCTCGGGTGGGCAACTACAAGTACAACCCGTCGGTCGTGGGTGGATTCATGATCGAGCAAGCCTGGGTGCAGTAACGGCAAACATGACCTGCACGTGACCATGACCACGCAGGCCGCCGCCCGCCCGGGCCGGGGGACCTGGGCGATCGCGATCTCTCGACTGCGCCGAAACCGTGCCGCGATGCTCGCGGCGGTGGCCCTGGTTCTGATAGCTGCGGGCACCCTGGTCGCTCCGGTCTACGCCAGTCATGTCGCACACACTGATCCCTTTGCCTCAAACCTGTCGGGGACGGTGCAGTTCGACGGAAAACAGGTCCCGGTCATCCAGCCGAACGACAGTGGCCTCGGTTCGATTCCGATCGGGCCGACTCTGCGATCGCAATACTTCCTCGGCGCCGATACCCAGGGTCGGGATGTGGCTGCGCGGCTGCTCTACGGCGGCCGCGCATCGCTGCTCGTCGGTATTGGTGCGGCGTTTCTTGCGTGCCTCGTCGCAACGTTGGTGGGGCTTTTCGCCGGCTTCATCGGGGGAGCGACCGACGCTGTCGTCTCGCGGACGCTCGATGTCATCTGGGCTTTCCCGATCTACCTTCTCGCCATCGCGCTCTCGACAGTGTTACTCACCCAGGGCATCTCGCTCGGGCCGATCACGGTTGATCCGCAGAGCCTGTGGTTGCCGATTCTCATCATCGGGGTGATCTATGTCCCCTACGTGGCACGTCCGGTGCGAGGCGAGGTGATCGCGGTCCGACGCCGAGACTATGTCGAGGCGGCAATCGCCCAGGGTGCCCGGCGCAGGCGTCTGCTCTTCCGCGAGGTGCTGCCTAATGTCATCCCGAGCGTGATCGTCATATTCCCTCTCATGGTCGCGACGTGCATCCTGACTGAGTCGGCCCTGTCGTTCCTCTCGATCGGCGTTCAGCCCCCACAGGCGAGTTGGGGCAGCCTTGTCAACGACGGTCAGACCCAGCTCTATACCCGGCCATGGGTCTCGATCGCTCCGGGAATCCTCATCACTGTCACCATCCTGGCGCTCAATGTTCTCGGCGACGGCGTCCGCGAGGCGGTCGACCCTCGCGCGAAGGTACGCACCCGTCGGCTGCGGAAGTCGCGATGATCGCCTTCATCGTCCGCCGGTTGCTCTCGATGACGGTCGTGCTGTTCTCCCTGAGTGTTCTGGTGTTCCTCATCTTCTTCGCCACACCCGGAGTCGATCCGGCACGCCGGATGGCGGGACGCAATGCGACGCCGGCGAATATCGCGGCCATTCGCGCTGAGTTCAGTCTCGATCGACCTCTACCCATTCAGTACGTGACAATGATGGATCACATCGTCGTCCAGCGTGACATCGAGTCGTACACAAATCGTGGTGTTCAGGTAATCCCCGAAATCGTCCGCGCCGCGCCGGTGACGCTCTCGCTGGTGCTCGGCGCTTCCGTCATCTGGGTCCTCGCCAGCATCGCGTTGGGCGTCGGGGCGGCCGCGTTGCGTGGCACTGTCTGGGATCCGCTGATTATGGCCATCGCGCTCGTCGGTGTGTCGCTGCCGGTGTTCTGGCTCGGGATGGTC
>JBAWXR010000226.1:0-2748 GCA_037143955.1 Actinomycetes bacterium
CCTCGGCAACCGACTGGAGGTTCGGCAGGCGGCGAGCGCCCGCAACAACGTCGGCTCCAGCAGCGTGCAAGACCCGACCAAAGCGAGCGCCAATCCCGCTTGAGGCGCCGGTGACAATCGCGACCCTTCCCGTCAGGTCGAAACTGGGAAGGAACGAGTCGGCCGAGGTGCTCACAATGCTGAATCACTGGTGCGCGGGTGAACTGGCGGGGCCTCTCGCCAATCGACTACACCGTACTCCGGCGTGCCCATATGGAACTCGCCACGAGTCACTTCGGCCCAGTGTGCGTGATTGAGTTGGTGGAGCGAGAAGCATGCATTGAGGGCGTTCGAGAAGCCCATGTTGTCAACGGACTGATTCACCGATTCCTTGATCAGCAGCGCGGCCATGGTTGGCATCTTGGCTATCCGGCGTGCGAACTCCAGGGTCTTGTCTGACAATTCGCTTGCGGGAAAGATCTTGCTCACCATGCCGAGCTCATAGGCTTCCTTGGCCTCCATCGAGTCTCCGGTGAGCAGCAGTTCTTTCGCCCGGCGGGGTCCAAACTCCCATGGATGACCGAAGTACTCGATGCCGCACATGCCGAGGCGTGTGCCAACGACGTCCGCAAAGGTCGTTTCCTCGTCAGCAACGATGAGGTCGCAGGCCCAGGCCAGCATCAGCCCTGCCGCAAAGACGGTTCCGTGAACCTGGGCGATCGTGATCTTTCGAAGGTTGCGCCAACGCCGAGTGTTGTCGAAGAAGAAGTGCCATTCCTGCAGCATCCTAGCCTCGGTCCCCTGGCGGCTTCCGCCGTGGCTTCGCATGGTCGGGTGCTGCTGGGGGCCTTCTTGACGCTCCCGGATATCGTCCGCCGATCCGAGGTCATGCCCCGAAGAGAACATCTGACCCGTACCGCCCAGGATGACGACGCGCACGCGATCATCCGCTTCGGCACGCTCGAAAGCGTTACCCAGTTCGACCAATAGACCGCGGTTCTGTGCGTTTCGCGTTCTGGGCCGATTGAGCATGATGCGAACGACCGCAGCATCGTCCAACTCTTCGTAGGTCAGGTATTCGTACATTGAGGTCCTCTCGTGAGGTAGATGTCGTGCCGACTGCCCGGTCAACACGGGCCGCCGAACTGGTCAAGCCGCCGAACTCGTCTACCCGGGAGCCATACCGGAGGCCTCTCCGAACACCTGTGCCACGTTCCGTCGCGTGCTTGCGGACCCGATAGAACATCAGGAGAATACCCATTAGTTTGCTGGGGAGGCAAGGGATCGTGAGGTGATTCAGGGGATGTGGGCAGAGTCACGTTCGCGATACTGGGGTGTCGGTGACTTCGGTTGCCGGGTGCCCGGGCCAGGGGCAGGCCCTCTGCGCCGAGGCGTCCAGACCCGTCGGGAGCAACGTCTCGACGTGTCAGGCGCTTCCTTGACGGGTCGTAGTGGCAGGCATATGGTCCACCAACCCCTACCTCACGAGGTACGGCGGCATTGGTGGCGCCTCAGAAAGGTCCCTGAGTTGGATGGCATTGCCGCGTTCGACTGGTGGGCGCGCCGCGTGAAGGGTGTTGAGAAGTGACGTCGCGCGGAACCATCAGTGCGCTGGCCCTAGGTGGCCTGGATGCACGCGGTGATCGACCATTCCTGCACTACTTCACGGCCGCATACTCCGGGAACGAGATTCGTGCCGATGTAGACGCGTTGGCCCTCGCCCTGTCAGCCAGCGGAGTCGGACCAGGTGACCGCATCGCGGTGCAGATGCAAAACATCCCCCAATTCGTCATTGTCGCCATTGCCGCCTGGTCGATCCGGGCGGTTGTCGTGCCGCTCAACCCCATGTACAAGGAACGGGAAGTGGCCGTCGTTCTGGGCGACTGTGAGCCGTCGGCGATCGTTCTGCAGGACGATCTATACGAGGCGGTCGTTCGGCCCGCGCTCGGGCCGGACTCGAGCGTTGTGGTGATCACGACCTCGGTCCTCGACTACCTCCAGGGATCTCGGCCCCCGGCTCTCGGAACGGTGACCAAGCACCCGGCACCGGTCGGCGCGGCGGATTTGGTCGCGCTCATCGAAGACCACCGCAACCGTTACCGGGATGCCACGCCCAGCGAGCCGGATGACGTCGCAGCCTTGATCTACACGTCGGGGACCACCGGGCCGCCGAAGGGCGCCGTGATCCTTCAGCGGAACCTTGCCTATACGGCTGGCAGTTTCGCCACCTGGGCAGGTGTCACGGAAGCAGACGTTGTGATGGGGCTGGCGCCGTTCTTCCATGTCACGGGATTGTCTGTGAACCTCGGCGTTGCGCTCGCGTCCGGGAGCCAGCTCGTTCTCGCCTCTCGGTTCGAGCCAGTCGAGGCTCTGCGGCTGATGTCGGCGCATCGCGCGACCTACTCGGTCGCCTCCATCACAGCGTATATCGCGCTAATGAACGCACCGACGTTCGCGGAGACCGACCTCCACGCGTTTCAGCGTGTCTTCAGTGGCGGCGCCCCTATCGCCGCATCGACTGCGCACGCCTGGAGGGACAAGGCCGGCTCGACCATCCGCAACGCATACGGCCTCAGCGAAACGGCCTCGGTGTCCCACGCTGTCCCGTTGGATGCCGAGCTGCGCGTCGATCCGAACTCCGGTGCCCTGTCGATCGGAATCCCCATTCCGGGCACAACTGCGGAGATCGTCGACGAGGCGGGACGCCCAGCGGCCGTGGGGACATCTGGTGAGATCGTCATCTCCGGGCCGGGCGTGATGCGCGGCTAC
>JBAWXR010000227.1:0-2748 GCA_037143955.1 Actinomycetes bacterium
CCCAGCAAGGCTGGCAGCAGCCATACGGTGGAAGAGGACGTCGCGGTCACCAGGTGAACGTCGTCGGGCCCCAGGTGGGCGGCCGACGCCACACCACCGATGGCCGCGGCTATCGCATCCCACGTCAGTCGCACTCCAACGGGCCGGCCCGCGGCACCAGAAGTGTAGATCAGGATCGATCCGGGGGTTGCCGCGGTGATGCCTTGAGCCAGGGTGCTGATCCCAGACGTCCCGGCCGCATGAGAAGCATTCCCGCTCGCGCGCAGATCAAGGTCGGGCCCGAGCACCATTCGTGGGCCCGAGTCCAGCAGGATGATGCGGCGACGGAGCTCCGGGTCATCCGGGTCGAGGGGCACAGGGATAGCGTTAGCGGTCGCAACTGCGATTGTGTCGAGGAGGGCGTCGACGGACGGCCTCGCGAGAAAACCGACTCGATCGCCGGGGACAACTCCGGCGCTACGCAACTGACTAACAAAGTTCCTTGCCTGCGCTTGCACCTCGCCAAGAGTGGTTCGGCAAGCGCGGTCTTCGATCCTTGCCCTGGATAGAATGGGTCGTCCGAGGACTTCAAGAAGATCAAGGGAGGCCCCGGGCTCATGAGGAGACTCCGTAACTGAGAGGTCACTGGCCTCCGAGACTGGTAGGAGGGAGACAGGTCGATTCGGATCCGCGACCACGCCCCGAAGCAGCAGCCTGAAGCCTGCCAGCAGCCGCGTCATAGCGGGCGCATCGAACAAGTCGGCGCTGTAGTTTAGGCCTCCGATAACCCCTGAGTCCTTTTCCATGACCCAAAGGCTCACGTCGTTTGCGGCGACCGGAGGGAGCACGTGAACCTGCTCGATTTCCAGATTGCCGAAACTAGGCGCCCGACCGCGAGCGTCCTGGAACGAGAAGAAGGCGCGATACAGCGCACGATGGCTCACCGTGAGCAATTCGAATGGGACTTCCTCGTGTGAAAAAGCGCCAAGTATTGTGCCTCGAACGCGGTTCAGGAGTTCTGCAAAGCTCGGATTTCCTGCGAAACTGGTGCGCAGGACGAGGGTGTTCACGAATGTTCCTGCAAGCCCCTCGAGTTCGGGCCTGCTACGCCCCCTCACTGGCGTGCCGACTAGAATCTGGTCCTGCCCGGACATTCTGTGAAGCAGGGTCTGCCACGCCGCGAGCAGGACGGCGAAGAGGGTGGTGCCTTGGGCATGCGCCAGAGATGTCAGCGCATCGACTTCCTCTCGCGGGATCTCTACCCAGAGAGTCCCGACAGCATCCCCAATGGCGCGCGGCCTTACTCGATCCGTGGCGAGTTCCAGGGGGGGGATGTCCCCCGATAGGTGATCTTGCCACCAGGGCAATTGCTGCTGGATTTCGATGGAGCGACAGCGCTCGCGATGCCAGGCGACGAAGTCCCGATAACGCACGGTGATGGGCTCGAGGCCGGCGTCACGTCCCGCACGAAGCGCTTGGTAGAGTCGGGGCCACTCGCCTAGCAGTACGTCAAATGACCAACCGTCCCAGATGGCGTGATGAGGCATGAAGAAGACGACGTGTTCGTCCTCTGCGAGATGGTACACGCGGGCCCGCACGAGCGGGCCGCGTTCCAGATCGAAGGGAACGACAGATTCCTCAAGCAGCAGGCGCATCAGCTCGCGCTCGCGAGCACCCGGTTCGACCGAGCGAAGATCGATGACCGCCAGCGGCATGAGAAGGGTCGGCGCCACGACTTGCACTAAGCTCTCGCCCTCGGACCGGAGCGTGGTCCGCGTAGCCTCATGTCGGGCCACGAATGCCTCGAGCGCTCGCTCCAGCGTCGGGACGTCGAGTTGGCCACAAATGCGGAACGCCGAAGGCAGATTGAATATCGTGCGTCCGGGCTGCAGCTGCTCCAGGTTCCAGATCCACTCCTGCATGAAGGAAGCGGGGGCGGGTGCATCGTCCGGAATGCGTGGGATCGGCAGAACTTGGCGTTCCCCGCCAAGCCGAGCTGCAAACTGTTCGACCGTTGGAGCCTCGAACATCCTTCGCATCGGCACGGTCACCCCATGCTGGCGGGACAGGCGGGAGATCACCTGCGCAGCAAGCAGTGAGTGGCCGCCAAGGGCGAAGAAGTCCTCGTGGACCCCAATCCGGGTGATGCCGAGTGCCTCCTGCCAGAGAGTGGCGATGAGGGTCTCCGCTTCGTTTCGAGGAGGAGTGAAGGCGTCGGCAGGCTTCGCCGACCCTTCCGGCGCAGGCAGTCCCTTCCGGTCGATCTTGCCGTTCGGAGTGAGCGGAAATGCGTCGACCTGCACCACGTGCTGCGGAACCATGTACTCGGGGAGGATCTGACGAACATGCTCGCGAAGGACCTGCTGCGAAACCACCTTGTCGGCTTCCTCACGACCCCGAAGAACGACATACCCGACGATCCGGACGTCGCCGGCTCGGTCCTCGCGCACCATTGCCACAGCCTGAACCACAGAGGGGTGTCGCGCGAGGGCTGCCTCGATCTCGCCGAGTTCGATTCGGAATCCTCGAACCTTTACCTGGCCGTCGTTTCGCCCGATGAACTCCAGGTTTCCGTCCGCGCGAAGGCGGACCAGGTCGCCGGTCCGGTAGAGTCGCGCGCCAGGCGAGGATCGGAAGAGGTCGGGCAGAAAGCGCTCGGCCGTGAGGTCAGGGCGGTTGATGTATCCACGGGTCACGCCATCCCCGCCGATGAAGAGCTCTCCCGGGACCCCGACCGGGACGGGCTGGAGAAGGGGGTCTAGAACATAC
>JBAWXR010000228.1:0-2745 GCA_037143955.1 Actinomycetes bacterium
CCATGTCGGAGTCGCGCACGCCGCCCAGTCGGGTTCGGGCGCGCGTGACGGACACTGCGCGCACGTGCGCGTGAGGAGCTTCAGGCCCGTGACTCAGGCGCCTGGCTCAGGCGCCTGGTTCGGCGCCGATGGAGAAGCCGTCCTCGATGTCCTCGGGTCGGTAGGTGCGGAAGGCGATGTGGGTCTCTGTGCCGATGACGCCGGGCACTCGGGTGACGAAGAGGTTCACGACGTCGGCGACCTTCTCGTGGTCGACCACCTCGATGATGGCGACAATGTCGACAGCGCCGGTGACCGAATAGACCGTGCGCACGCCGGGGATGGCGGTGAGGGCGGCGGCGGCCTCGTTGACCTTGCCGGGGGCGACCTTGATGAAACACAGGGCGGACATCACGGGCCAAGGCTAGCCCTGCGCTTGCGTCCCGCCGGACATTGCGGGATATTTCCGATAGTCAATTTGACGCGTTATCCCACCGGGGTAGCCCAAGCGAATCGAGGCGGCACATGCGGATCGCAGTAGTGGGCGCGGGTCCGGCAGGCCTGTACTTCTCCAGCCTCGTTCGGCAGTTGGATCCGTCGTCCGAGATCACCGTGTGGGAGCGCAACGCACCCGATGACACCTTCGGCTTTGGTGTTGTGTTCAGCGACCAGACCCTTAGCGGGATCAAGGCGTCGGACCGGGGTGCCTTCGATGACATGGGTCGCTCTTTTGCTTACTGGGATGACATCGACATCAGCCTCGATGGCCATCACCTGACCATTGGCGGCAACGGCTTCGCAGCCATGAGTCGCAAGGAATTGCTCAACGTTCTGCAAAAGCGTGCCCTTGCGCACGGCGTCACGATCCACTTTCGCACCGAGGCCCCGCCGGTCGAAGACCTCATGGCGTCATACGACCTCGTCATCGCGTGCGACGGCATCAACTCACCGATCCGCGAGAAGTACGCCGCAGAATTCGGGACCACCATCGATCCGCGCGAGTGCAAGTACATGTGGCTGGGTACCGACACCGTCTACGACGCGTTCAAGTTCTTCGTACGCAACACCCCCTGGGGTGTCATGCAGGTGCACGCGTATCCGATGGACAGCAAGCTCAGTACGTTCATCGTGGAGATGCACGAAGACACCTGGCAGCGCGCGGGGCTAGACAAGATCGATGCCGCGAGTCTTCCGCCGGGTGTCAGCGACACCGAGAGCATCGAGCGCATCGCCGAGATATTCAAGGATGACATCGCCGGTGGCAACCTCATTGCCAACAACAGCAAGTGGATAACCTTCCGCACGATCCGCAACAAGACGCTCGTGTACAAGAACATGGCCCTCGTGGGCGACTCGGGCCACACCGCGCACTTCTCCATTGGCTCAGGCACCAAGCTCGCCATGGAGGACGCACTGGCGTTGGCGGCCTGCGTGATCGAGCAGCCGACGGTAGACGCCGCGCTGAAGGCATTCGATGCTGAGCGCGGCCCTGTGGTCAAGAGCACGCAGCGTGCAGCCCAGGCGAGCCTGGAATGGTTTGAAGAGCTGGACCAGTACGGCGGCCAAGACCTCGCGCAGTTCGTGTTCAACATGATGACGCGCAGTCGTCGCATCACCTACGACAACCTGCTGCAGCGCGATCCCGAATTCGTGGCCGCGGTCGACGCATGGCTCCTGCAGGATGAGATTGACGCGGGCCGAGTTCCGGTAGGCACAACACCACGCCCGCCGATGTTCCTTCCTTTCAAGCTGCGGGAGTTGACTCTGCCTAACCGTGTGGTGGTTGCCCCCGTAGGTATCTACTCCGCTACGGATGGTGTCGTCGACGAACTGCATCTCGTGCATTACGGCGCCCGAGCCCTTGGGGGTGCGGGACTCATCCTCACCGAGATGGCGGTGCCGTCGGCCGATGCACGCATCACCGCGGGCTGCCCCGGGCTGTGGAACGACGAGCAGGCTCGTGCATGGGGGCGCGTTGTCGACTTCGTGCACACCACTCCCGCACGCATCGGGGTGCAGCTGGGCCATGCCGGACCGCGCGGCGCATGCGCACCTTCGCTTGACGGTTCCGACCGACCGCTCACCGAAGGTGGCTGGCCACTTGTCGCGGCCACAGCGCAGGCGCACACACCTTCCTCGCAGACACCGCGCGAGATGACGCGCACAGACATGGATCAGGTGATCGCTGACTTTGTGGCAGCGACCAAGCGTGCGGTCGATGCGGGATTCGACATGCTCGAGCTGCATGCCGGTCACGGTTACTTGCTCTCGTCATTCCTGACGCCGGTCATGAACCATCGCTCGGATGAGTACGGCGGCTCTGTCGAGAACCGACTGCGCTTCCCGCTCGAGGTTCTCGACGCTGTGCGTGCGGCGTGGCCCGCTGAGCGGCCGATCAGTGTGCGCATCTCGGCCACCGACTGGGTTCCCGAGGGTCTCACGATCGACGATGCCGTTGACATCGCGCGCACCATGGCTGAGCACGGTGCCGACATCATTGATGTGTCGACGGGAGAGACAAGCCATCACGCGAGGCCCGCCTACGGTCGCTCGTACCAGACGCCGTTCAGCGATCGCATTCGCAACCGGGCTGGCGTACCGACCATTGCCGTGGGTGCGATCAGCAGCTGGGACGACGTCAACACCAACATTGCCGCCGGTCGCAGCGACCTGTGCGCCCTGGGGCGGCCACACCTGTACGACCCGGCGTGGACCCTGCATGCCGCGGCGGAGCAGGGCTACGCGGTCGACTGGCCGGTGCCCTAC
>JBAWXR010000229.1:0-2723 GCA_037143955.1 Actinomycetes bacterium
GCGTGCTTGGTGACGTGCATGTCAGTTGTTCCCTGTCTCGATGCGGTAGGTGCCCTTCGGGTCGGTGATGGCGACCAGTCGCACGATGCAACCGTCTCCACCCCGCCAGCGCCACGGGAACGCCGCGAAGGTCACTCGCTTGCCGGTGACCTTGTCGACGTCGCCGCCGACGTTCTCAAAACCGTAGATACCGTGCGTGAGGATCTCGCGATGGCAGGGTTCCCACAGGGCGAACTCGTCGGCGACCTTCTTGCCGGTCTCCTCCTCGTACTCCTTGCACGCCCACGGGAGCAGGCCACCCTGTGCTTCCGCAGGACCGTGTGGGCCGATGGCGGTCGCGAGCGGATGGTCGAGGGCCTGTGTGTCGGTGCCCACGGCCTTGACGCCCTTGGACACGAACCACTCACCGGCCTCCTTGTAGAAGCCCGGGCTGTACGCGTAGTACTCGGCGCTGTCGGCGTACTTGTGATGCCAGCCGGTGTTGACGATGACGATGTCACCAGGGCGCACGGGGGTCTTCTCCGCGGCCTTCTCCAGATGCTCGGGCATGATCTTCTCCCACTTGCCCATCGGCACGTCGAGCACGACGCCGGTGCCGAAGAAGGCACTCAGCGGGATCTCGTCCAGCAGCGGAGTGCCTTCGACCACGTGACCGGGTGCATCGATGTGCGTGCCCGAGTGCATGACGGTCGTGATCTTCTGCGTCAGCACGCGGCTCTTGGCCATGCCGTGCAGGCGCTCGATCTTGACGTCCTCGAAGTACGGCCAGCAGGGCTGCCCGAGACCCCACGAGTGGGAGAGCTCCACAAACTCCAGTTGTGACTCTGCATCGCCAAGCGGCCAGGTGTACGTCATGACTTCCTCTCGAAACGGTTGGTGTGATTACGAACTGAGTTGAGCAGAAACGTGTGCGGCAAGGCGAGCGGCTGCGGCTTCGCGTGAACCTGCGGGCCACTCAAGGAATCCCTGCCCGGATTTGGCTCCCAGTCGCCCCTCGGCCACGTACTCGCGCAGCAGTGGACTGGGGAAAGGATCGCGGTTGATCGCAGGCAACACCTGCTCGTGAATCGCGAGCGTGAGGTCGAGCCCGACGTAGTCGGCGTTTTCGATCGGGCCCATCTCGGCCAACCGTAAGCCGATGGTGTTGCGCACGACGAGATCGACGGTCTGCGCATCGCAGACACCACTGGCAACGAGATCGATCGCTTCGCGCCAGAGCGCGTGCTGAAGTCGATTGCCGACAAAGCCGGGGACATCGCGCTCGACGCGCACCGCAAGCTTGCCCGCGCGCTCGAGTACCTCGGTCGTGCGAGACATCGTGTCTTCGGAGGTCGCTTCGCCCTTGATGACTTCCACGATCGGGATGAGATCCGGCGGGTTCCACCAGTGAGTACCCACCGTGAGTTCAGCCGCGGTCAATCCCTCGACCATCCGCGACACGGGGATGACGGAGGAGTTGGTCGCGATGATCGCATTTGGGGACGCACCCCGGATCGCGGCAAATACCTGGCGCTTCGCCTCAAGATTTTCGACAATCGCTTCAATCACCAGATCGACGCCGGCGACCGCTTCTGACAGCTCAGCATTGGCGGTGACGTTCGACTCCAGACCCTGGCACATCTCCCGGGCATCGACGATTGCTTGCTCAAGAATCTGCGCTTGCGAATCCGTGATCACAACGGTGAGACCCGCGCGCGCCATAACACCCGCGATGCGACGACCCATCAGGCCGGCGCCGACCACGGCGACGGACTGAACGGGGTTCGCCACCTGCGTCAGCACGCGGTGTAGCCACCGTCGAGGTAGAGCACCTGGCCGGTCATGAACGATGAGGCATCGGAGATCAAGTAGATGAGTGCGCCGACGAAGTCCTCCGGCTCGGCGAATCGCTTGAGTGGAATCCGCGCGAACATCGCCTCGCGCACGGCGCGTCCCTTGTCGTCATCGGCATACATCCACGCCGTGAGATCGGAGCGAAAGACCGTCGGTGCGAGGACGTTGACTCGGATCTGATGCGGACCCCACTCGGCCGCGAGGGTTTTGCCCAGAAGATCCACCGCTGCTTTGGATGGGCAGTAGGCGCTGTAACCCGCGGGGTGCCCGAGCTTGCCGCGCGTCGACGACACAAGCACGACCGAACCGTGCTTTTGCTCAATGAGCACCGGCGCTGCAGCCTTCGCCATCAGCCAGGAGCCCTTGACGTTGGCGTCCATGACCGATTCCCAGTCCTCCACGGACTGGTCCTGAATGAGGCCGACCTTGTTCATGCCCGATGCCACGAGCATGCCGTCGAGACGACCGTAGGCCGATAGAGCTCCCGCGATAATTGCTTCGGCATCGGCCAACGTGTCGGGTCGGCGCACCACGATTGTTGAGCGGCCCTCGAGTTCGGGCAGAGCAGCGATCTCCTCGAGAGCGGCCGCGTTGCCGCCGGCCAGGGTCACGTTGGCGCCGGCAGCCCCGAGCGCCTTGGCAGCTTCGCTGCCCATCGCCCCCGAGGCCCCGGTGACGACGACAGACTTACCTTCAATCGAAAAGCGCTTCGCTGGATCAACCATGCCGGGGACTCTAGGTACCTTCTGGTGGGACGTCAAGGATTAAGTCCCACATTCTGGGATGACTCTCCTGCAGACTGGGAATTAGGCCGACGTGGCTTCAGAGGGCTGGACCACTCCAGAGGCCATGGTGGCATGAATCGCCAGCCCAGCGACCGTGAACAGAAC
>JBAWXR010000230.1:0-2685 GCA_037143955.1 Actinomycetes bacterium
CTCTCGGACTGCCTGCGTGGTCTTGGCAAGATAGGGCACATGCTTGAAGCGGAATCGCTGGCCTTCGGATCGAAGGCCATGGAAGTGGAAAAACACCAGAGGGCGCCCGTCAACATCCACCTGTTGGCCGTCCCAGGTCACTTCGTGCCGCCGGAGATTCCACGGAGCAAGGTCGGCACCAGGATGCTTAATGACCACGATGCGGTCGAATAGCTCAGGGAAAGAATCTAGGTAGCCCTGGTCTGCGAAGCGCCCGACGGTCACCTCGTCTCGACACCATTCGAGACATTGATCGGCCCACCATTGCAGACAGGCCTTTCCGGACTTGTCTCTCCGGAAGGTCACCCAAGCCACGTTGTAAGTGCCGTATTTTCGACGCCAAGATTGCTCCCAGGTGAACCTGTGTTCTACGATTCCGACTGACGCGTCAGCAAGTTCCTCGTAGATGTGCGACGTGGATGAGAAGAACGCCATATCCGCATCTAAATACGTCACCAGGGAACCTTCTGCCACCTGGTTCATAACCCAGAGGGTCAACCAGGGTGTCAGGGTGAAGACGTACTCCATCCGGCTTCGATCTTGCTGGGCGGATGCGAGCTGAGGAAATGCAAGCTCGAGGTCGGATAGTCGCAGCGGTCTCACATGTAGGCCTGACCAAGAAGTCACCTCGTCAAACGTCTCTGCATCAAGCGCGAGCACATGGACCAAGCCATGGTCACCTTGCTGGCGAAGGGACTCGATCAGCACTCGTCCTCGCGGCGCATAAGCGAGATCAAAATAGGTGCAGTACTCGGTAGTGTTCACGATCTAAACCACGCCCGCCCGCGATTGGTAGCGATTACGAGGCCACGATATGTCGAATAGTGGCCGGCAAATCCTGCTCGGTCGTCTGGGCATACGAAGTCAAACAGGACCTCCGACTCAAGTGGAATCTCTGACATGAACATCTGCTCAGAGAAGAACCAAGTTGGGTAACTGATGTCTACCGGGCGCCGCTGTGTGTGCTGGACTGCGGCAGTGTGCCGCTCAATCGGCCAGAGGGGGAGTCGGGTGAGCACCACGAAAGAGCCGTGCGCGCACATCACGCGGAGCATGTCCGTCGGATTTGCGATGTAGTTGAGGCTTGCTGACGCAAGGATCACATCTGGCCCAGCCTCGAGGGCCGCGGAGGGGTCCGACACGAACGCCAAGCCTGGTCGGCTTCGGGCAGACATGACTTCGACCACACTAGGCAGGTCGACAACGACCCAGTCGAAAGCAAGTTGAGGAAGCAGATGCTGAATGAGGTCTGCATGCTTGCCGTCGTAGCCACCGAAGTCCACCACGCTGACTGGTCCGCTTCGTGGTTCGCGTGCGGCCAGGGCCACGCCGAATGCTGCGACCAGGGCCGTCTGATTGCCCGCGAGGGGTTGCGTTGGGAGAGCCTTGGTACTGGGTAGTGCGACGGGGGCTGACACGTACCCAACGGATGTCGCCTCGGCCTCTGCCCACGTAGGAGCACTCGTGAACCGCTGCCACCTCCGTGGCAGTCGCGGGACGACTTTGCGGGAGATCTCCGGTGGAAGGTAGTTGCCGAGACCCACGACCACACTCTCCTCGATATCGCATAGGCTCGCTGGTAACGAGAAGGCAGCCTATTTGCTTGGCAGGGGGACACCATGAGCAAGGTCCGCAGGATTGACCTTATGGCGGCCGCCGATTCGAGGGGGTTGTTGACCGCGGCGCAGCACCCGGAGGAGCTTCCCTTCTTGCCGGTGCGGGTATTCATCGTGACGAATAGCCCAGCGGGTACCGAGCGAGGAGGTCACGCGCACCGGACCTGCCATCAGCTCTTGATTGCCACGGCCGGCACGGTGGTCGTCGAGTACGACGATGAGGATGGGACGGGATCAGTGACGTTGTCGGATGCGTCCCAGTGCATTCACATCCCTCCGTTGGTGTGGGCGAAGCAGACGTACAAGACGGAAGGTGCCTCGTTGGTAGTGCTGGCCAGCCATTCCTACGATGCCGACGACTACGTCGATGATCGTGAGACGGCTAGGGGTCTACGCGAAACCAGGACCTAGTCGCGCTGAGTACCAGGCCGCTCCGATGCCCGCGCCCGGATACCAGTGGTCCTTGGGTTCTTCCCGGAAGAAGGCGAACGTTCGATCGGTGGCTTCCGCCCACTCCGCGAGCTCGCCGGTGATGTGGCTGTTGTCGCTAAGGACGATGGCAGATGGTGCCAAATGGCTCGCCACTGCGCGGAACTCGGCTGCTTCGTGCGCCGCTGAGTGGTCACTGTCGTGAATGAACAGGTCGACGGGTTCAGTCAACTGAGACAGCAGGGAGATCGAGTCTCCGCGCTGGATCCTAATCACGTCTGAAAAGGCATCTGAGATCAAAAAGCCGGAATCGGGATTGATGTCCATCGTGGTAAGTAATCCCTTGCCGTTACGCAGGAGCGCGGCCGCGATTACGAGTGAGCCAAGGCCCTTATCGGTACCAGTTTCGACCACATGTTCAGGCGTCATTGCCCGAACAACTGCATACCATCCGGCGCGCCGGGCGATTCGCGCCTTTTCGTCGGTTAGCCCCCGTCTACCTGCAGAGATGGACATTCGATAGACATGGGTCTGGAGTGATTCATCGCCAAGAATCTCGGCGATCCACGACCTGCAAGCCTGAACGGGCGCGCCTGAGACT
>JBAWXR010000231.1:0-2666 GCA_037143955.1 Actinomycetes bacterium
GTCGGTGCCCATGGCGCGGCCGCCGCCCTTGCGGATGCGCTTCGCGAGGAACCCGTTGAACGTGCGCAGCACGAACCCCCTCGGGCGCTTGCCGCCGCGCGTACCTGCCTTGGACTCGAATGCCATGCCGTCTCCCGTCGTTCCTTCAAGCCTACCGGTGCGCATGACCTGAGCCACGAGGACACGCCGAAAACGCCTCGGGGCGGGTCCGAAGACCCGCCCCGAGGGACAAACAGCGTGCTGGTCGAACCGAGGGGCTAGTGCCCGCCCGGTGCCTCCCAGCCCGGCAGGACCGACGGCTTCCAATCGGTGCCGACGATACGCGAGTTCTTGACCCACGGCCCGAGCTCGGGCTGCGGGAACTTCGCGTGCGCCTCCTTCAGCTTGATGCCGTAGGAGTTGCCGCTCTGGAGGTGCTTGAGCAGCACCTTGCGTGCGATCTCGTTCTCCTGCCCCTTCGGAATCTCGAAGTAGATCTTGATGAACGAGTTGGAGTACCGATCGAAGACGGCCGGAACGCCGTCCTCCTGGAGCAGCTCAATGTCCTCGAGCCAGTTGATGTCCTGGCCCGGCGTCGACTCCATGAGATCGACATCAGCGCTGGCGTTGATGTCCTCCTGATAGTCGAAGCGCTTGCCGGCCAGGTACTCGGCGGAGATGCCGATGGTCAGCTCGGGATTGTGTCGCTCGTTTGCGATGTTGGTCGTAGCTTCAGACATGCTGACTCCTAGTCGCCCTGTGTCGCAGCCGGCGTGCTCTGCGGCATGTAGTCGACGGGATTCACGAGATGGCGCTCGAGGAGGGTCTTGATCTCCTTGAGGGTCTTCTCCTCGGTGACACCCGGGATGTAGTGGGTACCGGCGAGCGGCACCTTCGCCATCGCAGACGCCTCGACCGTGAGGGCCGCGAGGTCCTCCGGCTCCAGCGAGTGGATGTTGGTCTTGCCGCACGCGCGGGCCAGCATCTGGACCTCGAGCGTCATCGTGTGCAGGAAGTTGTAGACCCGCTCAGCGGCCTCGTCGACGACGAGACGCTTGCGCAGCTCCAGATCCTGGGTGGCAACGCCAACCGGGCAGCGGCCCGTGTGGCAGTGGTAGCACTCGCCTGCGGGGACACCGACGGTGCCCTCGTAGTCGGTGACACCCGGGATCTCCTTGTTGCAGTTAAGCGCCATCAGCGACGAGTGGCCAATTGCCACAGCCTTGGCACCGAGTGCGATGCACTTGGCGACGTCGGCACCGTTGCGGATACCACCAGCGACGACGAGATCGATCTCGTCAGCCAGGCCGACATCCTCGAGGGCGCGACGCGCCTCGGGGATGGCCGCCATCAGCGGAATACCGGTCTCCTCGGTGGCGATATGCGGGCCGGCACCGGTGCCGCCCTCTGCGCCGTCGAGATAGATGACGTCAGGGCCACACTTCGCAGCCATGCGCACATCGTCGTAGACACGGCTGGCGCCGAGCTTGAGCTGAATCGGGATCTGGTAGTCCGTGGCCTCACGGACCTCCTGGATCTTGAGGCTCAGGTCGTCCGGGCCCATCCAGTCAGGATGGCGCGCCGGCGAGCGCTGGTCGATGCCGGCCGGCAGGGAGCGCATCTCTGCGACCTGCTCCGTCACCTTCTGGCCCATCAGGTGGCCGCCGAGGCCCACCTTGCAGCCCTGGCCGATGAAGAACTCGACCGCATCCGCGCACATCAGGTGATGCGGGTTGAAGCCGTAGCGGCTCTGGATGCACTGGTAGTACCACTTCGTCGACAGGTCGCGCTCCGGCGGAATCATGCCGCCCTCGCCCGAACAGGTCGCCGTGCCGGCCATCGAGGCGCCCTTGGCCAGAGCCATCTTCGCCTCGAGGGACAGGGCGCCGAAGCTCATGCCCGTGATGTAGATCGGGATGTCGAGCTCCATCGGCTTCTTGGCGAAGCGCGCACCGAGGACGGTCTTGGTGACGCACTTCTCGCGGTAGCCCTCGATCACGAAACGGGTCAGCGTGCCCGGCATGAACATGAGCTGATCCCAGTGCGGGATCGGCTTGAACATGGAGAAGCCACGCATGCGGTAGCGACCCAGCTCGGCCTTCATGTGGATGTCGTTCATCACCTCAGGGGTGAAGATCGGGCTCCGGCCGAGCACTGCGCGCTTGCGCTCGATTTCTTTTGCGTTATCGCTCATCAGTAATCCCCCTTTTCCTAGAGAACGAGCTTGCGCTCGGACGCCTCAAGGCTGTCGTAGTTGTAGAGCTTCTTGCCGCACACGAACTTCTGAAAGGCCGGGGGCGTGCCTAGTTCGTAGATGCGGAACTTGCGGTCGATGAACTCGGTGTCCGCGTCGGTCCACTCGCCGGGAACGCAGTCGATCCCGAGGGACCGAACCTTGCCGCCGACGTAGATGATGCCGTCGTACATCGAGTCACCGAGACCATGGCCGGCGTCGCCGCAGATGACCTGGCGGCCACGCTGCATCATGAAGCCGGTGTTGGCACCGACGGAGCCCATCGTGAGGATGGTCCCGCCCTTCTGATCGATGCCGGTGCGGGCGCCGAGGCGACCCTTGATGATCAAGTCACCACCACGCATCGCGGCACCCGTCAGGGAGCCAGCGTTGCCTTCGACGACCACGGTGCCGCTCATCATGTTCTCGCACGCGGACCAGCCGACGCGACCCT
>JBAWXR010000232.1:0-2614 GCA_037143955.1 Actinomycetes bacterium
CACGACATCAGGCCACGAAGCTCACGGCCGACCTTCTCAATCGGATGCGCCTCGCCCTTGGCGCGGAGCTCCTTGAACTCCTTGCCGCCGGACAACTGGTCGTCCATGAACCGCTGGGCAAAGGACCCATTCTGGATGTCCGCGAGGACGGCCTTCATGTTCTCCTTGACGTGCGGATCGATGACGCGTGGCCCGGAGACGTAGTCGCCGTACTCGGCCGTGTCCGACACGCTCCAGCGCTGCTTGGCGATGCCGCCTTCGTACATGAGGTCAACGATGAGCTTGAGCTCATGCAGGCACTCGAAGTACGCAACCTCGGGCTGATAACCAGCCTCGACGAGGGTCTCGAAGCCGTACATCACGAGCTGCGACGCACCGCCACACAGCACCGCCTGCTCACCGAACAGGTCAGTCTCGGTCTCCTCGGTGAACGTGGTCTTGATACCGCCGGCGCGCAGCGAACCGATCGCCTTGGCGTACGACAGTGCCAGGGGCCATGCCCCACCGGTGGCGTCCTGCTCCACCGCGACGATCGCCGGCACGCCGCGACCGGCGACGTACTCGCGGCGCACGAGGTGACCCGGGCCCTTGGGGGCGACCATGCAGACATCGACGAACGCAGGCGGAGTGATGAAGCCAAAGCGGATGTTGAAGCCGTGCGCGAAGAAGAGCGCGTCACCCTCCTGCAGATTGGGCTCAATGGCTGTCGCGTAAAGCGCGGCCTGAACCGGGTCCGGGGTGAGAATCATGATGAGGTCGGCCTCGGCAGCCGCGGTCGCCGGATCCACAACGCGAAGTCCAGCCTCTTCGGCCTTGGCACGCGACTTGGACCCTTCGGCAAGACCCACACGCACATCGACACCGGAGTCGCGCAGCGACATGGCATGCGCATGTCCCTGGCTGCCGAATCCGATCACGGCAACGACTCGGTTCTGGATGACGGAGAGATCAGCGCTCTCTTCGTAGAACAGCTCAGCCACGGGAATTCCTCCTACGAGATGGTCGGGTCAGGCTAGCGGGTCAGGAATTGGTAGACCGGGCCGCCCGGTCGGAGATCGATCGACTGCCTCGGCCCACGGCAACCATCCCGGACTTCACCAGTTCGCGAATACCGAATGGCTCGAGAACCTTGAGCAACGCCGCAAGTTTGTCGGCCTTGCCCGTAGCCTCGATGGTGACGGAGTCCGGGGCCACATCAACGACCTTGGCGCGAAATAGCTGAGCCGTCTCAAGGATGTGTGATCGCGTCTCTAGGTCGGACTTCACCTTGACGAGCATGATCTCGCGCTGCACTGAGTTGTCAGAGTCAAGCTCGACAATCTTGATCACGTTGATGAGCTTGTTGAGCTGCTTGGTGACCTGCTCGAGCGGATTCTCTTCGACATTGACCACGATCGTGATGCGTGAGATCTCCGGCACCTCTGTAGGTCCCACCGCAAGCGACTCGATGTTGAATCCGCGACGGCTGAACAAGCTCGCGACGCGCGCAAGCACGCCAGGCTTGTCTTCGACCAGAACTGAAAGTGTGTGAGTGTGCACTACTCATCATCTCCCCATGCTGGTGCCATAGCTCGCGCGAAAAGAATGTCATCGTTGCTGGCACCCGCAGCCACCATCGGCCACACCATGGCATCGCGGTGGACCACAAAGTCAATGACCACAGGGGCGTCGTTCATGCCCAGTGCCTTCTCGATCGTTGCGTCGACTTCGTCAGCCGTCTCGCATCGGAGCCCGTGACAGCCGTACGCGTCGGCGAGCTTGACGAAGTCGGGGATGCGGTACGAGTGCAGATCGGTATTGGAGTACCGCTCGTTGTAGAAAAGCGTCTGCCACTGACGGACCATTCCCAGGCTGCTGTTGTTGATCACCGCAACCTTTATCGGGATGTCATTGATGGCACATGTGACGAGCTCCTGATTGGTCATCTGGAAGCAGCCGTCGCCGTCGATCGCCCAGACCGTGCGGCCGGGATCGCCCACCTTGGCGCCCATGGCGGCCGGCACGGCGAAGCCCATGGTGCCCAGACCACCAGAGTTGATCCACGAGTTCGGGCGTTCGTAACCGACAAACTGTGCGGCCCACATCTGGTGCTGACCCACGCCCGCCGCGTAGACGCCCTCGGGACCGGTGATGGCACCTAGCCGCTGGATGACGTACTGCGGCGAGAGTGAACCGTCATCGGGCATGTCATATCCGACCGGATACGTCTCGCGCATACGGTTGAGCGTCGACCACCATGCTGCGTAGTCGCCCATGCGACCTTCGGCGATCTCCGCTTCGAGCGCGATGATGAGTTCGGGAAGGATCTCGGCGAGGTCTCCCACAATCGGCACATCGGCGTGACGGTTCTTGCCGATCTCTGCAGGGTCAATATCGGCGTGAATCACGCTTGCATTCGGCGCGAAGGTCGACAGCTTGCCTGTCACGCGATCGTCAAAGCGAGCTCCGAGCGTGATGAGTAGGTCGGCCTTCTGCAGTGCGCCGACCGCGGCCACGGACCCGTGCATGCCGGGCATCCCCAGATGCTGAGTGTGCGAGTCGGGGAATGCGCCACGTGCCATGAGCGTGGTGACGACCGGAATACCCGTGAGCTCCGCAAGGCGACGCAGAGAGT
>JBAWXR010000233.1:0-2609 GCA_037143955.1 Actinomycetes bacterium
CCGCGGTGTCGACCGGCTCGACGCCGACCTCATGAAGTCCGCCTACTGGCCCGATGCCACGGACGATCACGGCCGCTTCGTCGGCAACGGCCACGAGTTCGCCGACCGCGTCGTGGGCACGCATGATCGCTGGGCGTCGACCATGCACTGCAATTACAACCACAGCATCGAATTCGACGATGCCACGCACGCTCGCGGCGAGATCTACAACGTCACCTACCTCGTACCCCGCGACGATGGCCCGATCAACGTGTGGCTCGGCCGCTACCTCGATCACTACGAGCAGCGCGACGGGGAGTGGCGCATCAGCCACCGCACCTGTGTGCACGAGGCGACGACGACGATCGAGCACGCACCCATGGCCGGCGACATGTCGAACTTCCGTATGGGACCGGCTGATCGTCCGCGCGGCGACACCCCGCTAGGGCAGTAGCGCGTACTGCCCAGCACAGAAGTACGCGGGCTACTTGCCCAGCGCCGCGCTCGTACCGGCAAGGCGGCCGAACACCAGAATCGGGCCGAGGGTTCCCCCGGCTCCCCCGTAAGCCATCGCCGTCGGTGCGGCAGCGACGTTGCCAGCCGCGTACAGCCCCGGAATCGGGTCGAGGTGCGTGTCGAGCACTCGCCCAAGCTCGTCCGTGCGCGGGCCGCCGCTGGTGCCAAGGGTGCCGGAGTGCACGGGCACGGCATAGAACGGAGCCTCATCGATGCGACCCAGGGTCGAGGCTTTCTGGAATCGATAGTTGCCGTCACCACTCCACCGGTCATAGGCACTGTCCCCGCGATGGAAGTCGGCATCCTGCCCGGCTGCCACCATCTGATTCCAGCGTTGCACCGTCGCCTCGAGTCCATCGGCGTCGATGCCAACCTGCTCGGCTAACGCGCGCAATGACGGTGCACGATTGATCCATTCGGCTATCGATTGACCCGCGGGTGAGGCGAATGAGCCGTACTGACGCGCATGGGCTTCGTCGAACACCAGCCATGCGGGCAGGTTGGGATATCCGAATGACATCGCATCCATCTGATGAAACGCTCCACCGAGGGCGTTGTAGTTGCTGGCTTCGTTGGTGAACCGGCGACCCGCGGCATTGACCATGATCGAGCCGGGCAGCGTGCGCTCGCGATTGACTAGGTTGGCTCGTTGATGGCCCTGCACCCGATCGCCAGGGATCTCCACCGTGGGAACCCACCACGCCTGTCCCATGTTGCCCAGTCGCGCGCCAGCGCGCATCGCCATGAGCAGTCCATCGCCGGTATTCGTGGGCAATGACGCCGGTGACGTCATGGGTCCGCGCAGGAATTCCACGACAAGGTCAGGGTTCCACTCGAATCCGCCGGTGGCCAGCACGACGCCCTGTCGTGCGTGCACCACGTGTTCGATGCCGGCGATGTCGAATCGCACTCCGGTCACGCGGCCATCGTCGATGAGGAAGTCGGTGGCGCGCGCATCGGTGACCGGCTCGACGCCGAGATCTAGGAGAGCCTTAATGATGGGGCCCACGAGTGCATTGCCGCAGCCGCGCAGGTCGTTGTCCTGACGATGCGCGAGCGTGGCCTCGTCGAGATAGCCCGTGCCGCCGCCGAGCGTGGTGTCGGTGATGGTCAGGTGCGCACTTCGCTTGCTGCGATTGACGCGATCGGCCCAGTCGCCGAGTTCGCGAAAACTGAACAGGCCCGGATCAAGGGAGCGACCGCCGTCAGGCATCCCTCCCGGATGTTCGGGGTGATAGTCGGGGTAGTGCGGCACCGGTCGAAACCTCACGGCCGTTGTCTCCTCGAGCCAGGTCACGGCGTCGCCGCCGTTGTCGACGAAGGTCGCGGCCAGCACAGGATCCATGCGACCGAGCGACAGTGAATCGAGGTAGGCGAGTGCGGCCTCGCGCGAATCTGTACCGGGCTCTTGATGGGGGTTGAGTGGAATCCACACGACCCCACCGGAGATCGCCGAGGTGCCACCCAGCAGCGAGGCCTTTTCGTAGAGCCCGACACTGCACCCGGTCTGAGCGGCGGCGAGGGCTGCAACGAGTCCGGCCGCTCCACTGCCGAGCACGACCACGTCGTACTCGGTGCTGATACTGGACGTCACCTCAAGAATCTATCGCTAGCCTGTCGCCCACATGGTGAACTCGGGAGGGCACATGGACGGGCTGCTGATCGACGACACGGGTGCGATCCTTCGACTCACACTGAACCGCCCGGACAAGTTCAATGCCCTCACCGCAGACCTCATCCACGCGGTTGCAGATCAGATCGATCAGACGTCCGCTCGCGTGGTTGTGCTGACCGGCAACGGCAAGGCCTTCTGCTCTGGCGCCGATGTGAGCGGCGACAAGCCCTCCATGGACACCCTGTATGCGGCCAATCGTCTGACGATGACGATCTTGGAGTCGGCCACGACGGTGATCGCCGCGGTCAACGGTATTGCCGCTGGCGTCGGTGTTTCGTTTGCGCTCGCCTGCGATCAACAGGTGGTGAAGCAGTCGGCGGCTTTCATGCTGGCATTCACCAAGATCGGCCTGATGCCCGATGGCGGTGCCTCGCTGCTCGTTCCTGCAGCCGTTGGGCGCGCGCGGGCGGCCCGCATGGCTCTGCTCGCTGAGAAGATC
>JBAWXR010000234.1:0-2598 GCA_037143955.1 Actinomycetes bacterium
CTCCAGTCCGTTGCTCGAGGCGGGAATCGATGGAGCCCACGGAGTGCTGCTGTCGATCTCGGGTGGAAGCGACCTGGGCCTGTTCGAGATCAACGAGGCGGCACGTTTGGTAAGTGACGCGGCCCATCCTGACGCCAACATCATCTTCGGTGCGGTTATCGACGACACCCTTGGCGACGAGGTTCGCGTCACCGTCATTGCTGCTGGTTTTGATGGCGGCGAGCCCCCGGCGCGACGCGGTCAGTCCTCGACAACGATCAGGCCGTCGTCGGACAGCGGCACCGGTGAGATGCCAGCCGTCGTGGCGCCAACATCGCGTTCCACGCAGGCACCGCGCACCATCGTGTTCGATGACGGCGACGACGACCTGGATATTCCTGACTTCCTCAAGTAGTCCCGTGCATTCTGGACTTCTCAGATCAACCGGTGGCCACCCTGCAATATGGGTGGCCACCGGTCGTTCTGGAGGGGTAAGCGCACCGCCGTTCGACAGCCTCAACCTCGCGCGTCATGTGGGTGACGACGTGATGTGCGTGCAGACGAATCTCGATCGCGTAGCCGCTGACATAGGCGCTCAACGTTGGGCTGTCCTTGACGCCGTACACGGTGCTGACGTTGCGGTCGTGTCCTCCTCGGGTGTCGTCACTGGTGTCGATGCGCTTGTGACCTCGGAGTCCGGCTTGGCTCTCATCGCCCTTGGCGCTGACTGTGTGACTGTCGCCCTGGCTGCCGGATCGAGCGTGGCTGTCGTACATGCCGGATGGACCGGACTTGTGCTCGGTGCGGTTCCCGCCGCTGTCGTCGCGCTGCGAGAGGAATCACAATGCGACGAGGTTGTGGCGGTCGTGGGGCCCGCGATCTGCGGGAAGTGTTACCCGGTTCCACGTGAGCGAGCCGAGCGAGTGCACGAGCAGTGTGCGGTTGCAGATGCTGCTCTGGTCGTCGCTGCCAACGGGCAGCCGGGGATAGATGTGACCTCAGGGGTGCTGGCTCAGCTCGACGACTGCGGTGTGACGGTGGTGTGGCGGGATGTCCGATGCACCGCGGAAGATCCCAACCTGTTCTCCTACCGTCGTGACGGACGAACGGGACGTCACGGGATCGCCATCTGTCTGTCGACGGATACGTCTGGGCAGGGGTAACAATGATGGGTATGGACGTGACCACTCAGGAAGCGCGACGCGATCAGATTGCCGAGCGGCTGGCGGCAGTGCGAACGCGCATTGATGCGGCGTGCGCTGCGGCCGGACGTCATGACCCGGTCACCCTCATGGTCGTCACGAAGACCTTTCCGGCAAGCGACGTGGTTCTGCTGCGCGAGCTCGGGGTGATCCATGTGGGGGAGAACCGCGACCAAGAGGCGCGCCTCAAGCGACACGACACGGGGGACATGGGCCTTCGGTGGCACATGATCGGGCAGGTCCAACGCAACAAGGCTGCCTCGGTGGCTCGCTGGGCGGATGTGGTCGAGTCCATGGATCGCCTGGCACTCGTGGAGGCTCTAAGCAAAGCGGCCCTCGCTGCCGAGCGGTCGATCGACGTGCTCGTGCAGGTCAATCTGGATCCCCAGGAGCGTCCGGAGCGCGGCGGAGTCTCCCCGGGGGAAGCATTGGAGTTGGCGAACGCTGTCGCCGGAGCACCAGGCCTGACCCTCCGGGGCGTCATGGGAGTGGCCCCGCTGCCCGACGAGGGGGTAGGTGCGGACACGGCATTTGCCTTGCTGGCCAAGCTTAGGGATCTCATCGGTGCTCGGCACCCGATGGCCACGCAGATGAGTGCCGGCATGAGTGGAGACCTCGACGAGGCCATATTCCACGGTGCGACACAAGTACGCATCGGTGGCGCGGTACTCGGGTCAAGGCCCCCTGTGCAGTAGCGTCACAACGTAACTCGACTGTGGACGGAGGATCGGCTTTGGCAAGCGCCATGCGCAAGATGGCCGTGTACCTCGGTCTCGTCGAGGACCACCTCGATGACGAGTACGACGAGTACGACGAATACGAGGTGGCCCGTCGATCGGGTCGGGACTCCCGGAGTGTTCGCTACGGCGAACGTCGCGATGAGCGCTACGACGATCGACCTGACGAGCGGTACGCCAGCCGTGGGGTCCGTCCGATCCCTGAATCGCGCTCGGTGCGCACGTTCCGGTCCGAGGCGCCAGAGTCAGTTCGTCCGAGCGCCCCGGGGCCTCGTCCCGGAATGGCGCGCGGGGTTGCTGAAATCAGCCGAATCGAGACGATCCATCCACATAGTTACAACGACGCGCGCCGGATAGGCGAGGAGTACCGCAACGGTGTTCCGGTGATCATGAATCTTCTGGAGCTCGATGATGGTGATGCCAAGCGCATCATCGATTTTGCTGCCGGGCTTGTCTTTGCGATGCACGGCTCCATTGAGCGCATCACAAACAAGGTCTTTTTGCTGTCTCCGAGCAACGTAGATGTGGGGGACGAGGCCCGTGCCCAGTTGGTCAAGGATGGGTTTTTCAACCAGAGCTGATTGCTGTGGTGACTATTTCTCATGACCGGTGCCGCTCAGATCGTTGCGTCAGTCCTCTGGCTGTATTGGCTCATCCTGATTGCTCGCCTTGTGCTGGAC
>JBAWXR010000235.1:0-2596 GCA_037143955.1 Actinomycetes bacterium
TCTTGGTGCAGTTAGTCCCCGCATCGACAAATCCATCCGGGCAGACGTAGATCGTCCGCGTGGTTGGAGCTGCAGGAGCCGGTGGTGCCGCGGGAGACGCAGGAGCAGGTGCCGGCTCAATCGCCTTCACAGTTGTCACGGCGATATCGCCGTCGCGACCTGTGATGTCGGCGAGCGTGCGCGTCATGGTCGCGAACACCGCTGTGGCTGCACCCGCGGTGTTTCGTGCGACAACACTGAAGGTGTAGAGGGCCCGCGGATCGAGGCCGGCGAGACGAGCTGTCAGCACGTCTTTGACCGTGGACTTCACGACGGGTTTGCCTTCCGCGGATGCTGTGATGTCGTAGGTAAGCGGCCCGGTTTGTGCGGTGGGAGTGGCCTTCCAAGACATGTCCACGGTGGTGGGCGATGCGGTGGCACGGACCACAAGGCTGGAGGCCGCCGCTGGCTCAGACACTGCGAGCACAGCGCCGATGACCTTGCCGCCCACGCTGACGGTGTAGCTGCGACCGGCCTCAAGGCCGGCGAACGTCGCCGGAGCGTTGCCTGGACGTGGCTTGGAGATCGTGGCCTTGCCCTGTGAGGACAGCGTGACCGGCTTGCCACCGTGATTGGTGACCACAATTCCGCGCGGCAGAGATGCGACGGCTGTCGCAATGGGTGACTGCGCGACGATGAGGGAATCGTCGGGCGTGGTTGTCGCGATGACGATCCCTGCGTCGCCGGCCGCGCGGGCTGAGGATGCGAAGCCGGTGCACACGCCCACGCCGAGTGCGGCAGTCAGGCCTAGTGCGACGACTGATGTTGCGATGCGGTTCATGATGCTCTCCCTTGCGTGGCCGGATGGCCACCTAACAAGGCTGTGCCCAAGGAAGCGGCAAGGTAAACCGGCAATTGGTGATGTGTGGATGACGCGCTCCATCCGCGACGTGTCTGTGGATAGCCGGTTGCGCGCCTAGCGGTTCTGTGTCACCACAAGGTCGGAGGTCGCGATGGTGACCGACGGGCTGAACGTGCTGACACCGAGGGCCGTGTTGAGCATGTCCGCCATCCGCTGACCGTTCAGCCGCAAAGACATGCCCTTGTAGAAGTCGGTGACCGTGGACGCCCCGCTGACGCGGCTGCGTTTCCCGGGACTGGTGATGGCGAACAACGAAGCGTTTGTGCCGTTGATGAGCACGCAATCGACCACGTTGGCACGAACATCGATCGTGGGCGACGAGCATCTGAAAGAGGCGTTCGTCACGATGTTGTTGATGCGAAAACCACCGGCAGCGGCCACGGCGGAACCGGTCCGCGCGACGATCGGCAGAGCCACCGTGGCCCGCGTATTGAGCAATGTTGTGTCGACCGAGCCGGGTCGCACGCCGATCATCACCAGACCGTCGATCGACCACGTGGGCAGCACGCCGTTGGCGGTCACAAAAGTGAACGTGCCCGAGGCGGGCTTTGTATCGGCCGCGTGAGCGATGGGGGCAGATCCGAGGCTGAGTCCCGTGGCCATGAGGGCGGCGATCACGATTGACGTGCGCATCGTGACCTCCTGCCCTGCGGGAGTGTCCCGTTCAGTAAGGATAACCCCGTGACGGACCTTCTCCCGGCGCTGCGCGCGGCCGTCGGCGATGCGCATGTGCTCACCGATCCGTCCATCATGGAGCAGTTCTGCATCGACTGGGCTCGCCGATTCGGTGGACCGGCTCGTGCGGTCGTGCGTCCGGGATCAACCGCCGAGGTTGCTCAGGTGCTCGCTGCCTGCACGGCGGCAGGCGTGCCCGTCATCCCGCAAGGCGGCAACACCGGCCTCGTGGCGGGATCGGTGCCGGCTGAGACGTCTGACGTGCTTCCGGTGGTGCTTTCGACTCGTCGACTCAACGAGATCGGCGACGTCGACCAACTCAGTGGCCAGCTCACCGCTGGTGCGGGCGCAACACTGGCAGACGTGCAGCGCGCGGCAGCGGCGTCGGGATGGACCTACGGCGTCGACCTTGCGGCCCGCGACACCGCCACCATCGGCGGCACGGTTGCGACCAATGCCGGAGGCATCCATGTCATCGCCCACGGCATGACGCGCGCGCAGGTGGTGGGCGTGGAAGCAGTGCTGGCTGACGGCTCGGTGATCTCGCACCTGTCGGGCCTTCTGAAGGACAACACCGGATATGACCTTGCCGCGCTTATGTGCGGATCCGAGGGCACCCTGGGTGTGATCACGGCGGTGCGCCTGAGACTGCAAAGGCCGGTTGGTCGAACGACCGTGGCACTCATCGGATGCGAGTCCTATAGCGATGCGATGCGCGTGATGTCGACTTCCGTCGCGCCGGGGATTGCATTGCTGGCCGCCGAGGTAATTGACGAGCAGGGCATGGAGCTAGCGGCGCAACTCACTGGCGAGTCATGGCCGCTTCAGAAGCACCACCCCGTGTTGGTGTTGCTCGAAGTGGTCGACGGCGGTGACGCATCAGGATTCGTGGGGCTGGATGACGCGGACGTGGCGGTCGCGCTCGACGCTGCCGAGAAGGCGCGACTGTGGCGTTTCCGCGAAGCGCAGAGTGAAGCGTTCTCTGCGCTTGGTGTCGCGCACAAGCTCGACGTATCCGTC
>JBAWXR010000236.1:0-2578 GCA_037143955.1 Actinomycetes bacterium
GTGTGACGCACCTCCGCTGCCGGATACAAGCGAAGGTGATCACCGCTGGCTGCGCACCATCGATGGCTGGTCTCGCGCAGCCCTGTTCGACAGCATGTGGGAACAAGCCTTTGCACGTCGAGTCCTGGCACAGGTGTCGGGATTGGGAGCTGATGACGTGGAAGTCCAGTCCTACGTGAGAGTCGGAAATGAAAGTTTCAAAGTGGACTTCTTCATTCCGCGGGCACGACTGGTGCTGGAAGTGGATGGGTTCTCGAAGGCCTGGGACGCCCCTACCGCCCACGATCTTGAGAAGCGCAATCGAAGAGACGCTTCGCTCCAAAGTCAGGGATACAAGGTCCTGCACTTTTCAAACGCACAGGTCCAGCAGGAACCTCAAGCCTGCCGTATGCAGGTCCAAGGAATTGTGGCCGAAGCACTCAGGGAGTCTCCCGCTGCACCTAATTCCGGCGAGAGTGATCGTCCGAGCGTGACGTCGGTGGCTCCAAATGTTCCGAGTCAGGATGGAGCGGTGGCATCCACGCCATCCAAAGCGGTGCCAGCAATTGAGAAGAAGCAATCCAAGACCGGGCTGTGGATCGCGCTTGCCGGAGCATTGGTTGCAGCAGCGGTTATTGCGGTGATCGTTGTCAGTGCGAACAACCAGTCACAGAGCGCCTCCTCCCCGCTGACGGTCGACGTGGCCGCACCTATTGCTGAAGCGTCAGCCCCCGCCGAATCCACCCCTGTCGATGTGGAGCAATCAAGCCCGCCAGTGGATGGTCAGTGTCCTGCGTCTCTACCCTTCAAGGGGAACATCAATGATCAAGGAGAGCGGATAGTGCACTCTCCCGGTCAGCAGTTCTATAACAAGGTGAAACCAGAAATGTGCTTCGCGAGCCTTGAATTCGCGATTGCCAATGGATTTCGAGCGTCAAAGGTGTGATGTCGGTAGCTTGCTGGTATCTGAATGATCAACTGAAAGTGCGCTTACCACGCCGATGATGCAAACGCATAAGTCTTGTCGGCTGAAGGTGGGTCCTCTTCAACTTTCGAGTGGCCAGGGACGGGGTCGAACGGTCGACCTTCCGATTTTCATTTGGACGCTCGTACCAACTGAGCTACCTGGCCGTTGTCCTTGCGCACACTTCGGCCCGGAGCGATGCTCCGGGCCTGGCGACCCCGACCGGGCTCGAACCGGCGACCTCCGCCGTGACAGGGCGGCGCGCTAACCGACTGCGCTACGGGGCCTTGCTTGTGACACTAATAGAACTGTGGTGCGTATCCCCAACGGGATTCGAACCCGTGCTGCCGCCGTGAAAGGGCGGAGTCCTAGGCCACTAGACGATGGGGACCTAGTCACCGTCGACCCTGTGCCGTTGGCGACCACGGAAGCATACGGGACGATGGCCGAATGGTGAACCTGACCCCTGAGGCCTTCGAGGAGCTCGTGGGTCGGGCCCTCGATCAGCTCCCTGCCGAGCTCGCCGGCTTGCTCGACAACGTCGTGATCCTCGTGGCCGACGAGGACCCGGACGACCCCGACCTGCTGGGCCTGTATCAGGGGATTCCCCTCACCGAGCGAGGGTCTGGCTACGCCGGGGCGCTGCCCGACACCGTCACCATTTATAGGTGTCCCACCCTGGCCATGTGCGAGAGCCAAGAGGAGGTGGCCAAGGAAGTGCAGATCACGGTGGTGCACGAGCTCGCCCACCACTTCGGCATCGACGACGACCGCCTGGCCGAACTCGGATACGACTGAGGGGCGGCTAGCTGCCCGCGGCGGCTCGGGTCAGGCGATCAATCACGGCGGCGCCTATGCCTCCGGGTGGTGGCGCAACCGCGGCGACGATCGGCAACGCGAGTGCATCGGCCTCGCGCAGCGCTGCATAAAGCACGCGCGCGTAGTCATCGGCGTCGACCGGAGCGCTCAGGCGCACGACGCCGGGTGGCGTGGGCACGCTGGCCAGTGCGAGAAGTCCGGCTGGTGGTTGCAGATCGGTCGCATCTGTCGCCGTCATGATCACCACTCGTGCCTGCGGCGCGTAGTGCGAGGCGAGCGTGCCGGGCGCGCGCACGTCGCTGCGAGTGCCAAGCTCAAGCCCGGTCACCTCGCGCACGTCGTCGGCACTGATCGCTCCGGGGCGCAGGATCACCGGAGCATCACCCGTGCAATCAACAATCGTGGACTCCACACCCACCCCGCAGGCTCCGCCGTCGAGGATCACGTCATCGGCATGGAGGAGCGCGCTGAGTTCGTCGACGACATGCTGCGCGGTTGTGGGGCTCACGCCACCGAAGCGATTGGCCGATGGTGCAGCAATGCCGACGGCGTCATCGCCGGTGTCGCGCGCCAGCGCGTCAAGCACCGCGCGAAACATCGGGTGCTCGGAGATCCGCAACGCGACGGTGTCCTGCCCGCCCGTCACCGCATCGAGCGCGCGAATGGATCGCGGAAGGACGAGCGTGAGCGGGCCCGGCCAGAACCGCTCGGCCAGGCGAGCCGCATAGAACGGCACGTCCGCGCTCCACGCGTGGAGTGCATCGAGATCGGCAAGATGCACGATGAGCGGGTGATCGGCGGGGCGTCCTTTGGTGG
>JBAWXR010000237.1:0-2575 GCA_037143955.1 Actinomycetes bacterium
GATCCGAAGTGCATCCGCCTTTAGTTCAGGTGGCAGGGGTAACTGCGCGTGGCTCATCCGGTGAACCCAGTTACGCCGCCCGCAGCAAGGTCGAGCCGCAATAGGGCACGCTGCTCGTCGGTGGCGTCGATGAGCGGAAGTCGGACGGGGCCTCCAGGCAGACCCTGCATGGCAAGCGCAGCTTTGGTGAGGATGACCCCTTGCGTACGGAACATGCCCGTGTACACCGGGAGCAGCGAGGTGTTGATCGCCGCCGCCTGGGTGACGTCGCCTGCCCAGAGCGCCTGCGCCATGGCCTTGAGCCGATCACCGACGACATGACCGACGACCGAGACCATCCCTGCGGCACCCAGCGTGAGCATCGGCAAATTCAGAATGTCATCGCCGCAGTACCAAGCCAATCCCGTGCGCGCCATTCCCCACTGGGTGGAGTCGAGGTCGCCCTTGGCATCCTTGTTGGCCACGATCCTGGGGTGTTCGGCGATGCGAACCAACGTGTCGGTCTCGATCGCCGTCCCGGTGCGCTTGGGAATGTCGTACGTCATCATCGGCAGGTCGGTCGCGTCAGCGATGGCATGGAAGTGGCGCACGAGGCCCTCTTGCGGCGGCCTGTTGTAGTACGGAGTCACGGCCATGACTCCATGGGCTCCCGCTGCGGCCGCGGTACGGGCGGCTTGCACCGAATGCGCAGTGTCGTTGGTGCCCACTCCAGCCACAATCGTGGCGCGATCGCCCACGGCTTCGATTACCGCGGTCAGCATGGCGAGGTCTTCAGCGTCGGTCTTGGTCGCCGACTCGCCCGTGGTGCCATTGACCACAAGTCCGTCATGCCCCAGCCGGTCGACCAGATGAGTGGCCAACTCCTGTGCTCCAGCGACGTCCAGGGCTCCGTCGGCAGTGAAGGGACTCACAATCGCGGTGAGCAACGCCCCGAAAGGGCGACTCTCAGACGTAGGACCGGGCATCCCCGAAGGTTATCGGCCCGGGCTGTCCTCGACCGCTGCCCGGTGCCTCAGGGCGCCACCCGGCCATTGTTCACAAAGGCCCGGTGAGTCAGGGGCATCAGGCGAGCCCACTCATCCTCGTATCGCTCGGCCACCATCTCGATCTCGCGCTGGGGATACGAGGGGAAGTGTGAACCCTCGGCCTTGCGGCGTAGAGACAGGAAGTTCATCAGCGAACGCGCATTGAGCGTCACATACGCACTTGAGTAGATCGAGACCGGCAGAACCATGCGGGCAACCTCGCGAGCCACCCCAGCGTCCAACATGTCGATGTAGGCCGAGTACGCGTCACGACACGACTGCTGCATTCGCGCCTCGATCAGGTCGTACTGCTCGGGAGTTCCGGGCAGAAACTCGTACGCACCGGTCTTGCCCACTTGCTGGATGGCCCTTTCGCGCGAGGGCACATAGAACACGGGCTCCAACTGCCGGTAGCGGCCCGACTCCTCGTTGTACGACGCGATTCGATGACGCATGTGCTCGCGCCACACGAAGATCGGGGCACGGACAAAGAACGTCAGCGAGTTGTGCTCAAAGGGGCTGCCATGGCGTTCGCGCATGAGGTAGTTAATGAGGCCGGTGGAACGTTCGGCGTCGCCGTTAACGTCCTCGAGGGACTGCTCGCCCGCCGTTGACACCCGCGCCGCAAAAATCACGTCCGCATCGCTTGCGCTACCCCGGACCAACTCGACTGTGACGTCGTCTCTGAAGCTCACCTCTTCCACGGCCGCACCCTACCCAGTCGGTCGGTCGGTACGCGGGAGTCAACACCCGGCAGAATGTCACTATGCCCACCGGTGCACGCCTTGCCAGGACCGACGACGTTGATGACATCGCGGCGATCACCGAGGCCGTGTGGCGCGAACGCTTAGTTCCACGATTCGAGGACCTTGACCCCGGCGTCATAAATGCGGCCGACTTCGCAGCGACCTGGGGCCAGGCGATTCTGGCTCCGCCTTCACCTCTGTACCGGCTGGCCGTAGCAACCGATGACGCCGATCGCACCCGCGGCTACGCCGCGTGGGGGCCGTGCACGGATCCTGATGCCGAGAGCGGAGACGTCGAGATTCTCACGTTCGAGATTGACCCCCCCCACCGACGAATGGGACACGGGTCGCGCCTGTTGTCTGCTGTCGCTGGTTTGGGCGCCGACCAAGGTGCACAGGCTCTATCGCTGTGGTGCGATGTGGCCGATGAGCCGAGGCGAGCGTTCTTCGTATCATCAGGCTGGGCGCCCGACTCCGCATGGCGAGATGTGGAAATCTCCAACGGCGCACTCGTACGTGAAGTTCGGCTCGTCACATCGTTGGTCTAGCCGCGATTCATGGACCGCACGAGCAAAAAAATCCGGCGGGTCCCCCGCACCCGCCGGATCTGGACATGGTGTCCCAAAAAGTCATGTCAGCCAAACGATTTTGGTCCCCCCAGTGGAGGACCCATCGATCATCGTGTAGGCGTGACGAAACCATCGCGGACCGCCGCGACATAGAGCTCGGTCCGCGTTCGCACCGTGCGGCCCTTCAGCGCATATTTGTCACGTACGCGCTCGATGTACTCACGAGCAGTGTGGG
>JBAWXR010000238.1:0-2573 GCA_037143955.1 Actinomycetes bacterium
TACCGATGAGCCTCTCGGGCGAAGAGCAGAAGGTACCGATGAGCCTCTCGGGCGAACAGCAGAAGGTACCGATGAGCCTCTCGGGCGAAGAGCAGAAGGTACCGATGAGCCTCTCGGGCGAGGCGAATGGTTCGAGGTCTCCCTTATCCCCACCACATTGGCGCTGACCACGCTCGGCAGCGCCGCCGTCGGCACGCCGGTCAATCTCGAAGTTGATGTGATCGCTAAATATGTTGAGCGGTTGATGTTCCATACAGATGCTCAGAGTGACTAGCTCTGAGTGACAAGTAGAAAAAAACCACTAAGCGAAACGTTCCCGTCGATGCCCTCGGCCTCATCACTCGATCGAAGGCGGCGTCCCGATCCCGTCTAGCGACTCTGCGCTCGCGGCTAAACCGATCAGCAGCTCGCCAAGTTCGCGCGCCTGAGTCGGCGTCAGGTCGACCACGATGGGCAACTCCTGTTCGCCGACGACCGGGTCGCCGTCGACACGAATCGCGACGCCGCTGACGGTTGATCCGTTGCGGTGCTGCACTCCGGTCAGCAGAGCCGCGACATCGCCGATCGTCACCGGGTCGGCGCCGTACACGCGGTCATGGAACTGCGCATCCCACTCGCCAACCCATGCTGTGCCTGCCGGTGGTGCGGTGGTGGGGTTGGTGCCGGTGGTCATGGCTGAACACCCTTCCGGTCAGCTTTAACAGGTTCGGCCCTGCAGAAGTATTCCACCTGTGAAAAGGCACGATACGCGCCGCGTACGGTGGCTACGGGCTGCGAATTACGTCGAGCGATTGCCTCGCGAGCGTCGGTCATAGTCGCCTTTTTTGGTGGTTCATACTGAATCGAGCAGTATTACTGGGCATTCCATCAAAGTTTTCCGGGTAATCGGGTAGCAGGCAGGCGGCAACGATGACGAGACTGGACACCGTCGAGCGGGCGGTTGCCGACATCGCAGCGGGTAAGGCCGTCGTCGTCATCGATGATGAGGATCGCGAGAATGAGGGCGATCTGATCTTCGCCGCCGAGAAGGCGACCCCGGAACTGGTGGCGTTCATGGTCCGCTACACATCGGGTTATCTGTGCGTTCCGCTGGACAGCGATATCTGCGACCGGTTGGGCCTGCTGCCGATGTATGCGATCAACCAGGACAAGCACGGCACTGCCTATACCGTCACTGTCGACGCCAGACACGGTGTGGGGACCGGTATTTCGGCCTCAGATCGCGCGACCACGATGCGACTACTGGCGGACCCGTCGAGCGTCTCCGATGACTTCACCAAGCCCGGCCATGTGGTACCGCTGCGCGCGAAGGACGGTGGTGTGCTGCGCCGCCCCGGTCACACCGAGGCGGCCGTCGACCTGGCCCGAATGGCGGGCCTGCAGCCGGCCGGGGCAATCTGCGAGATCGTCAGCCAAAAGGACGAGGGCGCTATGGCCCAGACCGATGAACTGCGGATCTTCGCCGACGAGCACGGACTCGCCTTGATATCCATCGCCGACCTCATCGAGTGGCGACGCAAGCACGAGAAGCATGTCGAGCGGGTGGCCGAGGCGCGGATCCCGACCCGGCACGGTGAGTTCCGCGCGGTCGGCTACCGGAATATCTACGACCAGGTCGAGCACGTTGCGCTGGTGCGGGGCGATATCGCCGGTCCGGAGAACGACGGTCACGATGTGCTGGTCCGGGTGCACTCGGAGTGTCTTACCGGCGATGTGTTCGGCTCGCAACGTTGCGACTGTGGTCCGCAACTGGACGCCGCCATTGAGATGGTGGCCGCGGAAGATCGTGGCGTGGTGCTCTATATGCGGGGCCACGAAGGACGCGGAATCGGCCTGATGCACAAGTTGCAGGCCTATCAGCTTCAGGACGCCGGTGCCGACACCGTCGACGCGAACCTCGAACTCGGCTTGCCCGCCGATGCCCGCGACTACGGGATCGGTGCGCAGATCCTGGTCGATCTGGGCGTGCGGTCGATGCGCCTGCTGACCAACAATCCCGCAAAACGCGTTGGACTGGACGGTTACGGCCTCAACATCATCGAACGGGTGGCGCTGCCGGTGCGGGCCAATGCCGAGAACATCCGCTACCTCAAGACCAAACGTGACCGGATGGGCCACGAATTGGCCGGCCTGGAGGATTACGACGAAGGCGCACGCCAGTGAGCGGTGGTGCCGGTGTTCCGGCAGTTCCGGATATGGATGCCTCCGATGTGAGACTTGCCATCGTCGCGAGTACCTGGCACGCCGGAATCTGTAACGCGCTGCTCGATGGTGCTCGAAAAGTGGCCGAGGATTGCGGTGTGGTCGGCCCGACCGTGGTGCGAGTGCACGGCGCGATCGAGATTCCGGTCGTTGCGCAGGAGCTGGCCCGAAACCATGATGCCGTGGTGGCACTGGGCGTCGTGATCCGAGGCGCGACACCACATTTCGATTACGTCTGCGATGCGGTGACCCAAGGGCTGACCAGAGTTTCGTTGGATTCAGCCACCCCGGTGGCCAACGGAGTACTGACCACCGACAACGAACAGCAAGCGCTCGACCGTGCCGGGCTGCCGGACTCAGCCGAGGATAAG
>JBAWXR010000239.1:0-2552 GCA_037143955.1 Actinomycetes bacterium
CTACTACGCCGGCCTGCTGCCGATCGCCTATCGCGGCCGCGAGCTTTACCTGCCCCAACTGAGCATCGGCCGGCTGGTCGAAAACCCCAGTGACATCGTCCGGCAGATCAACACGTACCTCAGCGCGCCGGTGATCGACGCGCCCACCGCACTTTTGACTGGCTACGACTTCCTGACGGACGAAGCCGAGGCGATTGCCAGCCTCATGCAGGCGCGCGGCATCGCCGATGAGCACAACGCGCTGCTGATTCTCGACGAAGTGCAGACCGGCATTGGTCGCACCGGTTCGTGGCTGGCGTCGCAGGGTGTTCGTGCGGATGTCATCACGTTGGCGAAGGGCCTCGGGGGGGGCATCCCCGTCGGTGCCGTCATCGCCGTGGGTCGCGCTGCCTCGTTGTTCACTCCGGGATCACACGGGTCGACTTTCGGTGGCAACCCGATCTCGTGCGCTGCAGCACTCGCCGTCCTCGACGCGATAGAGGCGGACGGGCTCATGGCACGAGCAACATCGGCATTCGAGTTGCTCGCCCGAGAGCTCCCCGCTCGATCACATGGCATGGTGAGCCACGTGCGTGGTCGCGGGCTGCTGCTCGCAGCTGTACTTGCGCAGCCGAACTCCGCCGACCTTGAGCGTGCTCTACGTGACCAGGGGCTCATCGTCAATGCGGTTGCCCCCGATGCCATTCGCATGGCCCCGCCGCTGGTCATCACCGACGCGGATCTCGCCGAGGCACTTGACCGCTGGGACGCGGCCTGCGCGACGGTCGCCAAGGCGGCGGCATGACTACCAAAACCGCTCCTCGCACAATGCAGGCCCGCAGGGCTCGCATCGCCGCCCTCATCTCCTCCCGCACCATCACCTCGCAGGAAGAACTCGGCACCCTGCTAGCGGCCGAGGGCATGACCGTCACGCAAACCACGCTGTCCCGTGATCTCGACGCGCTCGGCGCGGTCAAGCAAGCGGTGAAGGGCGGCGCCGCGAAGTACGTCGTCAGCGCCAGTCAGGACACGTCATTACACACCAGCGGTGCTGAAACAGCTCTGGCACGCGTCACGGCCGAACTCCTCATCCGCGCTGAGGCCGCCGGCAACACCCTTGTCCTCCAAACCCCGCCCGGCGCCGCGCAGTTCTATGCCGGGCACCTTGATCGCACCGAGCATGCCGGTGTGGTGGGATCGGTCGCTGGGGACGACACCATCATCGTTGTTATGCGGACTCCCGCAGCGGCGACCCGACTGTGCACGTCACTACTACGGATGGCAGAACAAAGGAGAGCGCAGTGAAGGAAAGAGTCGTCCTGGCCTACAGCGGTGGGCTTGACACCTCGGTCGCCATTGAATGGATCAAGAAGGAGACCGGTGCCGAAGTTATCGCCGTGTCTGCCGATGTCGGCCAGGGTGGCGAGGACATGGACGTCATCCGCAAGCGCGCTCTGGCGTGCGGTGCGGTTGAAGCCGAGGTCGCCGATGCCAAGGACGAGTTCGCCGACGAGTACTGCCTGCCGGCACTGAAGGCCAACGGCCTGTACATGGATCGCTACCCGCTGGTTAGCGCACTTTCGCGTCCGCTCATCGTCAAGCACCTTGCAGTTGCGGCTAAGAAGCACGGCGCGACCATCTTGGCTCATGGCTGCACCGGCAAGGGGAATGACCAGGTGCGTTTCGAGGTCGGCATCGCCAATCTCATTCCGGATATGAAGTGCATCGCACCGGTGCGCGACTACGCCATGACCCGCGACAAGGCGATCGAATTCGCCGAGGCGAACAACCTCCCAATCGAGCAGAGCAAGAAGAGCCCGTACTCCATCGACTCCAACGTGTGGGGTCGCGCCATCGAGACCGGATTCCTCGAGGACATCTGGAACGGCCCCATCGAGGACATTTACGCCTACACATCGGATCCGACCATCGCCCGTGAGCCCGACGAAGTCCTCATCACCTTCAAGCAGGGCAAACCGGTGGCCATCGATGGGCGCCCGGTCACCATGCTCCAGGCGATCCAAGAACTCAATAGGCGCGCAGGCGCCCAGGGCGTTGGCCGCATCGACATGGTCGAAGACCGGCTCGTGGGCATCAAGAGCCGCGAGGTTTACGAAGCCCCCGGCGCCATGGCCCTCATCACCGCGCGGGACGAACTCGCCAACGTCACAGTCGAGCGTGAACTCGCCCGCTTCGGTCGTGGTGTCTCACAGCGCTGGACCGAACTGGTTTACGACGGCATGTGGTTCAGTCCGCTCAAGCGCGCTCTCGATGGATTCTTCGACGATCTCAACTCCACCGTGTCCGGCGAGGTGCGCATGACCATGCACGCCGGGCGAGCCGTCGTCACAGGTCGTCGCAGCGACGAGTCTCTTTACGACTTCGACCTTGCGACGTACGACACCGGCGACACGTACGACCAATCGAAGGCCAAGGGCTTTATCGATATTTACGGCATGTCGAGCTCGATCGCTGCTCGGCGTGATCTGAAGGGCAAGTAGTGGCCGAGCCCACGCGGCTGTGGGGTGGCCGGTTCGCAGCCGGCCCCTCAGACGCCATGGCTGCTCTGAGCC
>JBAWXR010000240.1:0-2511 GCA_037143955.1 Actinomycetes bacterium
ACCCCATGCATGCGTGACCTCGGTACCGGCCAGCACCGGAAAGAGGTCCACCAAGGTGCGCCACAACTGCGCATGGATGACCTCGTTGCGATCCTGCTCCGGCGTTATCCGCGAACCGAAGTGGTAAGGGGCGCCGCGTCCGCCGAAGGCAAGCCGGCCGTTGCGGGTGCGCTGACCGTAGATGATGAGGTGACGCTCATCGGCAAAAGTTTCGCGATTCATCAACCCGATGCGATCCCATGTATGCGTAGACAGGGGGGCCGTCGCGATCATCAACGAGTACACCGGGGCCAGGGTTCGGGTGAGGCCCGTCAGTGTGCGCGTATAGCCCTCGGTAGCACGAACCACGATCGGTGCTCGGACGACGCCGCGTTCAGTGCGCACGACTCCGGGCTCGATGGAGGTAGCTCGTGTGTGCTCACATAGCTGCACGCCGCGCTGCACAACGGTGCGCGCAAGGCTTCTGACCAGACGCGCCGGGTGAATCGTGGCGCAATGTGGCGTGAACGTGCCGCCGAGGACATCTGTGGCACCCATGCGGTTGGTGAACTCCTGAGCCGACAGCAGGCGAAGGTCAGCCTCGGTGACGCCCCAGCGGCGTGACTCCTGTACCTGTGTTTCTAGTGCGTGGAGCTGAAGCGGCGTCCTAGCCGCGATGAGGGTTCCTCCATGGGCCCAGTCAATATCCCAAGCCTCTTCCTGACGCACGCGATCAAGTTCCGCAATGGAGTCGATCATGGCCCGGTGCTGACGTATCGCAGCGTCGCGCGATGACGCTCGTGCCAAGGTTGTCCGGCTCACAGGAAACAGTGCCGAGGCCCAGCCGCCGTTGCGCCCGCTGGCACCGAATCCGGCCTGTTCGGCTTCGACCACCACGATGCGCAACTTCGGGTCGAGGCGCGCGAGGTAGTACGCGGTCCATAGACCGGTAAAGCCGGCACCGACGATGGCCACGTCGGCAGTGGTGTCGGCCGCCAGTGGTGTGCCGAGTGGAGCGGCAAGATCGGCGGGAAGTGTGTCCCACCACAACGAAAGAGTGGTCATCGTTTCCACTGACGCACATGCTCGGGTACGGGCACGCCTGCGGCACAGTCAGGCGCAGCGATGGGATCGCCAAATGATGCAACGATGGGTACGACACCTGCCCAGACATGAGCGTGCGAGACGACGTCATCCTCATCGTCGTGTGGTTCGCCGGTGCGCACCTTGACGGAGCACTCCGTCAATGCCAGTGACAGGGTCATGGTGGCCTTGCGTTCCTGCGCGGATGGCTGGCGGATGTACTCCCATTGCCCTGGCAGGAGGTGCTCAGAAACCGTGCGAAGGGCATCGAGTTCATCGTCGCCCTCAAGCCGGCGTGCCGTGCCGAGGACCATCACCGAGCGGTAGTTCATGCTGGAATTGAAGGCGCTGCGCGCGAGGACGAGGCCGTCCAGGAGAGTCACCGTCAGGCACATGGGCTGCCCCGCCGCCAGAGCTCGAAAGAGGCGAGAGGCGTTGGAACCGTGGAAGATCACGTCGCCCCCGCGTCGCGCATAGGCCACCGGCAGCACGAACGGCTGTCCGCCGTCGACCACGCTGACATGGGCAATGAGTCCCGCATCGAGGATGTCGTGGAGCATCTGTGTCTCCGTGACCGCCCTCTCAGGAATGCGATGCACGCGGGTCCGCTCAGTGGCGCCAACTGTCATCACAAGCTCCTAGGGCAGGTCGTCGGGAGAGACTAGGCGGCAAGATCACCTGGTGAAGGATCCGGCAGCCGCACCCTCGGATAGGGCAGGATGCAAGTGAATCAGTCAGGTACCCGTTTTGTGAGGAGTCCCCCATGCAGGTCAGGAATGTCATCGCTGGTGAATCCATGGATGCGGCCGATGGCCGCACAATGGACTTGATCGACCCCAACACCGGTGCGTCCTATGGATCGGCCCCGATGTCCGGGCCGGCCGACGTGGATCGCGCCTACGCGGCTGCGCAGGAGGGCTTTGCGCAGTGGCGCGAGTCGACGCCGTCCCAGCGGCAGGCTGCCCTGCTGGCTATCGCGGACGCCCTTGAAGAGCGCAAGGACGAGCTCGTCGCCATCGAATCCCAGGACACCGGCAAATCCATTGCGGTAACGATGTCCGAAGAACTTCCGCCAATGTTGGACCAAATCCGCTTCTTCGCGGGTGCTGCGCGGGTGCTCGAGGGACGGTCGGCGGGCGAGTACATGGCCGGGTTCACCTCGATGATCCGCCGGGAGCCCGTGGGTGTGGTGGGTCAGGTCACCCCGTGGAACTACCCCATGATGATGGCGGTCTGGAAGTACGCACCAGCCTTGGCCGCCGGCAATGCTGTGGTGCTCAAGCCCAGCGACACCACCCCGGCCAGCACCGTCTTCATGGCCGAGGTCATCAACGGGCTCGGGTGTCTTCCCAAGGGCACGTTCAACGTGGTCTGCGGCGATCGCGACACCGGCCGCCTCGTGGTCGAGAATCCGGTTCCGGCCATTGTGTCCATCACCGGTTCTGTGCG
>JBAWXR010000241.1:0-2504 GCA_037143955.1 Actinomycetes bacterium
CAATCGGTGACGAGGAATATCGTGCTATCGGCGCTGCCCAAGTTGTCTCGGGCCGGCTTTTTGCGGCAGCGACAAGAGCGCCGTGCAGCCGCACCCGTGGCTGACGCGGTGCAGGTGGCTCCTCTCTTGGACCGAATCATGTCCTCGCTGAGCGGCGGCAACCAGCAGAGGGGTCTGATCGGACGCCTGTTGATGACAGGCGCAGACACGATCGTGCTCGAGGATCCAACGCTGGGTGTTGACGTTGCCGCACGTGCGGCCATTCATGACCTGCTCAAGGGGGTTGTGGCATCGGGCCGCTCGTGTGTTGTTGGCTCGTCCGAGCCGGAGGAACTTGCTCTCTTGTGCAATCGGGTGTTGATCTTCCGATCGGGTCAACTGGTACAGGAACTGACAGGTGAAGAAGTGACAGAGCGACGAATCATTCAAGGGATCACCAGCCACGAGAAGGTGAGTTGATGGATATGAGTTCTCAAGACCCGATCTTTGTCGCGGGCTTTGACGTGACGGCCGATGCTGACGCTGAGTTCAATGAGTGGTACGACGCGGTTCATATTCCCGAAGCCTTAGGAATCGGCGGGTTTCGCTCAGTGACGCGAATGGTGCGAGCCGGCGAGTACGACAACACGTTCGGTCCCAAGTACCTCAACCTGTACCAGGTGAGTAGCCAATCGGACTTCGAGGCGGGCTGGGAGACGGACTACCGTCGCGCCTCTAGTTCGGACTTCAACCGCTGGGGCCCCGCATTGAGCAATGGCCACGTGGGCCTCTATATCCCTCATGGAAGGTGATGTGACATGTCTGGACTTGAGTTCCACCCATTTTTGTCAGCCGAGTTCGTCCTCGATCAGTCAGTGATGACCGTAGGGGTTGGATGTGGAGTTACCACGCGCATCACAGTGACGTGGTCGGTTGTGAAGCACCCCGAGGGAGTGGTGTTGATCGATACGGGGATGTGCAAAGAAGTCATCACGGACGCGGACTCGGCATGGGGCACTGGCGAGGAACGCCTCGGAGTTCCGATCATGCATCGCGGGCAAGAGATCTCTGCACAACTTGCCAAGATCGGGCTGGTGCCCGCCGATGTGAGGTACGTCGTGCATACCCACCTGCATGGAGATCACGCGGGGGGAAACCTTGATTTGCCGCAGGCAACCTTCATCGCCCAGCAGGATGAATTCGATTACGCCCTCGGCCCCGACATTCCCTCAATGGTTCGTGAATACCCGGTAGATCAAATCGGAATCGGCGTCCTGAACTTCCAGACGATCAACGGCGACCTTGACCTCTTTGAGGACGGCAGCATCAAGATCATGAAGACTCCTGGTCACACGCCAGGTCACTCATCGGTGCTGTTGAACCTGAAGGACACCGGGCCCATCATCGTGTCTGGCGATGCTATGTGGACTCACGAGATGACCGACGAGATGATGATGCCGGGCATCTGTTGGTTCGCCTCGGATTACGTCAAGAGTCGTCGCAAGTTGGCGAATTTGCAGGAAGAGAAAGACGCGAAGTGGTTCTTCCCGCACGACCCTGACACCTTCAAGAAAGGCTTCTGGGAAGAAGCCAAGGTGTACACGTGAGTCGAATCATCGATACGTGGGTGGTGCCGAATCCGCCGGAGATCGCGAGAAATTGGCCCCCTCACCTCGCACATGTCTTCAAGGTCTTTCGCCGAGAGCACATGTTGGCAGGGACGACTGTGGAGGAATTCATCGAGTCGATGGATGCCTCGGGAGTGGCAGTCTCGATCCTGACAGGCTTGGTCGAAGACTCCTTCACCATCTCCAACGATGATGTCGCTCAATGGGTGCGTCACGCCCCTGATCGCCTCCAGGGGCGAGCATGTGTCGACCCACGTTCGCCAGCGCTTGCAGTAGCTGAACTCCGCAGGTCTGTGGAGGAGCTTGGTTTCCGCTCTTTGCAGGTTCTGCCCTACGCCTTCGGACTGCCTTTCGACGACCGCTTGTACTACCCCTTGTACTCAGTCTGTGTCGAATACGGGATTCCCGTCGTTACTCAAGTGGGGCATACCGCCTCACTCCTTCCCAGTGACCCCGGTCGCCCCATCTACCTCGATCGAGTGGCACGGGACTTTCCCAGTCTCGTCATCGTGGGTGGGCACATCGGCTGGCCCTGGACCGACGAGATGATTGCCTTGGCCCTCAAGCATCCGAATGTCTACATCGAGACGTCGGCTCATTTGCCTAGGCGCTACCCGCCGACCTTCGTCGATTTCCTGCGCGGAGCGGGCGCCTCCAAATGCCTGTTTGGCACCGACTGGCCGTGGATCGATCCGGCTGGCGCACTGCGACAGGTGTCTGAGTTGGGCCTGTCAGCTGAGGGTGAAGAGGCCTTCCTGTCGTCGAACGCCGCCCGCGTGTTCGGGATCTCACTGCCATGAATGTCGCAGGCCTCCTCGCGTCAGCTCGGCTCCGCTATGGCGACCGCTTGGCGGTCAGCGACGCCAGCCGGTCTTTGACCTACAGCGAGTACAGCGG
>JBAWXR010000242.1:0-2495 GCA_037143955.1 Actinomycetes bacterium
AGTGTGACCTCGGGCAGGTCGAGCCCTTCGCGCAGCAGGTTCACGCCCACCAGCGCGTCGAACTCGCCCAGACGCAGATCGCGCACCACCCTGATGCGCTCGATGGCGTCGATGTCGCTGTGCAGGTACCGGGCGCGGATTCCTGCGTCAACCAGGTAGTCGGTGAGGTCCTCCGCCATGCGCTTGGTGAGCGTGGTGACGATGACGCGCTCGTCGGCTTCCACGCGCGTTCTGATCTCGCCCATCAGGTTGTCCACCTGGTTCTCGGTGGGGCGAACCTCAACCTCAGGGTCAATGAGGCCTGTGGGGCGGATGATCTGCTCCACGACCCGCGATGAGTTCTCGGTCTCGAACTTGCCGGGGGTGGCCGACACGAACACGATCTGCCCCACGCGCTCGAGGAACTCCTCAAGGCGCAGCGGCCGGTTGTCGGCGGCAGAGGGCAGCCGGAACCCGTGGTCGATCAGGTTCATCTTGCGCGAGCGGTCGCCCTCGTACATACCGCGCAGCTGCGGCACGGTGTTGTGCGACTCGTCGATGAACGTGAGGAAGTCGGACGGGAAGAAGTCGAGCAGCGCGTGCGGCGCCTCGCCGGGCGCGCGGCCATCGAGGATGCGCGAGTAGTTCTCGATGCCTGAGCAGAAGCCCATCTCGCGCAACATCTCCATGTCGTACTCGGTGCGCTGGCGCAGGCGGTGGCTTTCCACCAGCTTGCCCTGGGTGTCGAACAGGGCGCAGCGCTCCTCGAGTTCAGTGCGGATCTCGCTGAGCGAGCGCTCGATCACATCGGTGGGCGTCACGTAGTGCGTGGCCGGGTAGATGGCGGCGTATTCCATATCGCCGAACACCTCGCCCGTGACCGGATGGAAATGCGTGATCTGCTCGATCTCGTCGCCGAACATCGATACGCGGTATGCGGTCTCCGCATTGACCGGCTGGATCTCGAACACGTCACCCCGGGCGCGGAATCGCCCGCGCTCCAGCACCATGTCATTGCGCTCGTACTGCACCTCAACCAGGCGCTTGAAGAGTTCATCACGGGGTATCTGCGCCCCGCGCTCCAGCAGCACCAGCCGCTCGCGATAGCGGTCGGGCGAGCCCATGCCGTAGATGCATGACACCGACGCGACGATGACCACATCGCGCCTGGCCAGCAGTGCGGCCGTGGCCGCATGGCGGAGGCGGTCGATCTCGTCGTTGATCGAGGCGTCCTTCTCGATGTACGTATCGCTGGACGCGATGTACGCCTCGGGCTGGTAGTAGTCGTAATACGACACGAAGTACTCGACCGCCGCGCCCGGCAGGTACTCACGGAACTCGTTGCACAGCTGTGCGGCCAGGGTCTTGTTGTGGGCAATGACCAGCGCCGGCCTGCCTGACTGGGCGATGATGTTGGCCATCGTGAAGGTCTTGCCCGATCCCGTGACCCCAAGCAGGGTCTGATAGCGCTCGCCCGCCGCAAGGCCTTCCTCAATCGACGCGATCGCGTTCGGCTGATCGCCCGTGGGGAGGTGCGCGTCGGAGATCGTGTACGCGGTGGTGGCCATCAGGCGGGATGGTATCCCCCCGCCTCCCTGTACAGATGGCGAAAGGCGCCCCCACACATCTTGTGGTGTGGGCCGATGGAGACCCGCCGGGCCATCCATAGATTTCACTCATCGTCGCCATGAGGACAGGGAGGCGACGAGGGACGCCGTGACATGGGGATGCGCGGCGGCTTGGCTCCGCGGCCGGGACGCGGGGCCTTGGTCGGGTGGTCACTGCGGTGGCCACCCGACCGTTCCTCATCTCGGGGGTAACCTTGGCCACATGCCACGCGCCCTCATCCACACAATGCTGCGCATCCTCGACGAGGACCGCTCGCTCGCCTTCTACCGCGCCCTCGGGTTCGAGGAGACATCCCGCAAGCGCGTGGGCGGCGATACCGCCACGGTCATCTTCCTGGCGCTGCCACGCGACGGTGAGCGGCTCGAGCTCACGCTCAACGACGGTCGCACCGAGCCCTACACACTTGGTGAGGCCTACGGGCACATCGCCCTGTCAGTCGACGACATGGATGCCGAACTGGCCGAACTGGCTGCGAAGGGCATCACACCGGAGAAGGCGCCGTACGCGTCACGCCCCGGCGGTTCGCTCATCTGCTTCATCCAGGACCCCGATGGCTACCGCATCGAACTGGTGGAGAGCGGCACGTCCTGAGGTGACTGTTGCGGGGTTGATACCCTGCACCGCATACAGGGGAGCCGCTTTGACGGCTGAGAGGAGGCACACGGCCTCGACCCTCTGAACCTGCCTGGGTAATGCCAGCGAAGGGAGTACGTCATGCCCCACCGGGGCGACATGGGCACCACCATTCGCGTCGACGGCGTGCGACTGACGCTGGGTGACGATCCGCCGCTCCCCGTGCTCGGCGGCGTGGACATGGTGGCCAGTGCCAATGCGGTCACCGCCATCGTCGGCCCGTCCGGCTGCGGCAAGAGCACACTGCTCGATGT
>JBAWXR010000243.1:0-2491 GCA_037143955.1 Actinomycetes bacterium
CGCGGGTGTCGCCGTGTTGCGCGGGTCGAGTGGTGTGACAACGATCGAGCAGGCTCAAGCCGAGGCCGAGCGCATCGGATACCCCGTCTTCGTCAAGGCATCCGGCGGTGGCGGTGGACGCGGTTTGCGACGAGTGGAGTCACCCGAGGAGATTGCCGACATCTTCGACTCCGCGCGGCGCGAGGCTGCGGCGGCATTCGGTGACGACTCGCTTTTCATCGAGCAGGCGGTCGTGCGCCCGCGACACGTCGAGGTGCAGATCCTCGCCGACGGACAGGGCGGCATCGTTCACCTCTACGAGCGCGACTGCTCGGTGCAGCGACGACACCAGAAGGTCGTCGAGATCGCGCCGGCTCCCGGTCTTCCACGGACCCTCATTGACCGACTCTGCGCAGATGCAGTGCGCTTTGCCACAGAGGTGGAGTACCGCGCCGCCGGCACGGTCGAGTACCTGGTGTGGGCGGATCCTCAACGCAAAGCAGAAGTTCACGTTGACGGCTACGGGTACGCGTTCATCGAGATGAATCCACGCATTCAGGTGGAGCACACCGTCACCGAGGAAGTGACCGGGATCGACCTAGTGTTGTCCCAACTTCGCATCGCCCGTGGCGAAAGCCTGGACGATCTGGGTATCGCCCAGCATCGCATCAGCGTCCAGCGCAGTGCGATTCAGTGCCGACTCACCACCGAGGATCCTGCGGACGGATTTCGGCCCTCCACCGGAACCATCGTGGTGTACCGCTCCCCCGGGGGCCCCGGCGTTCGTCTTGACGGTGCGACGTACGCGGGTGCCGAAATCACTCCGTTCTATGACTCCCTGCTGGTCAAGGTCACGACCAGCGGCAGTGACTTCTCCTCCGCCGCACGTCGGGCCAGGCGGGCACTGTCGGAGTTCGCCGTGCGCGGTGTATCCACCAACGTGAGCTTCCTGCGTGCACTGTTAGACGAGCCCGACTTCCTTGCAGGCCGACTCACCACCGCATTCCTCGACGAGCATCCGCACCTCGTCAGCGCGCATCCCGCCGCGGTCAGCACCGGCTCGGGCCTGCTGCTGCGCTTGGCTGAGGTCACGGTCAATCGTCCGCATGGAGAGGCACGCACCACGATGCGCGACCCCGCCACGTTGCTCCCCGTCGGTGGCCCCCGAGCCGACATTCCATCGCGTACCGCGAAGCAGGTTCTGGACACCGATGGCCCAGAGGCACTGGCCCGCTGGCTGCGTGATCTCCCGCACGTCGCGATCACGGACACCACGCTTCGAGACGCCCACCAGTCCTTGCTTGCGACTCGCTTGCGCACCAAAGATCTTGTTGTCGGTGCTGCCGCCACGGCGCAGGTTCTGCCCGGCCTCTTCAGCATTGAGTGCTGGGGCGGTGCCACCTTTGACGCGGCACTGCGATTCCTTCACGAGGACCCCTGGGAACGCCTGGAGCAATTGCGAGCCGCAGCACCCGGTGTTCTGACCCAAATGCTGATCCGTGGCCGTAATGCGCTTGGCTACGCGCCCTACCCCGAGGACGTCGTCACTGCCTTCGTGGCCGAGGCTCGTCAGGCAGGCATGGATGTCTTCCGAATCTTCGATGCACTCAATGGTGTCGACCGCACCCGACCGGTGATCGATTCGGTTCGCGAACAGGGCGGCTACGCCGAGGGCGCCATCTGTTACACGGGTGACGTCCTGAATCCGGCTGAGCGCACGTACACGGTGGACTACTACCTACGCGTGGCAGAGCAGTACGTCAGCGCTGGAGTGCACGGCCTCTGCATCAAAGACATGGCGGGCCTCCTGCGCGCTCCCGGTGCCCGCTTCCTCGTCACGGCACTGCGCGAGCGCTTCGACGTACCCGTGCGACTGCATACGCATGACACAGCCGGCGGGCAGGTCGCCACCTACCTGGCCGCCATTCAGGCCGGTGTCGACGGAGTAGATCTCGCCAACGCGTCACTCGCCTCCGGAGGCAGTCAGCCCAGCCTGGGTGCGCTGCTCGAGGCAATGGAGCATGCCGACCGTGATCCGGCGATGTCCGGAGGCCTGTCGGCTGCCGACGCCGTGCGACTGGAGCCCTACTGGTCCGCGGTGCGCGATCTCTACGCCCCCTTCGAGGCCGGACAGAGATCACCCTCCACTGCGGTGTACCGACACGAGATCCCCGGCGGGCAGCTGTCCAACCTGCGCGCGCAAGCAGACGGATTGGGCATCGGCGATCGGTTCGCCGACGTTCTCGATGCCTACTACGACGCAGCGCAACTGCTTGGTAACCCTGTCAAGGTGACTCCGTCCTCCAAGGTCGTCGGTGACCTGGCCATGTGGATGGTGGCCTCGGGCACCGACCGCGCGGCTTTAGAGGCCGATCCGGGCAGGCATGCGCTTCCCGCATCCGTCATCGCCTTTCTGCAGGGACAGCTCGGCGTACCTGCCGGCGGATTCCTCGAGCCGTTCACATCGCGTGTGCTCGAGGGCAAGCCGCCCTTGGCCGAGCCCACGTTCAAC
>JBAWXR010000244.1:0-2489 GCA_037143955.1 Actinomycetes bacterium
TCACACGCCTACGCAAGGTCATCGCCGAGCGCATGGTGGAGTCACTGCACGTGTCAGCTCAGCTCACGACCGTTGTCGAAGTTGACGTCACTCGCATCTCCCAGCTTCGAGATCGAGTAAAGCGCGAGTTCGATGCGCGCGAAGGTGTCAAGCTCTCGTTCCTGCCGTTCTTCTGCAAGGCAGCCGTCGAAGCACTCAAGCAGTTCCCCCAGGTCAACGCCTCCATCGACATGGCGGCAGGAACCGTGACTTACCACGATGGTGAGCACCTGGCCATCGCCGTCGACACAGAGCGCGGCCTCCTCGTGCCCGTCATACACAACGCGGGCGACCTCAACATCGCGGGCCTTGCCCGTCGCATCAACGAACTGGCCGAGCGCACTCGCACCAACAAGGTCTCCCCCGACGAACTCAGCGGTGGCACCTTCACGATCACCAACACCGGAAGCCGCGGTGCGCTATTCGACACGCCAATCATCAACCAGCCGCAGGTTGCGATCCTGGGCACCGGAACCGTCGTGCGCCGACCCGTGGTCATGAACGATGCCAATGGCCAGGAAGTCATCGCCATCAGGTCCATGGTCTACCTGGCCCTGTCCTACGACCATCGGCTCGTGGATGGAGCCGATGCGGCTCGCTTCCTGTCTGCCATGAAGAACCGCCTCGAAGACGCGGCCTTCGAGGCAGAAATCGGCCTCTGACGCCCCACCGGGCCCGGACCCGCACTATGCGGGATGCTTAGCCCATGAAGGTTGCGATCACGGGGGCTTCGGGCCTCATCGGAGGTGCCCTCGTCCCGCACCTGCGTGCGGGCGGACATGAGGTTCTGCGGCTCGTGCGCCGCGCCGCAGCCAGTCCTGACGAAGTCACGTGGGACCCCACCCGCGGCACCGTCGATCTCGCCAAGCTCACTGGCGTCAACGCCGTGATCAATCTTGCTGGCGCCGGCGTTGGCGATCACCGTTGGAGCGACGCTTACAAGAAGGAAATCCTCGACAGTCGAGTCAATTCCACTCGCACCATCGCCACCGCGATCACGCAGCTCAGCACCCCCCCGAATGTCCTCGTGTCGTCGTCGGCCATCGGTTGGTACGGCGACACCGGGTCCAATGAGGTCGACGAATCAGCTCCCGCCGGCGAAGGCTTTCTTGCCGACGTTGTCGAGAAGTGGGAGGCCGCGGCATCGCCGGCTCTCACAGCTGGCATTCGTGTCGTACATCCGCGCACCGGGCTCGTCGTTTCGAGCAAGGGTGGCGCCTGGGGTCGCATGTTCCCGTTGTTCAAAGTCGGGCTTGGCGGCAAGCTTGGCAGCGGCGCGCAGTACTGGTCCTGGATTTCGATGCGTGACGAAATCGCGGCATTGCGTTTCCTCATGGAGCAGCCCGGCCTCACCGGACCGTTCAACCTCACTGCGCCGACTCCCGCCACCAACGCAGAGATCACCAAGGTGATGGGGCGCCTCATGCATCGGCCAACTTTGGCCACAGCTCCCGCGTTCGCCCTCAAGTCCATGCTCGGCGAGTTCTCCACCGAGGTGCTGGGCAGTGCTCGAGTCGTGCCGACGGCTCTAATCCACGCCGGATTTAGGTTCCAAGACACCCTTGTCGATTCAGCCATCACGCAGGCACTCGAGGGCGCCTAGCCCGTGTCGCACGACGTCGTCGTCATTGGTGCCGGTGTTGCAGGTCTGGCTGCCGCTCGCGAGTGCGCCATCCATGGTGCCTCCGTCCTTGTGCTCGAGGCATCCGACGATGTGGGTGGGCGGATTCGCACCGATGAGGTCGACGGCCTGCTGCTTGATCGTGGCTTCCAGTTGCACAACCCGGCTTATCCGGAAGCACAGCGAGTCCTCGACCAACAAGCATTGGATCTGAAGCCGTTCGTCGCCGGGGTTATCGCCATGACTGCGTCAGGGCCCACTCGTCTTGCCGATCCGCGCCAACGTCCAGGTTGGGCACCGTCAGCACTTGCCCGCGCGAGCGGGTCGCTCCCGGCCAAACTGCGCTTTGCTTCATACGCGTGGAAAGCGTCGCGTCGCAACGCGCATGACCTACTCAGCGAGCCCGATCGCACATCTGCGGCGGCCCTGCAGGCTGCGGGCATCGACGGAGCGCTGCTGGACACCGTGGTTCGCCCGTTCCTGTCCGGCGTCTTCCTCGAGAGCGAACTCTCGACATCGGCACGCATGATGAACCTGATCTTGCGAAGTTTCGTCAATGGGACCCCGAGTGTCCCGGCGCGCGGCATGCAGGCCATCCCGCGCCAGTTGCACGAGGCACTGCCGCCGCAGACCGTGCGCGTGAACAGCACCGTGCGATCAGTATCGGCCGGGCGCGTGAGCACCGATGACGGCGACGTGACTGCACCCGTGATCATCGTGGCTACGGATGGCCCTGCCTGCTCGGCGTTGCTCCCCGGCCTGTCGACCCCGCCGGGTCGCAGCGTGACGACGTGGTACTTCGTGGCCGACACGGTGCCCAACCCAGATG
>JBAWXR010000245.1:0-2480 GCA_037143955.1 Actinomycetes bacterium
GGGCACCCCCCAAGGCTACGGGGCTGAGGTGTCTTGGACCGTCACTCGTGGCACCGACCGGCGGGCATACCTCAGGATCACGAGCACCGCACGAATACCGTCACGCCACCCGATCTTCTTGCCCTCGGCGTAGGTGCGTCCGGAATAGGAGATCCCCACCTCATAGATGCGGCAACCCATCCGCGCCACCTTGCAGGTGACCTCGGGTTCGAATCCGAATCGGTCCTCTTCGAGCTTGATCGACTGGATCACCTCTCGTCTGAAGACCTTGGAGCATGTCTCCATGTCGGTGAGGTTGATGTTGGTCATCATGTTTGAGAACGTCGTGAGCACTCTGTTGCCCACGCTATGCCAGTAATAAAGGACTCGATGCTCCGAGCCGCCCATGAATCGAGAGCCGTAAACCACGTCAGCACGTCCGTCACGCAAAGGCGCCAGCAGTCGTGACAATTCCGAGGGGTCGTACTCGAGATCGGCGTCATGGACAGCTACGAATGGAGCGGTCGCGAGCGAGAAGCCGCGACGCAGCGCAGCTCCCTTGCCTCGATTGACCTCGCTCGTGATGATGCGCACACGCGGGTCAGAGACTTGGCGCAGCAGTTCGACCGAGCGATCTTGGGATCCGTCGTCGACGACGATGAGCTCGTGAACAAAGTCCTGCTCCAGAACTCGAGCTACGGCTTGTTGAATTCGTGATTCCTCGTTGTATACCGGCATCACGACCGTGAGGTCAGCACTCAAGAAGTCTCAACCCCTTGGAGTGCACGCCGCTCACGCAAGGCTTGCGAGAAGAAGATGATGAGACGAACAACGAGGAGGCTGCTCATCAAAGTGATGATGATGATCGACCCAAAGTAGGGCACGGGTCCCACTGCGGGATTATCCCATCTCACGGGGATGTAGTCCTTAACTCCATAGGCGTACCTCATGAATGTCTGCCAGACCATAAAGAGCAGGATGAATGAACTCACCAAGCTAAGGGCCTGCACAGCGCGGGAGCCCTTCGCTCCATAACGCAAGAGGAAAATGAACAGGAACGGGATCGCAAATGGTAGCGCGTACCGACCCTCCCACCAATAGGGCCAGTCATTCCACCGCAGGAATTCAAGGACCCAAGGCAGAAGGAATATGCCGAAGAACCCGATCATCACGACTAGTGCAGAGACTTTCTGACGTGCATACAGCAGTCCACCCGTGGCTGCCCAACCTAACGTGAACGTCACAACAAGGATCTGAGGTACTGGAGTATCCAAGGAGCCAAGCACACCCACCATCTGTCGAACGTGATCGGGCAGCACATTGTCAATTTGCATAAACCAGTGCACTCGGTCAAGGAGAGTGGGATTCGCGTTGTAGTCAGGGTTATGGAGTGGGTGCAAGGCCGGGTGAGTCCACTGCCACACCAGTCCAGCCACAACGCCGAGTGCGGCCGCCAAGAGCAAAGTGAGTCGACGTCTATCAAGGCTGCGAGACGTGCTCATGAAGTAGACCGCGGCGGTGAGAAGGATGATCCAGATGAGGGCGTCGTGCCGAGAGAGTCCAAAGATGATGGCCACAACGCCCACGACTATCGACTGTGCCCACCAGGGTATTCGGGGTGTCTTCACGTCTTGCGTTGGCTTCCACGCCACGAGAAGTGCGTACGCAAAGAGGAGACCGCAGGAGATTTCCCAGCCGTTTGGGTTCACGACCGCCCACAGAAACACAGCCATCGGGGTCGTGACCGCAAGTAGTGAGGAACCCCAGAGGGGGAATCTGACGCGCGCTGACAGCGCCAGCGCAATCAGGACGATGAGTGTGATGAGCGTTGATGCGACGCGTCCACCCACGTCCAGCCAAAGGTCGGCACCTGGAGCGGCCTTCTGGCCAAGCCCTACTGCCCAGTAATAGAGAGGTGGGTAGTTGAAAATTCGCCCGAAGCCAGAGAGGGCTTCCTCACGCGGTGGCAGGCAGCTCTCGTCTTTGGTGGAGTCAAATGACGTGCAGTCGCCAAACTTCAAGAGCCCTGGCACATACGCCTGAGTCTCGGCAATCGGCGGCATGATGTGAACAGTGAGGTAACTGGCTGTTGCTTGATGCGGTGTTTCATCCGGACCCACCAATGGTGGTGCGGCGAATGCCATCCCGAGAATGGCCAAGACAACTGTGATGGCGGCAAGCCACTCGCTGACCCGAAAACTGCGAATTCTCAAAGCCACAACCTCACGTGTGTCAGACCCCACTACGTGCCCCCCGACGCGTTCTTCTGGAGTGCTCACGGTATCTCCCACAGTGTCGTCGGATCGTCGAGTAGTGCCATGTCGTGACGCACCATGGAGGCTGCCATGGAGTCGAAGTCGACCGTGTGCCGCCAGCCGAGTTCGGTGTAAGCGGCCCGGCTGTCGCCAACACTCTTGTTCGTGTCGCCCTGACGCACATGATCGGTACGTGACACGACGTGGGCCTGCCAGTCGTCGATTCCTGCCGCAGCAAAGGCGCGC
>JBAWXR010000246.1:0-2464 GCA_037143955.1 Actinomycetes bacterium
CCTTGAGCGAGGGATTCGACATGCAGAGAGCGTATCGGCCACCCGATAAGACACGGTGTCGCAGCGGCCCACGAAACCCCGCCCGCAATGCTTTCCTGACACGATAGGCCCGGGCCCACCGTGTCAGTCGGTGCGTGCGCCGCGCGCCCCGTTTCGCGCCAGACGCGTCCGTTTCCGTCGCAACCCGATGCGCTTGGCTATGAGACGCGCGCACGTCCGTGCGCAGTGCGAAGCTCCCATCCCCCGAATCCGGGCCGATGATCACGGGTGCCGGCGGCGGTACTGTTCTCCGCATGCCCGCTGCCGAAGATGAGGTCGAGATCTGGACGGACGGTGCCTGCTCTGGCAATCCCGGGCCCGGCGGCTGGGCCGCCATTCTGATCTGGCGTGATCACAAGAACGAGATCTACGGCGGCGAACAAGAGACGACGAACAACCGTATGGAACTGATGGGGCTGATCAAGGGACTCGAGACGCTCACACGACCGTCGAAGGTCGTCGTGGTCACCGACTCGGCCTACGTCGAGAAGGCGTTCACCCAGGGATGGCTGAAGAACTGGCAGAGGAACGGCTGGAAGACCGCGGCCAAGAAGCCCGTGGAGAATCAGGATCTTTGGCAGGCTGCGCTGGCTGCAGTGGAGCCACATGAGGTGCGCTTCGAGCGCGTCAAGGGGCATGCTGGGATCGAACTAAACGAGCGTGCGGACGAGCTCGCAGTGCTCGGTCGCGACGAGATCGCACGGTACTGACCGCTTATTTCTCGATCTGGGCTATGCTCCCGCAGCATTCCTAAAGGGAGATACAAGTCTCGTGGCACAGCAGGTTCGACGCAAGCGGAATACGCTTCCCCCCAAGAAGCGCAAGCGCGTCCAGATTACGGACGACCAGATCCGCTACACCAATGTCGAGGGCCTCAAGCGCTTCCTGTCGGATCGCGGCAAGATTCGCTCGCGCCGCATGACGGGCCTGTCCCGTCGCCAGCAGACGCTCGCTGCGCGTGAGATCAAGCGCGCCCGCGAGATGGGCCTCCTCCCCTTCGTGATGCCGAAGCTCGAGCGTGCTCGTGGTGGCGGTCGTCCCGACCGTCGTGGCGAGGATCGCGACGATCAGACGATGGCATCCGTGGAGGCACAGGAGGCTGGCGCCACCGAGGTGCTGACCGCTGTCGCTGACATGCAGGACGAGGTGGCAGTCGAGACTGCCGCCGACGACTCCTGAGTCGTCCTCATCGCTGAGCCGTTCCACCCTACGCGTTAGCGTGCCCGCAGATTCATAGGCCTCGATGTGCCGATGACGTGTAGATCTGGATCCGGATCCAGATTTGTCGTTTTCACGCAGATTTGGATCCGGATCCAAATCGGCATGCGAACGCAAACCCTGCCGAACGCGCTGTCGCTAACGGGCTCCTAGAAGCCGAGTGCGAACTTGGCGTCTTCGCTCATCAGCTCGGGCGTCCACGGCGGGGCCCACACGAGCTCGGCCTTGACGTCCTTGACGCCCGGGATCTCGACGATGGCGCGCTCGATCTCGGCCGCGATGTGCGGACCGGCCGGGCAACCCATCGACGTGAGCGAGTACGTCATGGCGACGTTGTTCTCCTCATCGACGTTGACCTCGTAGACGAGGCCGATGTCGACGATGCCCATCATCAACTCCGGGTCTTCGACCTGGTTGAGTGCCTCAATGACGATCTGCTTCGTGACTTCGCTCATGGTGTTCCCTTCGCGTTCTTCTGTAGGGTAGCCGACGCGCGCACCTACGAGCCCAGGCGGTCCGGCAACTGACGGTGCGGCCAGACGCGCAGGAACGCGGAGCGCTCATCGCCATCGCGCAACGCGGCCTTGATCTCGGCGAGCGCATAGCGGTCAGAGTCCAGCATCTGCTCGGCGAGCGCAGTGGCCCAGGCCAGCTGCTCGGCAGCCGGCACGATCGCTTCGATCAAGCCCAGTCGCTCGCCCTCCTCCGCCCCCACGCGAGCGCACGTGGCGAGCAGCCGCAGCGCGGCGGCGCGGGTACCGCTGCGCTCGCTGCCCACCGAGACCGCCCTCCCCTCCAGGTCGCCCAGCCCGAACCGGGGGCTCTCCCCGTGGCGGAAGACCCACACCGGCTGGATGAGCATCGCGCCGAGCGACTCCAGCCCGGGAGATCCCTCCTCGCTCGTGATGCCCGACTGGAGGAAGGCCACGCTCACGCCGGAGGCGGGGTCCTGGAGGAGGGCGAGGTTCTCCCCGTCCCCCTCGGTGGCGCGGAGTTCCACCCGCAGGCCATAACGGGCCAGGATCTCCCGGTAGCGCTCCCCGAGTGCGGCGTAGCTTCCCCCGGCGGGGCCCGTGGCCATGACGATGGCCCGGGGGGCACGCGCCGAGGGCCTGGCCACGAGCCAGCCCGCCGCCGCCAGGGCGAAGGCAGTGAGGAGGACGACGACGAACTTCCTGAGGCGACCTCTCATGAGACTCCCCGTTGG
>JBAWXR010000247.1:0-2459 GCA_037143955.1 Actinomycetes bacterium
AGATTGGCCATCGTTCCCAATCAGAACATCCGCGAGAATCTCACGCTGTCGCAGGTGATCGGCCGGCGGGGGCTCAGCTTGCTGACGGCGCGCCAGGAAGCGGGCACCGTTCGCGACTGGATCAGCAAACTGTCGATTCGGTCCGCGACCCCTGAGGGAGCAGTCAGCACGTTGTCCGGCGGCAACCAGCAGAAGGTCGTCCTGGCTCGATGTCTCAACGTCGATCCGCGGGTCCTCATACTCGATGAGCCAACGCAAGGCGTTGACGTGGGCGCCGTTGCGGAGATCCACGAGCGGATTCGTGACATCTCGCAGAAGGCTGCCGTCGTTCTGTGCTCGTCGGATTCATACGAGCTCACAAGCCTGTGCACCGAGGTCATCGTTCTGCAGCGCGGTCATGTCGTAGGACACCTGCACGGCGAAGACATCACTGAAACCAACCTGGATCACCTGCAATTGGTCACGGAACCCACGCCCGGCTGACCGGTCCGACCCCCTCGCCGATGCGAACTCTAAATGAACCTGCCCACCAACCATAAGGAACGATGATGACCACCACCGGCTCCGCGCCCAAACGCTCGATCGGCACGCTGTTCGCGGCCAGTCTCCGCAACCTCAGTGCGGTATGGCTCCTCGCGGTGTTTATCATCCTGTTCTCGATCACCGCGCCACAGACGTTTCCTACGACCCTCACCCTGAAGATCGTCCTGACCGATCAGGTCACCGTCGGGCTGCTGGCCTTGGCCTTGCTGGTGCCATTGTGCGCGGGCGTATTCGACCTATCGATCGGCGCAATGCTCGCCTTTGCGATGGTGACGATGTCCACCCTAAGCACCAACGGCTACGGCATAGTCCCGGCAGTGGTCATCGTCTTGGTGTGCTGCGGCGCATTCGGCGCGTTCAACGGATTCCTCGTCGTCAAACTCCACATCAACGACTTCATTGCCACCCTAGGTTCCAGCCAACTCTTGCTCGCGATGGCATACTTCTTGAGCAAGAACGAGCAACTGGTACCACCCGTGCCTGACTGGTTCACGACGATGACGCGAGGCAGCTGGGCCGGCATCAACTACGACACATTCTTCCTGTTCGGCGTCGCCGTCATCTTATGGTTCTTCCTCGAACACACGCCAACCGGGCGAGCCATCTTCGCGACCGGAGGCAACCGTGAAGCCGCACGCCTCGCCGGCGCGCCCACCGCACGCCTCATCTTCACCACAATGATCATCTCCGCACTCATCGCCGGACTTGCCGGAATCCTGTATCTCAGCAAGGTCGGGATCTACACACAGGAATACGGACCCGGGTTCCTATTCCCGGCGTTCGCCGCCGTGTTCTTCGGCGCTACCCAATTCAAGGGTCGTGCCAACGTATGGGGCACACTGCTAGCACTTTTCGTCCTCGCCACCGGCGTTGCCGGACTCCAGTTGACATTCTTCGGCAACGAGTACTGGCTAACACCTCTCTTCAACGGAGCTGCGCTCATCATCGCCGTGGCCCTCGCTAGTCGCAAACACGTCGGCAAGGCATACCGCAACCTTCGCAAGGGCCAGGCGAAATCCGATACGACCGGCGAGGAGCCGGTCGCGATCGACACCACCGAGGCCATCCCGGCGGCGAGAGAGCACGGGCTCGGGTCCTAGGGGTGCGAGTAGCCCAAGATGCAGCCTCAGCGACGGGAGGGGAGGCTCGCACTCGGAGACATGTGCGAGGCTTCGATCAGGAACATTGTGACAACCGACATCTAGGTCCTCGAGCGGATAGGTGGTCGCACTCATGAGGATGGAGCCTGGACCGTTGAGCTTCGTGGGCGGCCGACTTCTGTCCCGAGGCGGTGGGGGTTGTGGCTGAGGCTGACGCGTTGTGGCAGGTCGCGATCGTGGATCGCGTCGCTGTGCTGACGTATGCGTGCCCGCCGATGAACTACATGAGCGGGAGGGGGATCTCTCAACTTGGCCGCGCCCTCGACGACGCTCGTCGGCTCGACCCCGTCGCCCTGATCATCACGGGTGGGGTTCCGGACCAGTTCATCACGCACTACAACGTTGAGGAGATCCTCGCGGGTCAGGCGATGATCGTTGAACGGGGGCCGCTTGGGATCCACCGGATCCAACTCATGCTGGAGCGCCTCGCGGACCTTCCCCTGCCGGTCATCGCTGCCATGAGCGGCGACACCATGGGCTTCGGTCTTGAACTGGCGCTGGCGTGCGACTTCCGAATCGCTCAGCGTGGCGACTTCCGAATCGGGCTCCCCGAGGTGCGTCTGGGCATCATTCCAGGCGCCAGCGGGGTTCAGCGGATGATCCGAACCCTCGGCTCGGCCGCCACGATTGACTTGGTGATGCGCGCGCGATTGCTGACTCCCGACGAGGCCCTTGCTCACGGCCTGATCCACGAGGTCGCCGCTGATAGCAGGTCGGCGGCACTGCCGCTGGCCGCCGAGTTGGCTGCACTTCCCC
>JBAWXR010000248.1:0-2452 GCA_037143955.1 Actinomycetes bacterium
GTGTATGAACCCGTCAATGACGACGAGGCCATGGAGGCGTTCGCGGCCCTGTGTCGCACCGAGGGCATCATTCCGGCGATCGAGACCGCGCATGCTCTGGCCGGTGCCATAAGACTGGGACGAGAGCTCGGCCCGGAGGCTGTCATCGTCATCAATCTTTCGGGACGCGGAGACAAGGATGTTGCTACGGCCGCTGCGTGGTTTGGTATCGACCTGGGGCCTGCATGAGTCGCACTCTTACCGAGGCGTTCGCTCAGGCGCGCTCAGAGAATCGCGCGGCACTGATCGGATATTTGCCGGCAGGCTTTCCCAGCCGCGACGAGGCCATTGAGCTCATCGCTGCCATGGTCGACGGTGGAGTCGACATTGTCGAAGTGGGATTGCCCTACAGCGATCCTTTGATGGACGGGCCGGACATTCAGGCGGCTGTCGAGATCGCTTTGCAAGGCGGTACAACCACCGATGTAGTGCTGGATACCGTGGCCGAGGTCGCGAAGACGGGCGCAGCCACCGTGGTGATGTCGTACTGGAATCCGATCGAGCGCTATGGCGTCGAACGATTCGCGACCGAAATGCAGAAGGCAGGGGGCGTTGGCGTCATCACGCCAGATCTCACGCCTGAGGAGGCCGGGGCCTGGCATGCGGCGACTGATGCGCATGGGCTCGATCGAGTTTTCCTGGTGGCACCGTCGTCCACTGATGCCCGCATGCACAAGGTCGTCGCGGGAACGTCCGGATTTCTCTACGCGGCGTCGCTCATGGGTGTCACCGGTGCACGCTCGCAGGTCAGTGACGCGGCCCCCGAGTTGGTTCGCCGCGCTCGTGCTCTCACTGACCTTCCGATTGCCGTCGGCTTGGGTGTGTCCACCGGAGAACAGGCGCGGGGTGTTGCGGCGTACGCGGATGGCGTCATCGTCGGCTCGGCGTTCGTGCGCCGGATTCTTCAGTCGGCCAACCACGCAGACGCATGTGATTCCGTCCGAGAACTGGCGCAAGAACTTGCCGCTGGAGTCCGCGGATGACACGACTGTGGGGAAATCCATGGATCGGACTGGCATTGCGAGTGGTGCTTGCCGCGGTGCTGCTGTACGCGGGCACAGTCAAGTTGATGGAGCCGAATGGCGCTCGCGAGGCGATCATCGCCTACCGCATTTTCAGCGGCACCTCGACGGCGACGGTTCTGGGATGGGCCCTTCCCATTGGCGAGGTGCTCATCGGACTGTTCCTGCTCATCGGGCTGTTCGTGCGATGGGTCGGCCTTGCGTCGGCACTTCTTATGGCGGCGTTCATTGCAGGAATTGCCAGCGTCTGGGCACGCGGCTACAGCATCGACTGTGGCTGCTTCGGGGGTGGTGGCGACATCTCCGGTGACGGGGTCACCTGGCGGTACACCTCAGAAATTCTTCGCGACCTCCTGTTTACCGGTATGGGGGTATGGCTGGTGGCGTGGCCGGGAACCCGGTTGGCCCTAGATCCGTCGCACAGGCGCAGCGCGTACGGTGTACCCCACGAACACGACTCGGGAGCAGACCAATGAACAACTCAGGCAACAGCCGTCGGGATCGGGCCGCGGCCGCCAATGCGGCAGTCATGTCGGCGGAGCGCCGCCGTGAGCAGCTGATTCGCATCATTGGTGCGGTTGTCGTGATCGTGGTGGTCGTCGGGATCATCGTGGTAGCTGTCGTCGTGAAGAAGGGCAGCTCGACGGCAGATGGGGCTGGTGCAACCGCCACGGCGTCCGTGAACCCCGGCGCACCGCTGCCCAAGGGCGCCCTGCCTGCGGGCGATCCCTACGCCTATGGAATTCCCTACGGCACAGGTACATCAGCAGTGCCTACGCTCGAGGTCTGGGAAGACTTCCAATGCCCGTCATGCGACATGGTGGAAAAGGCCAACGGCACCGGCATCACTTCGCTCGCCGAGAGCGGCAAGATCAGGCTTATCTGGCGTCCGACGACATTCCTGGACCGCAATCTGCAGAACGACGCATCATCGCGCGCGACCGCGGCGTGGGGTTGCGCCATCGATGCAGGTAAGACCAAGGAGTATCACTCCACCGTGTTCGCCAATCAGCCCAAGGAGGGAGCGGGCTATTCCGACGAGGCGTTGATCCAGTTCGCCCAGGACTCCGGAATCTCGGGCGGGGATTTGGACACCTTCAAGAAGTGCTACGCCGATCGCACCTATCTGTCGTGGTCAGCCAATAGCGCTCAGGTCTTCTATGACGCGAATATCCCGGGCACACCCTTGGCCAAGCTCAATGGAACCGAGGTCGTCGCCAAGGACCTCATCGATCAGGCCACGCTGACCAAGCTCGTGGCAGACGCGACGGCGGCCATGGCGGCCGGTGCCTCCCCATCTCCGTCTGCCTCCTGATTCCGGCTTCGCCTTCTCTGTCTCCTGATTCCGGCTTCGCCTTCTCTGTCTCCTGATTCCGGCTTCGCCTTCTCTG
>JBAWXR010000249.1:0-2421 GCA_037143955.1 Actinomycetes bacterium
AGAGCGGCCGCTCCAAGCATGGCGAGAGTGAGATTTCGCAGGCTGGCCAGGTTCCGTGGACCGTGCTTGGTCCGAACCCGGCACCGATCCTCGTCGAAGGCCATGTCTCGCACCCAGTGGAGGCTTTCGATGCTCCAGTGCGCCCGGATCAGTGCGAGCATTTCTTTAGGGCTTGTCTTCTCGGGCGACAGGCTCGTGATGAAGTAGACGGTCTCGGCGGACTCCACCCCGGTCTTCACGTCCTTGCGCGTACGTTCGACGCGCGCAACCTGTCCGACAAATGGGAACGCGGCGTACCCGTTCAACTCTGTGCTTGTGGCTATCCGGCGCTCTTCGATGCGGCCGTGCCCCTTCTCGAGCGTTTCAGCCTGAGGGGGGAAAAGAACCTGCGGCGAACAGGTCTTCGATGTCCTTCTTCAGGGTCGGTTGGTCTTCTTTGACCGGGAAGATGTAGTCCGCCTTCTTCTCGTCGACGAGCCAGGCCGCGAGCTTGTTTTGTGTTTGCATCGCGTCCGCGGTGATGACCTTCCCGGTCAGGTCCAGGCGCGAAAGCAAGCCCTGCGCCTCGGTGATCTCGTTCTCCTTGGCTCCCACCGACTGCTGCGCGAGGACAACCCGTGTCCCGTGGACCACGGCCGCGAGCAGGTGGATCTTCTCGCCATTGGCTGCTGCTGCCCGTAGCGTCTTGCCGTCGATTGCGATTGCCGGCCGCCCCTTCTGACCCCGAAACAGCGTCGCGAGCCACGGCTCGAGCGCTTTGTCGATCACATCTGGGTCCATCTTGCTCAGCAGGTACCGAAACACCTTCTCGCCGGGAACATCGCGCTTTTGGGTCTTCGGGTTCTTCGGGCAGGCTAGCCGCTTCCTCTGGCGCTCAGTCAGCCGAGAGGCAAAACTTGCCATCGCCTCCCATCCTCGCGCTCCAGCCAGAGTCGCGCAGACTGCAATCCCCAGAATGCAGACCAATGTGAAATGCCTCCCCTGGCGGCCCCGTGGATCGGGGATTCTGATCAGGACACCGATCAGATTACCCGCCCGGCGTCCGTCCAGTTTCAGCTTCGACACCCTCGTCCCCTCCTTCACACCCGACGCCGGGTTCCTCAGCAGCTCCACCGCCCTCTTCACCAACGGCCGCACGAGCAGGAGCTTGGGCTTGCCGTGCTCTACCCACCCCCCAGCGTCACGTGCGAATCCCCTCGTCAGGCCGAGCGCTTCCCAGCCCGCTGCCCGGTAGCAGGTCCCCGTGTACCGCTCCGGGTCCACGAACGTCTCGGCCAGCAGCACCGGATGGCCGTGGATCTGGTCCCAATCCGCCGACAGCCGCCGTACCGTCAGCCCCAGCACCCGTGATGCCAGGTTCGGAATCCGAACCCCGGGCAAGATCAGGAACCTGGCGTTGTTGACCACCAGCCTCAGCCGCTGCCACTGGACCATCTCCGGCCACCCGATCCACCGATCCCGCGGGCCGCACTTGAACGCCCCTCCACACCACCCGATCAACGCCAGCCATTCGCCGTCCACCTGCGCCACGTAGCGCAGTGACTTTCCGATGAGACCCACCGAGCCCAGGTAGTGCGCCTCGCGAATCGTTCGATTCCAGCGATCCCTCTCCGCCGCCAGCGCCAAGCGAACCTCGACTCGCCGCAGTGTCCCCGCCGGGTCGGCCGATTTCGGCTCCTCGGTCACGGTTTGAGGTATATCAACTCCGTAACCAAAAAGCCAGAAGCACCTATAAATCTATTAGAATCAATGGGTTACAGGGGTTTCTTAACGTAGCCCTGACCCGCACCGACCGTGCCTCGCACTGGGCGCGCTAGCACGGTAGACTGCTCGCAGTGGCAACAGCCCCGACCACCCCTATGCGCATTTCTCGCCTCATCCTCAAGAACTGGAAGAACTTCCCAAGTGTGGATGTGCCGCTCGGCGCATGCGTCTTCCTCGTCGGCCCGAACGCCGCTGGGAAGTCGAACCTCCTCGACGCGTTCCGGTTCCTGCGGGACGTGGTTGTCGATGGCGGGCTCCAGAAGGCTCTCGATGAGAGGAGCGGCCTCTCGAAGATCCGGTCCCTGTCGGCCCGGAAGGATCCGGAGGTCCGTCTCGAGGTTCACCTCTCCGACGACGGCGAGCCCTCGGGCTACTGGCGCTACGCGCTCGCCTTGCGGCAGGAGATGAACGGCACGAGGGCGACGCGCATCACAGAAGAGCGGGCGTGGAGGGGCGACAAGCTTGTCCTCGAGAGGCCTGGGGACGAAGATCGCGCCGATCCTCGTCGCCTCGAGCAGACGAGCCTCGAGTCGCTTAACGCGAACGAGTCCTTCCGCCCGGTCGCGGACTTCTTCCGATCCGTGACGTACCTGCACCTCGTCCCGCAGTTCCTTCGGTTCCCCCAGGCTTTCACGGGGCCGAAGATGCCGAGCGACC
>JBAWXR010000250.1:0-2418 GCA_037143955.1 Actinomycetes bacterium
GGCGTTGCCGCAGGGGTCTTCGCAGTTCCAGATGTAGCTGCCCGGGTCACCGGTGACGAAGGTGAACACCACATCAACGGGGGCGGGGTAGTTGCTGCGGGCCGCCGGCTTCGCGGTACTGGGCTGTGCCAGCATCGGCACGCTCACGAAGAAGTAGGGCTGGCCGCCCTGTGGGTACTGGTGGATGGTGAACGTGTGGGCGACGTCGGCGGGGTTGATGCCCGTCTTGGCCTCGCCGTTGTAGGTCGCCTTGCCGTCGATTGTGCCGTGGACATCGGCGAAGTAGTTGGCGTTGACCTGCGTCGACCCGTCGTACTGATGCACAGTGACGGTGATCGCCGAGTGTGCCGGCAACTGAAGGCTCGTGGAGTCCCACCAGAACGGGGGACACTTCTGGGCGAAGATCTGCCCGATGCCAGTGACCGGCCCCGGAATGGTGTCGCCGAGGGTGGGGCCGCCTGCGCAGTCAGCCGTGTTGGCGTTGGGATAGACCGAGAGGTCGAGGGTGTAGTGGGGGAGGTCACCCTGCGGCGTCTTCATGGTGCCGGCCGCCTGGGCGACCTTGACACCGGGCTGCGGCTGGTTCAGATGGATAAGCCAAGCTGATCCGCCGACCACGATGATGGCGATGGCCACCGTGATGAGGGTGCCGATAAACCTCGTGGCACCGCTTCCCTTGGCCACAAGTGCGGGACGTTCGTCCACGTTGTGAGTCATGGTCCTCCTCCGTCGCGCGTACAGTAGCGTGCGCCGAGCGGTGGATAGGCCACTCTCTGGAGAATTCTGCAGGCTGGGTGTGTGAGCGAAACTTTTGGAGTATTCGCCGATCGGTGGGCGCTTGACGCCTTCTCTCTCATGAATCTTTTCGCGATCGGATTGGCCTATCTCTGGGGCGTCCGCGTATGCCGGACGTCCGGGGCGGCATGGCCGTCGCGCTTCACCTGGTGTTTTCTTGCGGGACTCGCGTTGTTGGCCATCGCGTACCTAGGGCCACTGGCGGCGTGGTCGCACACCTTCTTCTGGGCCCACATGTCCCAGCACCTCATCGTGATGATGGCCGCGGCGCCACTGCTCGTGCTGGGCAACCCCATCACGCTGTGGTTCCGGGCAAGTTCGGGCGCCACCCGCCGGCGTGTGGTGGTGCCTCTCCTGCGCAGCCGGGCAGTGCGCTGGCTGCTCAACCCGTACCTCACCTGGGCGCTGTTTGCGGGGGTCCTTCTGGGCACGCACTTCTCGCCCTTCTATGAGTGGGCCCTGCGCAACCACGACGCTGACACCTTTATTGAGCAACCCCTTTACCTCGTGGTGGCGCTCCTTTTTTACGTCCCACTGATCGGAGCGAATCTGCAGCCGCGTCGCCCCACGCCGGCGTTCCGGCTGCTGTCCCTCGCCGCGATGATGGTTCCCGAGGCGGTTGTTGGCGCGGTCCTCTTTTTCGCCTCCCGCCCGCTGTACCCCTTCTATGACCAGGTCAGGCCCTTCGGCCTTGCGCCGATCCCTGACCAGCAGCTCGCGGGTGGCCTCATGTGGGCCCTCGTCATGGTCGTGGATTCGGGCTGGATGATGGTGGCCGCCGTGGAGTGGTTCGGCGACGAAGAGCGGCGCTCGTCACGGCTGGACCGGGAAATCCGTGAGCAAAGTGAGCAGAGTGAGCAGAGCGAGCAATTGCCCGCCTGATCTCGGCGAGTGCCTTCCCTCCCGGGGGACTCAGGAGCACAATGACAATGCCCGTTGGTTCAATCGTCCCCGGGGACCCCTCGAGGGACCGTCCACTAGGGAGCGCCATGAGCGCAGATGCACCGGGAAGAACCCGCAATCGACTGAGCCGGATCGCGAAGAAAAAAGTTCCCCACCGCAGTGATCATCGATTCTTCGCAGCCAAGGCCCACGTGCGGTCAGAGTTCGAGAATCTGCAGCATGATCTGCGCCATTCGTGCGCACATCCACCCGTGATCGCCGACTTTCTGCACGCCCTTGAATCAGTCGATGGCGTGTTGCACGACCTCGCACCTTCGGATCCCGGGGCCAAAGACGAGGTGCGCGAACTCACCAAACTCGTGCAGCACCTGCGCCTTGCCGAAACGTGGGTCACGGCCAGTGAGCGAGTATTGATGCGCCTAGGCGGGCATGCGACCGCGGAGCAACGCATCCAGGTTGAGGAAGCACGCGAAACAGTGATGTGGTGCGTGCGTGCGGGTCACTGGGACGGACAACTCACCGCCGCCATCGGTTCGCTACAGCCGGTCGTACTCGAAGCAGAGGCGCGCGCCGCTCTCGTAGCGGTCTAGCAACGGCCCACGGGTAGCCTGCCGGGCATGAGTTCTCGACGGGCGTCCCGTGCGCAGCGGCTGATGACTGCACTGATGTTGGCCGCTGCACTGGTGCTCGGTTTCGGGGTAGCGACGGTCACCGGTGTGC
>JBAWXR010000251.1:0-2409 GCA_037143955.1 Actinomycetes bacterium
GCTGCTCGCTGCTGATGCGCGAGCGCGTGCTCGGTCAGCTGCGCGGGAGCGGGCTGCGACCGCTGCGCCCAAGATGCTGCTGGTTGTCGGCGGGCTGCTCGCTCCTGCGTCACTCATGATCGTGATTGGTGGACAGGTGCTCGTACTGCGCGACGTTGCGGGGGGCGTGCTGTCGTGACTGCGCGGCGCGGGCAGGCGACCGTCGAATGGATCGCGGTGTTGATCGTGGCGATGCTCGTGGCGACCGGTGTCGCGGCTGGGCTGCGCGGAGTCGCGAGGCATTTCACTGCGGTCGCCGCCGTACTCGAGAGCGTTGCGACGGCTGGGTCTGGCGGCGCACGTGTACCGCAGCCACCGCTGTTGACGACGGGCAGGCTGCCGATGATCCGGGGCAACTCGATTGTGGCAGTGGCCTCGCAGCTCGCTGCAGCCGGGATCGCGGAGCTACCACCCGGGTCGAATCGTGGCCCCGGCGTGGATGAATTCACCGACGGCAACGCCGAGGCGTGGTGTGCCGACTTCGTGTCGTGGGTACTGCGAGTCGCTGGGCATCCGTTCTCCGGTGGTCTCTCTGCTGGTTGGCGCCTGGCCTGGACGGGTGCCGTGCGATCGTGGTTCGTTGAGCGCGCCGCGTACAGGGATCGCCTGCAGGCCGATCCGCAGCCTGGGGACGTCGTCTGGTTTGTGCACGGACATGTCGGCATCGTTGAGGCGATGCACGGCGATGCGCTGGTGACGATCGAAGGCAATGCGGGTGATGCAGTCGCCCGGCGGACCTACGACCACTGGCGCAGCAACGCGGACATTGGAGGATTTGGTCGTCCGGACGTCTGGGGCGACAGACGATTGTCAACGTCGGTAGACGCCTCTCGGTTTGGTTGAATGCCGTAGTACGCTTTCGGAATCAACGCCTTGGAGGCTCCTGTGCATCGTCGTCTGCTCGTCTTTTTCCTCGCGCTCATGGCCTGTGTCATCGCCGCGCCGATCGCGTCCGCTGCGACGAAAAGCAGCCTCTTGCTCGCCTTCGAGGGTCCGCTCACGGGTGGGCAGGCAGCCAACGGCCAAGACATGCTTCGCGGCACGAAGCTTGCTGTGGCTGAGATCAACAAGGCCGGCGGTGTCCTCGGAATGCAGATCAAGTTGATCACCGGAAACGACAAAGCGACGCCATCCATTGGCGTGACCGTCGCCGAGAATCTCGTCAAGAAGCATCCGTTTGGGCTCATTGGGCCGTACAACTCGTCCGTTGGCGTTGCCAACCTGCCGATCTACATCGCTGGTGGGGTGTTCCCCGTTCAGCTGACATCGACCGATGACACCAAGAAGATGGGCGTCACGGTGCAGCCGAAGAATTCACAGATCTCGCCGGTTGAGTTTCAGTGGATGACCGCCCAGAAGGCTGGCAAGGTTGCGATCTTGTATGACCCCAGCACGTACACGCAGGGGATGGCGCAGCGCATGTACACGTCTCTGAAGAAGGCCGGTGTGCTCGTGACCATGCTCGCCATTGATCCCAAGAGCAATGACTTCACCGCTCAGGTGGCGCAGGCCGAGACGAACAATCCTGACGTGGTCTACGTGAGCACCTACTACAAGCAGGGCGCCATCATCGCTAAGGAGCTGCTCGCCGCTCAGGCCACCCACCCAACCAAGTGCTTCATGGGCCTGGCCAATCAAGACCCGGCCTTCGTCGAGCAGGCTGGAATTCCGGCCGCATCGGCCTGCACGTTCAGCGGCGTGCCGACTCCGAGCCAGTTCGGCAACACCAAGTCGGCGGCGTACGTAACGAACTACGCCAAGAAGTTCCACACGAATCCTGGTCCGTGGGGGATCTTCACCTACGACTCGGTGTACACGATGGTCAACGCGATCCGGCGCGCCGGATCGCTCAACCTTCGTGCCGTCTCGAACATGGCCTTCCACACGTCGAATCTTTCTGGTGCGACGGGCAAGATCACGATCGCTCCCACGACGGGGTATCGCACGAACGTTCCCGTCGCGATCCTGTCCGTTGACGGAACGACCGGCCAGTTCGTCCTGGATAAGCTCTACACGAAGTAGCGGGAATGCCAGCGGCGCGTCGTTCGTCTACAGAGGTAGACGGGCGACGCGCCCGGCATACTCCGAGCACGCATTCGCACCGGTTTCCAAGGAGCCACTCATGAGCAACGCAGTCGAGATCAACAGCACTAACTGGCAGGGCGAGGTCATCGAGTCCGACGTCCCCGTGCTGATCGACTTCTGGGCCGAATGGTGCGGTCCGTGCAAGGCGCTCGGCCCGATCATCGATGAGCTGGCAGGCGACTACGCCGGCAAGATCAAGGTCGGCAAGGTCGACGTCGACGCGGAGCCCGGCCTCGCGGGTCAGTTCGGCGTGATGTCGATTCCGATGATCGCGCTGTTCAAGGA
>JBAWXR010000252.1:0-2405 GCA_037143955.1 Actinomycetes bacterium
GTCGTGGAGTATCTGAAAGGGCAGGGACTGCTCGTGGTGCGCTGGGTTCAGGCGCACACGTTCGAACCAGCCGACGTCGGGCGACACCTGCCGCGCATCGCGCAGGCACTGCGGGTCCTGCATGCGGGACCGGCCTTCGCGGGGCGGTTCGACATGTTCGAGGTGCAGGAGCGATACCTCAGCCTCGTCCGGGAGCGCGGCTTTCGCTTGCCTGACAGGTACGAGGAGTTCGCCCCTCGCGTGGCCACCATGCGGGCTGCGATGGCTCACCGGGCAGAAGACCTCGTCCCCTGCAATAACGACCTTCTCGCGGGCAACATCCTTGATACCGGCGGCCGCCTCTGGCTCATCGACTACGAGTACTCGGGCCAGAACGAGCCGTCGTTCGAGCTCGGCAATGTCTGGAGTGAAGCCTCCCTGCCGGTCGAAGCGCTGCCGGAGCTGATTGGTGCCTACTGGGGTGAGGTCACCGCGGCCAAGGTGGCCAGAGCACGCCTGTGGGCCCTCATGAGCAAGTACGGCTGGACCCTGTGGGCCTCGATCCAGGACGCCATCAGCCCGCTGGATTTTGACTACTGGTCGTGGGGCATGGAGAAGTACGAGCGGGCTTGCGAGGAGTTCGACGGGCCGGAGTTCAACCGCATGCTCAAGGATGTTGCGGCCCCCTGACGGCGCTGAGCCGTGAGGGAATTGGTGTTGATTGTCGTGCGCACCGCGTGTCGCAGGTCACACATTCTCCTGACAGCGCCACACTCGCCCCACTAGTCTCCGCGGACGCAGTCCTAATCACGCGGAGCGCGCCCCTGTGGAGGTCAGAGTGGCAATTCAGAACAGCAATGACTCCGACGAGCAGCTGCTCGCGGAACTTGGCTACAAGCAGGAGTTGAGCCGGACCTGGTCTGGGTTCTCCAACTTCGCCATCTCGTTCTCGATCATCTCGATCTTGGCGGGCTGCTTCACCACGTTCTACTTCGGCTGGAACAACGGCGGCCCCATCGCCATCGCGCTGGGCTGGCCGCTCATCGCCGTCCTCATCCTCATCATCGGCCTGTGCATGTCCGAGCTGGTGTCGGCCTACCCCACCTCCGGTGGCATCTACTGGTGGGCGAGCAAGCTGGGCGGCGTCAAAGCCGGCTACTACACCGGCTGGCTCAACCTCGCGGGCCTCATCGCCATCGTGGCCTCGGTGGCCTACGGGGCTGCGACCTTCTTCGACTTCGCGATGTCGCGACTGAGTGAGTCGTGGGCTGCGGGCTACTCCATTGAGCGCGTCTTCGTGATCTTCACCATCATCTTGGTTCTCACGGCACTGGTGAACATCTTCTCCAGCCAGCTGTTGGCCATCTTCAACAACATCTCGGTGTGGTGGCACGTCATTGGCGCCTCAGTGGTTGTCATCATCCTGGTGTTCTTCCTCAAGGATGGCGCTACGCACTGGAACGTCCAGGATGTGTTCTTCGGTCGCGTCAACAACACCTTCGGCCTGTTCAACAGTACCGATGGTGCGGTCAACGGTGACGGCTCTAGTGGTCCGGGCTTCTGGTTCTACGTGATCCCGCTGGGCTTCCTGCTGACGCAGTACACGATCACCGGATACGACGCATCCGCTCACCTTTCGGAAGAGACGCACGGAGCCTCCAACGCGGCGGCCAAGGGCATCTGGCGCTCGATCTTCTACTCCGCCATCGGCGGTTGGATCCTGCTGCTGGCCTTCTTGTTCGCGGTGCAGGATCCGGCGGGTGTCTCTGCCGGCGGCGGCGGCGTTCAGGTGATCTTCGATCAGGCGCTCACCCCGAAGATGTCGGGTCTGGTGCTCATGATCGCAACGATCGGCCAGCTCTTCTGCACGACGGCCTGCCTCACCTCGGCTTCGCGCATGCTGTTCGCGTTCAGCCGTGACGGTGCGGTCCCCGGCGCCAGGTACTGGGCGCGCGTCAACAAGAGCAAGACGCCTGTCTACGCGGTGATCGCGGTTGCGGTCGTCGGTTTCATTCTCACCCTCCCGGCACTGTTGAAGTTCAACATCGGCACGGAGGAAGCTCCCATCTACACGGTCACTGCGTTCTTCGCCATCGTCTCGATCGGCGTCATCGGCCTCTACCTGGCCTTCGCCATCCCGATCTACTACCGCTGGAAGGCGGGAGCGAAGTTCAAGCAGGGTTCGTGGAACCTCGGCAACAAGTGGAAGTGGATGGCCCCCATCGCCGTCATCGAGATCATCGTGACGTCGATCTACTTCATCCTGCCGCTCTACCCCGCAGGTGCACCCGGGTTCCTCCGCGGGATCCTCGGGGCGCCGAGCGTCGATGATGTGCCGTTCGACTGGAAGTCGGTGAACTACGCGCCGATCGTCCTTGGCGCATTGCTCATCGCCCTGTGGATCGGTTGGCACGTGTCGGCAAAGA
>JBAWXR010000253.1:0-2387 GCA_037143955.1 Actinomycetes bacterium
GTTTTCCGCTGTGATGACGACGGGAGCTCCCGGAGCCGCCAGTCGCGCAGCGGCCATCCACCGCTGTAGAGCTGACACCGACGCATCCAACGTGGGGCGCTCCAACATGCTGCGCGCATCGAGCAGAAGCACTGCCGCATAACCGGGATCACAGTCGGGCTCAGCCCCCGGCGTTGCAACGACCAACGAAGGTCTATGCGGGATGTCTGACAACACGTGGCCAGCATGGCTCGACAGCACCGGAACCCCAGGGAACGCCCGACCGATCTCCTCTGCAGTGCGCTCCGCACCAACGCTAACGGCCCGCAAGCGCACCGCGCCGCAATACGCGCATGTCCATGATGACGCCCCGCACCATGAGCATGCGACTCGTTCGTCGGAACCGCCCTGCCGCATCAGGCCGCCGCACGAGCATCGAGCAAGTTCTCGACATCCTTGGCAGGCAAGAGCTGGCAGATACCCGCGTCGCGCAACCTGAACCAGCACGGGGCCGCTCTGCAGTGCGGTGCGTGCAGCCTGCCACGCCGTGTGCGGAATACGCGCGGTAGCAGCGGCGGGGTCGCGGGCCGCATCTTCTGTGGCCAACGCACGCACCTTAGGTGCATTGCTCACGACCGTTGCCTTCGTCGGCACGATGCTACGAGCCCAGCCCGACTCACACCATTGCTGGGTCGTGGGCGTACGCGCGACCGAGCCCACGACGAGGTGACACCCCGACAGGTGCGAGCGCAATGCGGCGACTTCGGTGGTGTGCCAGTAGGGGGCATGCGGCTCGTCAAGAACGTCGTTTCCGTCGTCCCAGACGACCACGAGTCGAAGGTCATTAACCGGTGCGAACACGCTTGCTCGAGTGCCGATGACCAATCTCGCTCCACCGCGCAGGACCTTGAGAAATTCGCGATACCTGCGTTCGGGACCCATGTCTGCGGTCAACACGGCGGTTGTCTCGCGCGCGTGAACCATGCGCTTGCTCATTCGAGCGACATCGGCCGCATCTGGCACCACCACGATGACGCCACCCTGTGGTTGCGACAACACCGCATCTACGAGGTCGCGGATATCTGCTGCCCACGAGGTGGCCGGCGCAAGTGACCACGCCACGCGAGTAGAGCCAGCAGCAGAGATTCTTGCGAGAAATTCGGCGCCTCGCGAGTAGGCCGACCATCTTTGCGCACTGGGTGGCGAGACGCTGCAGTGCACTAGGGCTACTGCCACCGTCTCCGCACGCGCGTGCCTTGGCGGAACGGCTGAACGCACCACGTCGCTGAACGTGCCCGCATATCGCTCGGCAACAGCCTCAATCAGCGCAAGAGTCTGCGCGGTGAGGACAGACTCGCCACCCACGACGCGATCAATAAGCCGCAAGGGGCCCGCATGCTCGCCTTGATCTGCGCGGGCGACGATGTACCCATCAACCAGACGCCCAGAGAAGCGGACGCGAACCCGAGATCCCACCTGAGCCGCTTCGTCGAGAGAGCTAGGTATGGCGTAGTCAAACGGATGATCAAGATGCGGAACAGGCGAGTCGATCCGCACAGACGCCACACCACACACGTCAACCGGCGGCTTAGGCGCCTTCGACGACCGTGACTTTCGCCCGGGGACGAGCGCCAGCTGCTCGGGGGACGACTCCCCCGTCATGTCAGCGACCTGCCGTGGCCTTGAGCTGCTCAGCGCGATCGGTGGACTCCCATGTGAAGGTCGGGCCCACCGGCACACGCTTACCCGTCTCCGGCTCAAACACCTCGTTGCTGCCCTGCGGACGACCAAAGTGTCCATAGGCGGCTGTGGTCCGATAGATCGGACGCAGAAGGTTCAAGTCACGGATGATCGCTGCGGGACGCAGGTCGAACACCTGAAGCACGGCGTCCTGGATCTTCTCGTCAGGAATGATTCCCGTTCCAAACGTCTCGACGAACACACCCACCGGGTGAGCTTTGCCGATTGCATACGCAACCTGAACCTCGCAACGCGTCGCCAAACCTGCGGCCACGACGTTCTTGGCCACCCAACGCATGGCATAGGCGGCCGAGCGGTCGACCTTTGACGGGTCCTTACCGCTGAATGCTCCGCCACCGTGCCGAGCCATGCCCCCGTAGGTGTCGACGATGATCTTGCGTCCGGTGAGTCCCGCGTCGCCCATCGGGCCGCCGACAACAAAGTTGCCGGTGGGGTTGACCAGAAGGCGGTAGTCGGTGCTGTCGAGATCGATACCGGCAAGCACCGGATCGACGACGTGCCGCTTGATGTCAGGGGCGAGTGTGGTGTCGAGGTTGATTCCGTGGGCATGCTGAGACGACACCACGATGGTGTCGATGCGCACAGGACGATCGTTCTCGTCGTACGCAATGGTCACCTGAGTCTTGCCGTCCGGGCGCAGATACTCC
>JBAWXR010000254.1:0-2365 GCA_037143955.1 Actinomycetes bacterium
GATGTGCACCTCGGGACCGTCGATGACGCCGCAGCCGAAGTAGCCGAGGCTGCCTTCGAACGTGATCTTGCAGCGGGTCAGAATGCCGACACCGAGCGAGTGCTTGGCGCCAGGGTTCTTGACGTGAACATCCGTGATGCCCTGCTCGTTGATCAACCAGCGCAGCTCCAGATTGATCTGACGCGTGGTCAGATCGTTCGCGTCGAACACGGCCGTCGTGCCGTCAATGCTGGAGACCTTGGGGACCTCAGCATTGGGCTCGACGAGACCGCGTGCGTCGTAGACGATCTGGCTTTCTCCGGTCAGCGCGTCCATACCATCACCTCACCCTCATACGGATCGTACGTGTCAATTTCATGGTCGATAATCGCGCGGATCGCCATCTCTTCCGACGCCATCGCGATCATGTTCTCGCCCTCGAAGAGGACCAGCGGCTTCGCCGCCATCTCGTCCTTCGCGACGCCAAGCGCGTCGGCCGTCACGCAGATGTACGTGAACACGCCGTCGAGCTCGTCGAGGCTCTTCTCCATGGCCTCCTTGAGACCCATGCCCTCGCTCATCTTCTCCGCCAGGTACACGGCGATGATCTCCGAGTCGCACTCGGAGTTGAAGCGATGGCCCGAGCGCTCGAGGCGACGACGCCACTGGAAGTAGTTCGTCAGCTGGCCGTTATGCACCACGGCGATGTCGCTGAACGGGTATGCCCAGTAGGGATGCGCGCCCGAGATGTCCACGTCGGACTCGGTTGCCATGCGGACGTGACCGATGGCGTGCGTGCCCTGGAACTGCTCGAGGTGGTACTGCGCGCAGACGGACTCGGCGTCGCCGAGATCCTTGATGATCTCGAGCGAGTGGCCCAGCGAGAGGACTTCGCAGTCCGGGATGTCCTCGATCTGGTCGGCAAGCTTCTTCAGGTCGTCGGTGTAGTCCAGCGTGAGGCGGAACGCGTAGTCCGTCTCCTGGACGCACGTGACGATCTTCGCGCCCAGGCCGGCCAGACGGCGCTCTGCCTCGGCGCGGTTGCGCCGGAGGCGGTCCTGGAACTCGAAGTCACGCGGCGTCGTGGTGTTCGCCGTCGTGTAGCGCATGACGACGTTCTCCGTCGGCTCTGCGTACAGCGCATACCCGGTCGAATCCGGGCCGCGATGCTTCATGGACTGCAACATGCGGGTCATGTCCTGACCCACATTGTGGTGTCCATCCTTGTAGATGATTCCTGCGATTCCGCACACGGTGATCTCTGCCCTCGTTGCGTCGTGGTTTTGGTGTGATGACTCGACTCCGCCCTACGGGAGGATGTCGAGGTACTCCTGAACGTCCCACTCGGTGACGGTGGCGCAGTAGCGCTCCCACTCGTCCCGCTTGTAATGACTGAACACCCGGTACATGTCACCGGGCAGTGCGGCCTTGATGACCTCGTCGTTGTCGAGAGCATCGAGCGCCTCGCCGAGCGTCATCGGAATCTTCTTGACTTCCTTACCGGCGTTCATGGCGTCGTAGATGTTGCGCTCCTCCGGCTGGCCCGGGTCGATCTTGTTGTCGATGCCGTCACGCATGGCGGCAATCAGACAGGTGAGCGACAGGTACGGGTTGACCGCCGAGTCGACCGAGCGGTACTCGAAGCGACCCGGAGCCGAGACGCGCAGCGCCGTCGTGCGGTTCTGGAAGCCCCAGTCCGCGAAGACCGGTGCCCAGAAGCCCGTGTCCCAGAGACGACGATACGAGTTGACCGTCGGCGACGAGATGGCGGTCAGGGCGCCGAGGTGCTTGAGAATGCCGCCGATCGCCCAGAGGCCGATATCGCCGGGCATCATCGGGTTGGCCGGATCGGGCGCGTCGAACATGTTCTCGTCGCCCTTCCAGATCGAGATGTTGTGATGGCAGCCATTGGCCGACACGCCCATGAACGGCTTCGGCATGAAGCACGGGAAGGCGTCCATCTCACGACCGACCTGCTTGCAGATCTGGCGGTACGTCGTGAGGTTGTCGGCCGTCACCTCTGCGCGATCAAAGTTGAAGTTCAGCTCGAGCTGGCCCGGCGCGTCCTCGTGGTCGCCCTGGATCATGTCGAGACCCAGACCCTCGGCGTACTCCATGACCTTGTGGATCAGCGGCTGGAATTCCGAGAACTGGTCGATGTGGTAGCAGTAGGGCTTCGAGAGGCCCTCGACCGACGGCGTGCCGTCCGGATTGTTCTTGAGCCACATCATCTCGGGCTCGGTGCCGGCCCGCAGGTGCATGCCGGTCTCGGCCTCAAAGGCCGCCTGCGTGCGCTTGAGCAGGCCGCGGCAGTCGGAGGTCAGGTACGCGCCGGGATCGACGTCTTCCTCGCGACCCCGGAACAGCGTGCAGAAAACGCGACCGA
>JBAWXR010000255.1:0-2347 GCA_037143955.1 Actinomycetes bacterium
ATCATCGTCGGCCTGGTCATCTTCCTGATCCTGATCATCATCCAGTTCGTGGTCGTCACCAAAGGTGCTGAGCGCGTAGCCGAAGTCGGCGCCCGCTTCACCTTGGACGCGATGCCCGGCAAGCAGATGGCCATCGACGCAGACCTCAACGCCGGCCTCATCGACGACGACGAAGCACGCCGCCGCCGTAAGGAGATCACCGCGGAGGCTGACTTCTACGGAGCGATGGACGGCGGCTCGAAGTTCGTCAAGGGTGACGCGATCGCCGCCATCATCATCACGATCATCAACCTTGTCGGCGGCATGGCCATCGGTATCTTCCAGCGCGGCTTGGACTTCTCGACTGCCGTCACCGACTACAGCCTGCTCACCGTCGGTGACGGACTCGTCTCGCAGATTCCCGCACTCATGCTCTCAGTGGCCACCGGCCTTATCGTCACGCGCGCTACGACCGATGGCGACATGGGCAGTGACGTGATCACGCAGTTCTCCAGCCAGAAGCGCGCACTGCTGCTCGCCGGCGGCGGCATCGCAGCGCTGGCGCTCATTCCCGGCCTGCCCAAGATCCCGTTCATTCTTGTCGGCGGTGCTCTGCTGCTGATCGGGCGTCGCCTGAAGACCGTCAATACGGGCGAGGGTGCCAAGGGCATGCCCGGCATGTCGGGTGCAGCCGCCCTCCCCGGTGGTGCTCCGGCCCCGGATTCAACCGAGGGCATCATTCAGGACATCCGCGTCGATGCACTGGAACTGGGCCTGTCCTATGACGTCATCGACCTTGTCGACGCTCGTGTGGGCGGCGACCTGCTCAGTCGTGTCAAGGCTCTGCGCCGCAAGCTCGCGATGGAGCTCGGCATCGTGCTGCCCTCCGTACGCACGCGCGACGACCAGGATCTTCCGCTCGGCACATACCGCATCAGCCTCCACGGTGTGGAAGTCGCGCGCGGCAGTGCCCCGCCCGGACACGTCCTGGCTATCGGCGATGGCATTGACGCGCTCCCGGGTGAGGCCACCAAGGAGCCCGTATTCGGCCTGGATGCACGTTGGGTGCCCACGGCCTACCAACGTCAGGCTGAACTCATTGGCGCGACCGTGGTCGACCGCTCGTCGATCATCACCACGCACCTCGCTGAGATCGTTCGCCAGAACGCTGGAGAACTTCTCTCGCGCGAGGACGTGCGCCTGCTGGTCGATGCCCTCAAACGGACGCATCCGTCCGTGGTTGAGGAGCTCACCCCCGCACAGATCACTCTTGGCGAAGTGCAGCGCGTCCTTCAGGGCCTCCTACGCGAGCGTGTTGCCGTGCGTGACCTCGCGCGCATCTTCGAAGCAATGTCGGCGAGTGTGCGCACCGGTGGGCAGACCACCGAATCTCTCATTGAGGCATCACGCACTGTTCTTGGCTCTGCCATCAGCACATCGGCGGCCACCGACGGCGTGCTCAATGTCATCACGCTCGACCCCGTTTTTGAGCAGACGCTGCTCAGTGCCACACGAGGTGGCGCCGATGGCGGTGTGCTCGCCATCGACGCGGCCATGTTGATCTCGATGAGCAGCGAGATCACTCGACTCATCAATGAAGCCGAGGCCGTGGGCAAGTCCCCCGTCCTGATCTGCGCAAGCCAATTGCGCGCACCGCTGTACCGCCAGTTGCGGCACGAATTCCCACGACTTTCGGTTCTGTCCTACGCAGAGCTGGGTGGACCGATAGAGATTCAGACGATAGGAGTGGTGAGCGATGAGCGTGCGATTGTTGCTTGAGGGTCCTGACCTCCAGGAGATCCTGGGGCAGGCCCGCGAGGCATACGGTCCCACCGTTCGGGTGGTGCAGGCGGAGCAGGTACGTAGTGGTGGGCTGGGCGGTTTCTTCGCCAAGCAGCACTACGAGGTGACCGTCGAAGTGCAGAACCCCGGCGCAGGCGCACCCAGCACCGGCGGTGCTTCACGCAAGACCGCTGCTCCGGGAACTGCCGCTGTCAGCAGCCAGAATGATCAGGCCCTTGCATCCGCACAGGCACGCGTTGCGGCAGCCCGCGCCGCTGCGTTCTCTGCCGCCGACCTCGCCGCTGTTGACGATGTTCTTGCCGCTGCGTCGTACGAGGACGGGCCGGCCCCGGCCCGCCCGGCACGGCCCGCTCCCGCTCCCGCAATGGCACCCGTCGGCCAGCCGCTCAAGCGTGGCAACACCACCGCTCGCGTTCTGGCTCCCGTAGAAGCTCGGCCGCATCTGCTCGACGAATTCGACGCGGAACCCACGTCGCGACGTAAGCGCAAGTCCGGCAAGGGCTCCCCCACCCTGACCCGCCCCGACATGGACTCAGAAGACGATCTGCTCAGCGACGATCAGATG
>JBAWXR010000256.1:0-2345 GCA_037143955.1 Actinomycetes bacterium
CCACGATGGAGATCGCGGCCCGCGGCAGGACGCTCAGTTCGGCCGCGCGACCGGACCAAGTGGTCGCCGCGCCGATGTGGTCCACCCACGCCAGGGAGCTGTGGACGCGATCAATACCTTTGCGTTCTATTCCGTCGACGGCACCGGCGACAACATCGCCCACCCGACGTGGGGTGCGGCTGGCACGACTTTGATTCGTATCGCTCCGGCAAAGTATTCCGACGGTATCTCCACGCCCGCGGGTGCGACCCGACCGAGCGCGCGCGTGGTGAGCAACGCACTCAGTGCGCAGACCACTGACGAGGAGAACGCCCGACATCTGTCGGACTTCGTCTACGTCTGGGGTCAGTTCCTCGACCACGACATCGACCTCAGCTCTACCGGCAGCGAGTCGATGCCCATCTCCGTCCCGACTGGTGACCCGTTCTTTGATCCAGCCAGCACCGGCACCAAGTCGATCAGCTTCAAGCGCAGCGAAACCGCTGCAGGGACCGGAACGTCGGCCGGCAATCCCCGACAACAGGTCAATGCGGTCACGGCATTCCTTGACGGCTCGCAGGTGTACGGATCAGACGAGGCGCGAGCCAAGGCCCTTCGCACGATGTCGGGCGGGCAACTCAAGACCAGCGCAGGCAACCTGATGTCGTTCAACACGTCGGGGATGAACAATGCCAACGACTCACACATGCTGCCGGACTCCAAGCTGTTTCTCGCGGGCGATATTCGCGCGAACGAGAATCCTGATCTCGCCTCATTGCAGACAGTCTTCATGCGCGAGCACAACCGAATCGCTGCACAGCAGCAGGTGGCGCATCCCGATTGGACAGACGAGCAGCTCTACCAGGCGGCCCGCCAAATCGTCATCGCCGAACTGCAGGCGATTACCTACAACGAGTTCCTGCCCGCACTTATGGGCACCAACGCGATTCGTGGGTACGACGGTTATCGCGCCAACGTGAACCCCATGATCGCCAATGAGTTCTCTACGACCGCCTACCGATTCGGGCACAGCCTGCTCGACGGTTCAATCTCGCGACTCAACAACGATGGGTCCGAGGCTGTTCCGTCCATCTCCCTCGCGCAGTCCTTCTTCAACACGACGGTGTTCAACACGTCGATGCCGAATCACTCAGGTGACATCGACCCGTTTTTGAAGGCCGCCGCGTCCGGCAACGCTCAGGAGGTCGACCTGCATCTGGTTGACGAGGTGCGCAACTTCCTCTTCGGTGCGCCAGGTCAGGGTGGATTTGACCTTGCCTCGCTGAATATCCAGCGCGGTCGCGACCACGGTCTGGCGGACTACAACACGACACGTGCGTCGTACGGCCTGCCGAAGGTGACGTCGTTCGCACAGATCTCGTCGAACTCCGCGGTGCAGGAGAAACTCAAGTCGGTCTACGGTTCGGTCGACGACATCGATCTATGGGTGGGCGTGCTGGCCGAGGACCACGTGTCTGGATCAAGCGTCGGACAGCTTGCTCAGCGCATGATGGTCGATCAATTCAGCCGCCTTCGTGACGGTGACCGCATGTGGTTCGAAAACATCTTCACCGGCCAGCAGTTGGACAAGTTGGAAGGCACTCGACTCTCCGATGTCATCCAGCGCAATACGGCACTGACGAGCCTCCAGCCGAACGTCTTCTTCTTCACCGGCTGACAGCGCCGCCGCCTCACCCGTGCGTGGGACGGATTGCTCCTGCGTGGCGTACCTCAGGCCTGCCCCATCGATGTGACGATGGGGCAGGCCCATCCTCAGGAGGTACCCGTGAGCCGCACAATCGTTGACATCCCCACGCAGCTACGCCGCATTCGCACCTGGAACCTTGTAGCCGGCTGCGCGCACCTCGTGCAGCTCGTCCTGATCCTGATCCTGGCCAATGACTTCTCCCTGCCGGTGACGGCCACCTACATGGAGGGTCCGCCCGGCACCCCACCGTCAAATCCCGTGACCCTCTTTGACTCGCGAGTCGCGTGGGGCGTGGCCCTGTTCTTCGCTCTGTCGGCGCTGTTCCACTTCCTCGTGGTGCTTCCGCCCTTTAACAAGCGCTATACGGCGGGTCTGCTCGAGCAGCGCAACTACTTCCGCTGGGTCGAGTACTCGGTGAGCTCGTCGGTGATGATCGTGCTGATCGCGCAGATCTGCGGGATCTCCGACTCCGTGGCGCTCCTGGCCATCTTTGGGGTCAACGCTTCGATGATCCTGTTCGGCTGGCTCCAGGAGAAATATGAGACCCCCGGCGGCGGGGGATGGTTGCCCTTCATCTTCGGGTGCATCGCGGGTAGCGTTCCGTGGCTGTGCATCTTGATCTACGTGATCGCGCCCGGTGCGCGCACGAACGCTGAGC
>JBAWXR010000257.1:0-2342 GCA_037143955.1 Actinomycetes bacterium
GTCGCCAACAGAGTTCACTCTGCTGCGGTACTTCGTGATCAATGCGGGCACCGTGCTGAGTAAGCCGAAGATTCTGGACCATGTGTGGCACTACGACTTCGGCGGCGACGTCAACGTCGTCGAGTCTTACGTCTCCTATCTCCGCCGCAAGATCGACACCGGGGATCGGCGCCTCCTGCACACACTGCGCGGCGTCGGGTACGTATTGCGGGAGCCCAGGTAAACCGGCGCGCCCCGGTGAACAATGGGGGAATGGGAGGCCCCTGGTTACGTGCGATGCCATTGCGGGTGAGCCTGGTCGCCGCGATGCTGCTATTGGTGGCGTGCGGGCTGTTGGCATCGGGTATCGCGGTCACATCCATCCTGCGGCAGAGTCTGATCAACCGTGTGGACCAGTCGCTGATTGATGCCTCGACGGGCTGGGCTCAGGAGCCGCGTCAGGAATTGCCGCCGAATCAGCAGCCGAACCCGACGCGTCCGCCATCCAGCTTTTACGTTCAGGGTGTCGACACTTCAGGCGAGGTCTGGATGGCCATCAATGATCGGAAGGCGCGTCCGGCGCTACCGGAGAGCAACGATGTAGGTCCCGTCCCGGTGACCATCGCGTCAGCCGGCCCCTCGCCAGTGCAGTGGCGTGCGGTATCGGTGCGCGGATCAAATGGCGAATTGATCACCGTCGCAATCGATCTGTCCGATATCCAATCGACGGTCCGCTCGCTGATCTGGCTACAGGCCGGTATCGGCACGGCGGTTCTGGTGGTCCTCGGCATTGCCGGTTACTGGGTGGTCCAGCGCAGCCTTCAGCCTCTGGTCGAAGTGGAGGAGACTGCTGCCGCTATCGCCGAAGGCCGCCTCGCCAGTCGCGTGCCGCAGGGCGATCCCGGAACCGAGGTGGGTCAGCTCGCGATTGCCCTCAACGGGATGCTCGCCCGGATACAGCATGCCGTCGCTGCCTCGGACGCTTCGGCCGAGCAAGCGCACGTATCAGAGGACCGCATGCGGCGGTTCATCACTGACGCCAGCCACGAGTTGCGCACGCCACTGACCACCATTCGCGGTTTCGCTGAGTTGTACCGCCAGGGTGCGGCGAAAGACGTCGAGATGTTGATGTCACGAATCGAAAGTGAGTCCCGGCGAATGGGCGGGTTAGTCGAGGATCTGTTGCTGTTGGCTCAACTCGACGCGCAACGTCCACTCGAGCGCACCCGAGTCGATCTGTTGTCGTTGGCCAGTGACGCTGTTCACGATGCGCAGTCGATAGCGCCTGCGCGGATGATCACCATGGAGGTTCTCGACGGTCCGGGCACACCTGAACTCCTTGGCGACGAAGCCAGAATCCGGCAGGTGTTGGGAAATCTGATGGCGAACGCGTTGCAGCACACGCCAGAAACGGCGCGGATCACGGTGCGGGTGGGAACGGTGGCCGACGACGTGGTGCTTGAGGTTGCCGATGAAGGCCCCGGCCTCGATCCCGTTGACGCCCAACGCGTCTTTGAGCGTTTCTATCGCACTGATTCGTCCCGCACCCGCGCCAGCGGCGGTACCGGACTCGGACTGTCGATCGTCGACTCACTGGTCCGCGCCCATGATGGTCGGGTTTCGGTTGTGACTGCTCGCGATCTTGGCTGCCGGTTTCGGGTCACCCTGCCCCGGATCGTCGATCTGCCGACGCCGCCTGGCTCGCCGGCAATCAGCCCAGCGCCGCGATGATCTTGGCCTGGGCCTCATCCAAAGATTCCGGCGACGGGTTGCGGTCCACATGGGCGAAGCCGAAGTCGGTGAGATTGAAGGCCGGGAACACGTGCACATGCAGGTGTGGAACTTCCAACCCAGCGATGATGACACCGGCGCGAGTCGCGCCGAATGCGGCGCAGACGGCCTTGCCGATGCGCTGAGCGACGTGCATCACCCGATCGAGCACTACAGGTTCAAGATCCTGCCAGTTGTCGACCTCGTCGCGCGGGACCACCAGGGTGTGCCCGGGTGTCATGGGCTCGATGGTCAGGAATGCCACGACATCGTCGTCTTCGTAGACGAATCGCCCCGGCAGGTCACGGTTGATGATCATGGTGAAGACCGACGGCATACGACTCAGCATAGGGTTCGATTCAGGAAAACATCTGGTCTATCTCGCTGATCGACCACGGCGGCGACTCGTCATGGTTGCGGTAGCCGAGCAGTGCAGGTGCGGGCCGGTCGAATCGACCTACGAAACCGCCTGCGGCAATAAGGATCTGGCCTGTGACCCGGGTGGAGAGATCGCTGACCAGATAGGCGTACAGCGACGCGGCATACTCCGACGGCGCGACATCAAGTGCCGCCTGCGCGCTGACCTCGTCGAG
>JBAWXR010000258.1:0-2334 GCA_037143955.1 Actinomycetes bacterium
AAGCCTCGAACCAGACGGTCAGCGGCGTACGTGTGCCGTGAAAGATCGTCCCGGTGGTAACCGAAACCCGGCGCCGACAGCCCGCACACCAGGAACACCCGTCCGCCAGCCGCCAACGGCCAGGCGTCCGGCAGTGCGGGCAAACGAATCCCTGCAGCCAGCGAAGCCACTCCAGATAGTCGAGGCACGCTGCATCATCGGGGAACCACGCTCGCATATCGGCGTACTTGGACGGTTAGTCAAGTCCGACCTTGAGGCGAACGGCCGATGGTGGTTGCAGCGACACCCCTACATCTTGGGCTTACCGCACTCAGATGGACACCCCCCTTACTCTATATGGTCTCGCGCTGAGCCCGCCGACCCAGGCCGGTTCTCTGCGCTATTTCGGTGGATGGCGCGCGAGTTCCTGTTGACATCCATGCGCGGCGGACTATCGTATTACCCTGTATGGCTTCCCTCGTCGCCAAGAAGAAAGGTCACAAGCTCTACTACTACCTCGTCGAGAGTGCCCGTGTCGACGGCAAGCCCCGCATCGTCCACCAGACCTATCTGGGCACCGCCGAGAAGGTGGCCGCCCTGGTACAGGACCGATCGGCACCGCTGCCGCTGGAGGCAAGCTTTCGGCAGGCGGGTTTGCCGGGCGCCTTGTGGTGGGCTGCCAAGGAGACGGGGGTCTTCGACCTGCTTCAGGCTCATTGGCCCGAGCCACGCTCGGGTCCTTCCACGGCGCACTATCTGCTCCTGGCGGCGCTGAATCGGATCTGTGAACCAGGGCCCAAGACGGACGTGGCCGCCTGGTACGCCAAGACAATCCTGCCCTCGCTCTGGCAGTTGCCGGCCGAGCGGTTTACGTCCCAGGCTTTCTGGGATTGCTTTGAGAAGATTCAACTCGGTCCCTTGGGGTCCGACACAGTGGACGACCGCGACGATCTCGACCGCGCGCAGATTCGGTTGCTGGGGTTGTGGAAGGACCGGCAGATGGTGGGTCAGCGTGTGCTGTCCTACGATGCGACGAACTTCTATACGTTCGTGGCCTCCACGAATGACAAGAACACGATCGCGCAGCGAGGACACAACAAGCAGGGTCGCGACAACCTGCGGCAGGTCGGGTTGTCCTACGCCCTCGACGGGACTCACGGTCTCTCCGTCTATCACCACGTCTACCATGGGAACCTGACGGATACGGAGGAATTCTCGACGTCCCTTCCCCGCCTGTTGCGATTCCTGGACGAGAACCAGATCGCCCGTGAGAGCGTCACTCTCGTGTTCGACAAGGGTTCTGCGGCACTCGCGAACACGATCGCACTGGAGAAGACGAGGGTCGGCTGGATATCGGCGCTCCCGTGGAGTCAGGCGCCCGAGGGGTTCCGGGAAACACATCGGGACCAGCTGACGGCACTGAGCAGCGATCACCCTGGGGTCCGGGCAGCTCAGGCCAGGGAACTCGTGCATGGCACTGTGCGCTCCTGTGTGCTGAAGCTCTCGAACTCCTTCCTCACCGAACAGATTCACAGCCTGAGCACAACCCTGACCAAGGCAGTGCAGGCCCTTCGCCACTTGTCACTCGAGCTGGCCAAGCCGGACTGTCGCCTCACGGAGGAGCAGATCCGCACGAAGATCGATCGCCGTTTGAAGTCGGCGCAGTTCCTGGATCTTCTGATCCGCACGACCCTGACGCACGCGGACGGCCGCTGGCGGCTGCAGTTCGACGTCGACATCGCCGCCTTCAATCAACTGATGACTCGCCGTCTGGGCCGAACCGTGCTCATGACCAATCGCATGGAGTGGAGCGCCGAAGAAGTCGTTGCCGCCTACGAGGCACAGCAAAATGTCGAACAGGTGTTCCGGGGCCTCAAGGATGGCGACTGGCTCGGGTGGGGCCCGATGTATCACTGGACGGACAGCAAGATCCGCATCCATGCCTTCTACTGCATGGTGGGCCTGTCGTTGCTGAACTACGTGCATAGCCGCGCCCGGCGCGTCTGCCCCCAGATCACGGTCGAGCAGCTGAAGAAGGAACTCTCCGAGATCCATGACTACGTGCTGCTCTACCCACCGCAGGGAGAGAAGGGACCCCCCCGTATGGTGACGGTCCGAGGCAAGCAGACGTTCACCCAGCTCCTCTTGGCACAGGAGTTCGGACTGCAGACTGCCGGCCCGGCCCGCGCGGCGAAGACCCGCGTGGGTAAGACGCAGTAGCGTCCGCAAAGTGCTCTACAGCAACCTGTTGCGCCAGACCGTCCCCGCCCTCGCAGTAAACTACCGCTAGAATGAGGTGCGGGCTCGACCTGCCGGAGAGGGACGCGATGACGACGGCGGACATCCTGGGGCGGC
>JBAWXR010000259.1:0-2327 GCA_037143955.1 Actinomycetes bacterium
CCGCAGCCGTGACCGCGGTACTCGCAACCGGGACAACGGCGCGCGGCATGAACGGCGAACCGATCAGCGCGGCAAGGATGAGCGATGCGGCAAGCATGGTGCTTCCTTCTCAGTCTGCCACCGGGCTCCTGCCGACAGCGCGCAAACCGTAAGCACTCAGTCGTCGCCGCCGGGCGTCCAGATCTTCGGACGCGGCGGGTCGTGCTTCGGTGCCGCTGGGGGCGGCGTTCCTGCGGCAGTCGACGACTCGCCGTCAGGCGCGCTCGCCCCGACCGCATCGGCGAACGCCAGCTGCAACTCGGCGAGTGCGCGGCGGAGGTCATCGACGGGCTGGGGCACCGGAGTGCCTTCGGGCAGCACGCCGAGAAACGTATGAATCAGGGCATCAGCACCGGCGATGGCAAGACTGGCCTGAAAAGCGTCCCCACCGTTGACCATCTCGGGGATCATCCCGAGCTGGCCGGCACCGATCGACATCAGTTCGGACGCAACCTGCAACATCAGCGACTCAACCCGGATTTGGGTGAGGTCGATCTGACCCTCTTCCGGCGCATTCTGCTCCTGCGGAGCGTCCTCGGTGGTCGTGGTCTCGTCGTCAGCCATGTCAGCCAATCCTCTCCTTGAGGGCGCTAGCGCTCGTCATCGTGATCTCCACTTGGGCGGCGTGGATTGCCTCCATGTCCTCCCCCTGCTCCACACGATTCTTCCAGCGCGTCGCGTGGTCGCCGCGCTCGATCAGGTCGTCGAGCGGCACCAGCCACTTGGCGAGGTCAAGCGCCTCGATCTCGGGCTGGCAGTCGGCGAGCAGATTGCGGATGCGCTGGGCGGACGGAATCGCCTTCCGTGTCTCGAGGTCAATCAACTCGCGACTCATGCCCCAACGCAGGGCCCGCCACAGGTTCTCCTCAATATCGCTGGGCCGGTTCGCGGGCGGGAGTTCACCTGCGTCGTAGAGCCGTGCCGCACGCGCCGTCAGGGCAACTTGAAAGGCGGCGAGAGCGATTGAGTCGGCAACGTCCGGCAGGGCGTCACACGCACGGATCTCAACCGTGCCAAAGGACTGGTGAGGTCTGACGGTCCACCAGATTTCCGTGTGCTCCCGGATCGATTCCGTCTCGAGCAGGAAGCGCACGTAGCGGTCGTAGTCGGCCCAGTCGACGAAAATGTCGGGGACGCCACAGCGCGGGAACATGCGCGTGAAGATCTGCGTGCGTGTGGACCGCAGGTGAGTGATGCGCCCCTCCAGCCATGGCGAGGTGCACGACAGCGCGAGCAGTTCCGGCACGTACGTGCGCATCGCATTCGCGACGGCCATCGCGCGATCTGCGTTGCGGATTCCGACGTGCACGTGCATGCCAAAGGTGTTGTTGCGCCACGCGATGTAACGGAGCGTGCCCTCAACGATGCGGTAGTGGGGCGTATCGATAATGCGCTGCTCGGTCCAAGGCGAGGTCGGGTGCGTGCCGGTGGAGCCGACCTTGACGCCCAACTTGATGGCCTCCGCACAGAGGTCGATGCGACGATCAATGATCATCCGCGCGGCGTCATCGAACGTCTCGCCACGGCCGGTCTTGACCTCAATCTCGCTGGCGATCAGCTCACCTGCCACGAAGCCGTGCAGCGGGCCAGCCTCGCAGGCGTCACGCAGGTCTTCGAACCGGTTCGTCATGCGGAGGGTGTCCGCGTTGAGAACCTGGAACTCCTCTTCGATCCCGATCGTAAAATCGGTCGCGTGTTCGAAGTGCTCGCGTGCCGCATCAAGCGCGGCGTAAGAATCCTCGACGGAAGCACCCATCAGCCGGCGTACGGTAGCACTCGCTGGCGTCCGGCCGAGCCCGCAACGGCGCTATCCTGCCGCTCTCATGACCGACGGCGCGCAGAACGAAGGGCATCCCGAGGAAGTCACGCTGCTCGATTACGTCGTGGGCGACCTCGGCCCCGACTCCTCTGATCGTATTCGCCAGCACGTCGAAACCTGTGTCTTCTGTCGCGAGCGAATCGTTGACTTGGCCATGGATATGGATGAGATCGACCGGTTGCCGATGGTCGCGATCCCCCACGACATCCTGCGCAGCGCCTTCTCGCCCGAGCACGTGCTCGGCGGACGCCGCCGCTCCGCTCGGCGTACGGCGCCCATCTTGATCCTGATTGCCGCAGCGATTGGCATCGTTGCGTTGTTCCAGATCGGTGGCATGCGCGCTTCGACCAGTGGAACGCCGCAGCGTCAGGTGGTGCTGATGACGGCGAGCGGCGATCCGCTGCGCGTGGTTGACGAGCTCCTCGGCGGCGTCCCGCATACCACCGTCGTCGATCGTGCTGACGATCGC
>JBAWXR010000260.1:0-2325 GCA_037143955.1 Actinomycetes bacterium
TCCCCATCTATAACACCGACACCGACACCAACACCGACACCAACACCAACACCAGCCACGATCGTGAGTGCGCCAACCAACACTCCTGCGCCCGCTGCTCCTGCTCCTGCACCGGCTGCGCCTGCACCCGCTGCTCCTGCACCGGCTGCCACCAAATCCCGCGGCCGACGCGGCCGTGCCGCCATGCCCAGTTGGGACGAGATCCTCTTCGGCACCACTCGCTCAGACGAGTAGCACGGTGGGGTGGATGTCGACTTGTCAGACTTCCCCGAACGGCAAAGGGTCCGGCGACATATGCGCTCGCGCAGCACGCATGGACGTCGTACGCGACTGATAGTGCTGGCGGCACAGCACCTCGTATGACACGACGTTTTCGCCCTTCTGGCCGGTGTCTCCTACGAGTACCTGGCTACCTTCGACGACCATGTCACCGTTTACCGTGCGGGCGTTGTGAATTGCTCGCGATCCACACCAGCACAGGGCTTCCACCTGCAGCACATGAAACCGATCGGCCAGCTCCACAAGTCGGGCAGAACCGGGAAAGAGCTTGGTGCGGAAGTCGGTCATGATCCCGAAGGCGTACACGTCCACTTTCAGTTCATCCACAACGTTGGCCAACTGCTCAACTTGCGCCTCACTGTAGAACTGCGCCTCATCACAGATCAGGTAGTCCACTCGTGCCCCTGACGACAGCCGCTCGACCACCAGCGCTTTGATATCGAGGTGTTCGTGAACCTCGATCGCCGAAACAGACAGGCCGAGGCGACTAGAGAGTACGGACTCACCGGCGCGATCTAGTCGCGTGAGCACCAAACCTGAACGCCCTCGGGCCGTATGGTTGAAATCTGTTTGCAACGCAAGGGTGGACTTTCCGCAATCCATCGTTCCTGCGTAGAAGAGCAACTCGGCCACACGGTCATGGTGCCAGACACTCCTAGATGCGTCGCACGATCACAGCCGGAATGTCCATCTCGTCCGGGCTCCAGGACCCATGCTGGCCGATCAGGCTCGACACACGCGCATCCGTGTGGCTGGTCAACATCCATTGGCCCTCAGCAGCGGCTACGAGATCACCGATGCGCTCAGCGATCATCCCGTCCACCGGACCCAACCGGCCAGTGTCGATGAGTTCCTGACGGCTCAAGATCTGAATCCGATCGCCAAGAACCGCCTGCCACGTGGTTATGACGTCGGCCTGGGCTCCTGGTCGCGTATAGATATGACGCAGCCGTGGCTCTCCGGCCACGTGAACAATGTCGTCACGCAGGCCGGGCGTGAGATCGATGGACAGCCGGAAATCGGCCGGACAATCAACCATCCCGTGGTCGGCCGTAACGATCATGGCTGCGTCGGTCGGCAACTCTGCGTGGAGTCTTTCGACCAATCGATCGGCCGTGGCCAGTGCGGCGCGCCACCGATCACTGCCAATCCCGAACTCATGGCCGGTGCGGTCCACATCCGCCCAGTAGACATACGTCAATGATTGGTGAGGATCAGTCAATACTTGTCGCAGTTCCAGAACTCTTGCATCGACATCTTCGCTGGGCCTATAGGTGCTGCCGCGCAATGCCGCCCGGGTAAGTCCGGAGTGTTGGTAGGCGCCGGGAGCGATAGTGACGACTCGCCGACCAGCTCGAGCGACCGCTTCAAAGACGGTGGGTTCCGGTTGGACAGCAACGGGAACAGGGTCACCGCCCCACTGAAGCGGACTCAAAACACGGCCATTTTCGGGAAACCAAAACGACGCACCAACCATGCCGTGTTGCCCGCTGAGTAACCCCGTCCCCAGGCTGGCCAAACCCGCGGGAGTGGTCGAGGGAAACGCGGCTTCCATGGGTGTGTGGGCCGTGTACTGGGCTAGAAATGGTGCTGAGTCAGCGAACTTCTGCAATTGATGCCAACCGAGCCCATCGATCAAGCACACCACGACATGATTTGCCGGCGTGATTCCCAGACGATCATGGAAACCTTCAACTCCCAACGCGGCAGCGGCAGAAGGCAGTACGTCAGCGAGCGTCAGGGACATGATCTGCGCCTTGCGGTCTAGCGAGCGTGCTGGGCGGTGGCTTGAGACAGCGACGCGGCAAACGTGAGCAACTGACGCACAACGTCGCTGCCGTCGGCAGCCTCGGACACGCGAACGGACAGATCATCGTTGCTCGCCGTGCCCGTATATCCGTGGTCGGCCTCACATTGAGGGTCACCACATGCCGCTGGCTCAAGGTCGATGCGACTCACGGCTCCCCAACCGATGGTCAACACAACCTCCGCCGCCGGTCCGCCTGGCCGGTGCTGCGCTGGGTCACTCACCACACGTGTCACCAC
>JBAWXR010000261.1:0-2305 GCA_037143955.1 Actinomycetes bacterium
GTGCTCGTGCTCGTGCTCGTGCTCGCGGTCCGACGTTGCCTGCACCGGCATAGCGTCAAGGTCGCCCACCCACATCCAGAAGTCATCCACGAGTGCCGGCGCATCCTCGATCACCAGATGCCGCGCACCCTCGTAGCGATGCACCTGGGCGTGCGGCATGCGCTCGCGCAAATCGTTGAGGTACCTGTCGCTGAACACCGGATCACCCGGACCCCACAACAGCAGGACGGGCATCGCGAGGTCGCGAACACCTTCAGAGATTCGCTCCAATGTCGCCGCGCTCGGGTGACTCGTGCGCACGGGAATGTCCTCGACGAAATCCCCCACCGCTGCTCGGCGCGCGGCACCGCGATACGGCGCCCAGAAGCCGCGTCGGACACCGTCCGACATGCGCGAGCCGCTCAACGCCGTCGTGATGCGCAGGAAGATCGGAAAGGTGACAGTGTTAAGCGTCCGCACCGGACCGAAACGAGCCGCGGCGATCACATGAGGAATCCCGCTGTCACGTGGCTGGTGCACCGCCGTGTTGGTCAGTACGACTCCGCGCACCTGCGAGAGGTGCTCTATAACCCACCCGAGCGAGATGGGACCACCCCAGTCGTGGGCGAGAACGACGACCGGTCCATCGATGCCCAGCGCGGAGGTCACCCGGCCAAGGTCATCGATGCGTTGCGCCAGACGCCGCCGCGTCGTCAGCCGCTCACTGAAGCCCATGCCCAGGTGATCGACCGCCACCACCCGCACGTCGCGAGGCGCGGTCGCCACGACTCGACGCCACAGATACGACCAGGTGGGGTTTCCATGAACGGCCAGAACAGTGAGTCTCGGCTGGGTGACTTGATTGTCCAACACATGCCACGTACGTGACAGGCCGTCGGCATCGTCACAGGTGATGAGGCGAGACCACGCGGGATCAAGCCCGGGAAGGTCGCCAGGAGCCAGAGTGGCCGGTGCCGCCGCAGATGGGCCGCGCATCAACTACCAGACGATCTCGATGATGGCGGAGTTCAGTCCAGAGCCGATTCCCATCAACGCGATGCGCTGGTCTGGCAGAAGGTTTGCCTGATTACCCGCCAAGGTGAACGGCACTGACGCAGGGCCGATGTTGCCGCGAGTTGGATAGATCACCGGGGTGCGTGCAGGGTCGATGCCAACAGCAGATGTTATGGATTCTGTGTAGACCTTGGACACCTGGTGGATGAAGTACGCATCGAGATTGGACCAGTCGAACGTTGACTTGGCCCCTTCCCAGGTATCGATCGCCAATTCCACACCCGCATTCAGCAGTCGCCGGGAATCGGTGACCATTCCGTCAAGGTCGCCTACACACAGTTTGTTGTACTGCGTGGCAGCACGGGTGACTCCGCCGATCATGCGGTGTCCTTCGGGGTGCTTCGAAGCGCGACCCAACACCATCGCGGCAGCACCGGAGCCCAGCGTGAGAGTCGCGAACTGGTCGATGACTTCGCTTCGCGTGGAGTCGGAGTTCTTCAATCGTTCGATCGTCATCTCCTGCGTGCGTCGACTTCCCTCACCGTCCACGATCACGGCGTAGTCGATCTGACCGGAATCGATCATGGTCCCGGCCAGGTGCATGCCGTTGAGGAATCCCAAACATGCATTGGCGACATCGAAGTTCATGCAGTGGGTGCCCAGGCCAAGCTGCTCGTGCACATCGACAGCAGCCGATGGCTCGAGGTGGTCGCGGCTCACCGACGTGTCGATCAGTAGGCCGATCTGGCCGGGGTCGACTCCAGACTCCGCGATCGCCTTGGCCCCCGCCATCGCTGCGGCGTCCGCGAAAGACACATCCGTGGGCCACCAACGGCGCTCGGTTATGCCGGCTAGGGACTCCAGCAGGCCCGGACGCAGCCCCACACGCTCCAAGGTGGCCTGAATCTGGGTTTCCATCTCGGCCGACGTCACCACGGTAGGTGCATCAGCGATAGCCACGGACAGCACCGCCGCGTCGCGGTAGCCCAGGGTTGCGTTGCCGGTCATGAACTCCCTTTCGGTGGGGCTCAGGCCCCAGCCATCCCTCCAGCCTGCCATGTCCGTCCACAACCGCGCACTCCGGAGCGCCCTCGCAGACGTTCGTCGGGCCTCCACGTGACGTACCGTGGGGGGATGCCCGGTGGTCCGCTCCGTCGCCGCGTCTGGCGAGGATGCCTGACCCCGCGCCCGCTGGGCGTGCCCCTGATGGGGGTGCTGGTACTCCTGCTCCTCGTCTCCGGCCTCGCCGCTGGGACCCCGGCACTAGCCCAGCAGCCCTTCCCCACCGCCCTGGCTTCCTTCTATACGCAGT
>JBAWXR010000262.1:0-2292 GCA_037143955.1 Actinomycetes bacterium
TCTTCGCTGGAGCCCTCGTCGAATCCGCCACCGAAATCCATGGCACGGCGCTCGAAGCGTCCCTGAGGCGCGTAGTAACCCTCCATGCCGATGATCGGGTTGATTCCGCGGGACTGTGCCGCCTTGTAGAACTCGTAGGCCCCGTACAGGTTGCCGTGATCAGTCATCGCAATGGCGGGCATGCCCTGAGCCACGACCTCGTCGAGCAGGTCAGGCACCCGGGCGGCACCATCGAGCATCGAGTACTCGGTGTGCACATGGAGATGCACAAACTCTTCGGCCGCCACCTCAATACCCTAACTTTCCGGACTGACCTCGCCTGGGACAACGCGCCCCCGCAACCTGTCGAGGGCGACTTGGAGGTCATCGGGGTACGAACTTTCGATGACCACCCGTTCGCCGGTCGACGGGTGCTCGAAACCCAAGCGCATCGCGTGTAACCACTGCCTCGTGAGCCCCAACCGCTCAGCAAGGATGGGATCAGCGCCATACATGAGGTCTCCTGCGCACGGATGCTTGAGCGCGGCCATGTGCACGCGAATCTGATGCGTCCGCCCGGTCTCAAGGTGCACCTCCACCAGGCTTGCGTGGGGAAACGCCTCGAGAGTGTCGTAGTGGGTGACGCTCGGTCTGCCGCCACTCACCACGGCCCATTGCCAATCTCGGGTCGGATGACGATCAATGGGGGCATCGATCGTGCCGCTGGACGGATCCGGATGACCTTGCACGACCGAGTGATACGTCTTGTCGACTGTTCGTTCTTTGAACTGCCGCTTCAGGCTGGTGTATGCCCGCTCGCTCTTGGCGACAGCCATGACACCGGATGTACCCACATCGAGTCGATGCACCACTCCCTGGCGTTCCGCCGCGCCAGAGGTGCTGATCCGGTAACCCGCGGCCGCCAGGCCGCCAATGACCGTCGGCCCAGACCAGCCAGGACTGGGATGAGCCGCTACACCCACCGGCTTGTTCACCACCACGACATCGTCGTCATCCCACAACACCGTCATGCCTGGCACCGGTTCGGGTGCTGCAAGTTCGACAGGATCATCAATCTCGATGGTCAACATCGAACCTGTGCTCAACCGATCCGACTTCATCGCGGGCATTCCATCGATCAGAACCGCGCCGGACTCTACGAGATCAGCCGCTTGCGAGCGAGAGAAGCCCAGAAGCCGGGTCAAACCCACATCGAGACGCTCCCCCATGAGGCCATCGGGTACCGGAACGAAACGAGATGCCACGATCAGGACGTCGGGCCACTGAAGGGGACGTTGCGCAGTGCCAGAATCACCATGAGGACACCCGCACCGACGATGCAGGAATCTGCAATGTTGAAAATCGCGTAGTGCGGAAGTTGAATGAAGTCGACGACATAACCGCGACCAGGACCCGGCAACCGCGTCATCCGATCAATGAGGTTGCCGAGCGAGCCGCCCAACATTCCGGCGAGCGCTACAGCCCACGCCACACTTCCCAATCGACGAGCCGATCGAATGATCACTGCGACCACGGCCACCGCGATGAGAGAGAAGATCCATGTGTACCCGGTACCCATGGAGAAGGCGGCACCGGTGTTCTCGGCATATGTGAATTTGATGAGCCCACCGAGGAGCACGAACGGCCCTTCGCCCGAGAGCATGCGCGGACGTATCGTCGCGATCACCCAGTGTTTCGTGAGCTGATCCAACGCAACAATCACTGCAGTGACGCAGACGAGCACCACGAGGCTGCGGGTTCGCCGTGCGGGGTCGAGGACGAAAACGCTGGGCTCTGCCGTGGTCACGTGACCACTCTACGAGGTTCTACGAGCGTTCTTCGGCCTGCTTGCAGGCCAAGCACAGGGTTGCTCGCGGAAAAGCCTGGAGTCGATACTTGCCGATGGGGTTGCCGCAGGATTCACATGCGCCATAGGTGTGCTGTGCGATGCGCTCGAGAGCATGATCAGTTTGATCGAGCATGTCACGCGCATTATTGGCAAGCGACATTTCGTGTTCACGCTCGAATGTCTTGCTGCCCGCATCGGCTTGATCGTCTCCTGCTCCGTCGCCTGAGTCGCGGATGAGATCGGCCAGACCCTCTTCCGCGATCGCAATCTCTTGTAGCAGACGCTCGCGATCGGTCTCCAACTCCTTGCGGACCTCGGCCAGCTCACGTGCTGTCCACGGAGTTTCGTCTTCGCGCACAGCCATCGGCTTGCGCTCGGGGCTCAGGATGCGGGCCAACTTCGGATCGCGTGGCTTCTTGGGTCCCCTCGCCATGGTCTGCGGCCCAGGTGCGGCCAACGGCGGG
>JBAWXR010000263.1:0-2290 GCA_037143955.1 Actinomycetes bacterium
CGACCGCATCCCGAGTGACGTTGCCGAAGCCGCGGGACTTCTACGCTCCTGTATTCGCGAGGCGTCACTGCAGAATCTCGTTCTTGCTATCGACGCGCGCGGAGCAGATCCGGTGGCAGGACTGCCCGGGCTCATCGACGATCTTGATCACTCCGGCACTGCGTTCGCCGTGCTGGCTGCCCCGCGCTCCGTGCTGGGCCACTACGACGCCATTGCCATCGACCTGCCGGCGCCCGATGTCGCTACACGCACGGCATGGTGGACTCAGCTTCGCCCAGGTCACGACCCCTGGCTGCCTCGCACAAGTGCGCACATCGACCCCGAGGACATCGCCTCGATCGCTGTTCGCAAGCGCCCATCCATGCTCGCTCGCTCGGGTGGCGAGCGGATCCGTCGCATCGAACCCGCGTTCCGACTCGGCGACGTGATCCTCGACGATGACCATCGGCGGCAACTCACGTCAGTTCTGGACCGGGCTCGCCATCGTTCTCGTGTGCTCATGGAGCTGGGGCTCAAGCCAGGCGGCATGCGCGGCAACGGCGTCACGGCGCTCTTCACAGGCCCGCCCGGTACCGGAAAGACCATGGCCGCCGAAGCCCTGGCCGGAGAGCTCGGCGTTCCCTTGCTCGTGGTCGAGTTGGCGTCGATCGTTGATAAGTACATCGGCGAGACGGAGAAGAACCTCGAGGCGGTGTTCCGCGCGGTCGAGCAGGAAGACGGTGTGCTGCTCTTTGATGAGGCAGACGCACTCTTCGGAAAGCGCTCGGAAGTCTCCGAGGCGAAGGACCGCTACGCCAACATCGAAGTTGCCTACCTCTTGCAGCGCATGGAGTCCTTCGACGGGCTGGCCATTCTGACGACCAACATGAAGGCCAACCTTGATGCCGCGTTCACGCGCCGACTCGATGCGATCATCGAGTTTGCTGAGCCGGAGGCTGACGAGCGCCAGCGACTGTGGCGTGAGGCATTCATTCGGGCCGGCCGGGAGTTGACGCCCGAAGAACTGGCCACCCTGGGAACACTGCAGTTGGCGGGAGGCGCCATTCGCTCGATCGCGGTCACCACAGCCTTTGCCGCCGCGGCCAGTGGTGGCGAGATCGACAAGCCGGCCCTCTTGGAAGCCATTCGGGACGAGTGGCGAAAGTCTGGCAGGCTTGCGTTCGAGAACCGCCGATTTGATTCCTGGGAGAAGCCGTGACCACCGACGCCCATCAGCACGAGGGCAGCACCGATGGCGTAGCCCGCCCGGTCATGGAGTTGGAGTCATCCGAGATCACAGTCTCGGTCGGCCAGTCCATGCGCGTCAAGATCACCCTCACCAACGTGGGGGCGGTCGTCGAGACGTATGAGCTCTCGGTCCTGGGCCCAGCCGCTGATTGGTGCTCGCTCGTTCCCGCCGAGGTGCCGTTGTTCCCGGGTGATCAGGGCACTGCCACCCTCGTGATTCGCCCGCCGGCGTCAGCCAACACCCTTGCCGGCACTTATCGTGTGGGCATCCTGGCCACTTCCGAGGTTAGGCGTGCGATTCAGGCATCGACTGAAATATCTGTCAAGGTCCCGTCTTTCGTGCGGATCCGCAGCACAGCCCCGCGTGGCACCATCGACTTCAAGGGCCACACCAACGTCTACCTGCAATTGGCCAACGAGGGCAACTCGACCATCGACTGCTCCGTGTCGGCCGCCGATCCGGACCGCATCCTCAAGATCAAGCCTCAGGTCGACAAGGTCACGCTTAAGCCCACGGAGACCACGTGGATCAAGACCGAGATTAAGGGCCCGTTGGTGCTCTTCGGCTCCTCGCGCTCTCGCTCGATGAACGCCGAGTTCAACGTGCTCCTTGATCACTACAGCGACAAGCAGCCCGAATCCGTCCCACCTCAGACAGATCGACTCAGCCTGCTCCAGCGCCCTCGTTTCCGGCTGCGACTTGGCCTCTTGGGTCGTCTTGCGATTCTGGTTGCGCTGCTGGCGATAGTGGCGACGTTCCTCTACAGCCGCATCCTCGCCCCGCACGCAGCGGGGGTGGCGGGAGCACCCAACGTGCCGTTGAATTTCGTAGCTCAGGTGGTGGATGACTCCCAGATTGTGTTCACCTGGGATCCAGCGACAGGTGCCACTGGCTATGAGATTTACGCCATCGGCGCTGCAGGCGATCCCAGTTCGTCCGCCAGTGCTGCGGCCTCCGGCGCCTCAGCGCCGGCTGCGGCATCATCCAGCTCCGCTGCACCAAGTAGCAGCACAACCCCGTCAAGCTCCGCAGCAAAATCAGTCGCGTCAAGCTCCGCAGCAA
>JBAWXR010000264.1:0-2246 GCA_037143955.1 Actinomycetes bacterium
GTACCCGACGCGCTGTTGGTGTTCCTGGAGCCGCCCTCGTGGGAGGTTCTGACGGAGCGGCTCGTGGGGAGAGGAACCGAAAGCCCTGAGGCGGTGGCCCGTCGGCTGCAGGCGGCCCGCGACGAGTTGGCCGCTGCTGAGGAGTTCGATCAGCGCCTGGTTAACGCCGACGTGCAGGAGACCGCCGAAGCCTTGGTAGCATTGGCCCTCAACCCGGGACGCTGATCCCGCATCAGTCAACGAATGAGGCTTCACGTGAGCGCACGCCCTGAGGGAATCACCTACCCGTCGATCGACGCGCTCCTGACCAAGACCGAGTCGAAATACTCCTTGGTGATCTATGCGGCCAAGCGCGCGCGCCAAATCAATGCCTATTACTCCCAGCTGGGCGAAGGCCTGTTGGAGTATGTGGGTCCGCTCGTCGAGACCCACGTTCAGGAGAAGCCGCTGTCCATCGCCATGCGCGAGATTGATGCAGGGTTCCTCACCATTGAGCCGCTCTCGGAAGAGGCTGCAGCAACCGTCGCCGCCGAGTAGTTCATGGCGGGCGGTCGTACGGTCGTCCTCGGAGTTGCCGGGGGGATCGCCGCCTACAAGGCGTGTGAAGTCCTCCGAGGACTCACCGAAGCCGGTTGCGATGTCACTGTCGTTCCTACGGCGTCAGCACTGAAGTTCGTCGGTGAAGCAACATGGGCCGCACTCTCGGGTAAGCCGGTCGCAACAACAGTGTGGCGTGGCGTTCATGCGGTGCCGCATGTTCGCCTCGGTAAAGGGGCTGACCTTGTGCTTGTCGTTCCCACCACCGCAGACCTCCTGGCCCGCGCCACCCACGGGTTAGCCGACGACCTCCTGACCAACACGCTGCTGACGGCCACGTGCCCCATCATCATGGCGCCGGCGATGCACACCGAGATGTGGCAGCACCCGGCAACGCAAGCCAATGTGCAGACGTTGCGAGAGCGTGGGGTGCTCGTGCTTGACCCCGCCGTGGGCCGATTGACTGGCGCGGACACGGGCGCAGGTCGCCTGCCTGATCCCTCGGCGATCGTGGCCGCCGCACTTGACGTCCTACGCAGAGGAACTCCTGTCGAGCAAGATCTCGCCGGCCAACGGGTCCTCATCAGCACGGGTGGCACCCGTGAACCGTGGGATCCGGTTCGTTTCCTTGGCAATGTGAGCAGTGGCATGCAGGGGATCGCACTGGCACGCACGGCGCTGTCTCGTGGTGCGGCCGACACTTTGGTGGCCGGAGCAGTGGAGGCCGAGTTGCCGGCCGGCGCCACGATCATGCGGGTGGGCACCGCCGACGAGCTTCAGACCGTCATGGATCGGGAAGCCAAGGCAGCCGACATCGTCGTGATGGCCGCGGCTGTGGCTGATTTTCGGCCCGAATCGGCGGGGGAGCACAAAGTCAAAAGAAGTCAATCACCGGCCGACGTTGTCCTGACCCTCGTGCAGAACCCCGACATCCTCGCGGGTCTGGTGGCATCGCGCGGCGACAGTGCGCGGCCGATCATCGTGGGCTTCGCCGCCGAGACCGGGGATTGCGCACGAACCCCCCTCGAGCTCGGTCGCGAGAAGCTGGGTCGCAAGGGTTGCGACCTGCTCGTGGTCAACGACGTCTCCGACGGAAAGGTGTTCGGACAGCCGGATAACGAGGTGGTCATCCTGGCGAAGGATGGCTTTGAGACTCCTGTGGCGCGTGCGGACAAAGCGACGATTGCCGACGCCATCTGGGACGTGGTGGTGCGGCTGACGACCGTCGCCGATCAGTAGACTTTCGCGTCACTGCACATGTCACGCCCCCTTGGGGGCTGCCCAAAGGAGTCCCGTGTCCCATCGCCTCTTCACGTCCGAGTCCGTCACCGAAGGTCATCCCGACAAGATGGCCGACCAGATCAGCGACGCCATCCTCGATGACCTGCTTCGTCAGGATTCGCGCAGTCGCGTTGCGGTCGAGACGATGCTCACCACGGGCCAAGTCCATGTCGCTGGCGAGGTGACGACCGCGGGCTATGCCGACGTGATGACCTTGGTGCGCGACGTCGTCCTGGGAATCGGCTATGACTCCTCCCTCAAGGGTTTTGATGGCGCCTCCTGCGGCATTCAGGTGTCGATTGGCAAGCAGTCACCGGATATCGCGCAGGGTGTTGACGACGCCATCGAAGAGCGGGCAGGCGGCAGCGTTGATCCGCTCGACAGGCAGGGCGCGGGCGACCAGGGCCTGATGTTTGGCTACGCGTGCA
>JBAWXR010000265.1:0-2222 GCA_037143955.1 Actinomycetes bacterium
GGACTGGAAAGAGACGGTGTTCCAATAGGTGAGCAGGGTTCTGCGCACCACATCGGCGATAGCCGTATGGCCGATACGCCGAGCCTGCCAGGGTGATCCGCTAGCCAGCATGAACCAACGCAGAGCGTCTGCTCCGTGCTCGTCCATCAGCGGGATGGGCTCAAGCACGTTGCCGAGGTGCTTGCTCATCTTGCGGCCGTCTTCATCGAGGATGTGGCCCAGGCAGACGACGTTTTTGTATGAGGACTCGCCAAACACGAGCGTCCCGACGGCCATCAGGCTGTAGAACCAGCCGCGGGTCTGGTCGATCGCCTCGCAGACAAAGTCAGCGGGGTATTGCGACGCGAAGGTGTCTGCATCAACGTGTGGGAAGCCGACTGCAGCGAATGGCATGGCACCGGAGTCGTACCAGCAGTCGATGACCTCGGGAACGCGGCAGGCCTGCGCATTGCACTGCGGACACGGCATGGTGATGTCGTCGACGTAGGGACGATGGGGATCGGTCTGCGTGACGTCGTGGCCTGCGAGTTCAGACAGCATGGCCAATGAGTCCACCGCGGTGAGGTGTCCTTCGGGGCACCGCCAGATGGGAAGTGGCGTGCCCCAGTAGCGATTGCGAGACAGTGCCCAATCGACGTTGTTGCGCAACCAGTCGCCGTATCGTCCCCATTGAATGGTCTGGGGGTACCAAGCCGTCTGCTCGTTTTGCGCAAGCAGCTGATCCTTGATGGCTGTGGTGCGGATGTACCAGGAAGGCTGTGCGTAATACATCAGCGGCGTATGGCAGCGCCAGCAATGCGGATACGAGTGCTCGTACGGGAGATGGCGATAGAGCCGGCCGGTTGTGTTGAGCTCGGCAATGAGAACTTCGTCCGCCTTCTTAAAGAACACTCCGCCGATCACGTCGAGATCGTCGTTGAAGTGACCATCCGGTCGGATTGGGTTGACCACGGGCAAGCCGTAGGACCGGCACGCGGCAAGGTCATCTGCGCCAAACGCTGGGGCCTGGTGTACGAGTCCTGTGCCGTCGTCGGTGGTGACGTAGTCGGCGAGGATGACGAAGTGCGCGTCGGGGACGTCTACGTAGGTGAACGGGCGGACGTAGCCCAGCCGCTCAAGGTCGCGACCGGGGAGTCGATGAACGATCTCATCGCCTTCGCTGGTGTTTGCCGCGACAAGGTCCTCGGCCATGAGCAGGTGCTCACCTGCAACCGTGCGCACCACCGCGTACGTGGCAGTTGGCTTGGCGGCCACGGCTGTATTCGAGACCAAGGTCCATGGGGTTGTGGTCCAAACCAGTAGCGATAGACCAGGGAACTGGTGTGCGAGTTCCTCGCCAGGCTGCACGGGGAAGCGCACGTAGACAGACGGGTCCACAACCGTGTCGTAGCCCTGGGCAAGTTCATGATCAGACAGTCCGGTTCCGCAGCGAGGGCAGTACGGCGCGACCCTGTGGTCTTGCACCAGCAGGCCCTTGTCAAAAATCTGCTTGAGCGACCACCACACACTTTGGACGTAGTCCTTGTCCATCGTCCAGTAGGCATGATCGAAGTCGACCCAGTAGCCCATGCGTCGGGTCATCTGGGTGAACTCGTCCACGTGACGCAGCACTGAGTCTCGACATTTGGCGTTGAACTCGGCTACGCCGTAGCGCTCGATGTCCTGCTTGCCGGAGAAGCCGAGTTCCTTCTCAACGGCGAGTTCCACCGGAAGGCCATGGCAGTCCCAGCCGGCCTGCCGGGGAACGTAGTAGCCCTTCATGGTCCGGTATCGCGGAAATATGTCCTTGAAGGCGCGGGCTTCGACGTGATGGGTGCCTGGCCGACCGTTGGCCGTGGGAGGCCCTTCGTAGAAGACCCAGTGGGGTCGGCCGGCCGACTGCTCAACGGAACGCTCGAAAACATGCTCGGCGTCCCACAGTGCGAGGACCTCGTGCTCCATTGCCGGCAGGTCGATCTGCGCGGGCACGGCGCGATACATAGGTCCTCCGGAGGCAGGCGCGATGCTCGCGCGGGCCCTGAGGATATCGGCCGGGGCGGCGCGGCAGCGTGCGTGAGGGTGCTGGTCGGCCTAATATTCGGCGGACTCGCCGCGGATCGCCGGGGCGCTCAGACAGGGGAATCATGGCGGCAACAAGCCGAAGTGGCGCGGCCGGCAAGGCTGCCGCCAAGAAGGCTGCCCCGGCCAAGAAGGCGCCTGTCAAGAAGGCTGCCCCGGCCAAG
>JBAWXR010000266.1:0-2197 GCA_037143955.1 Actinomycetes bacterium
AAGCTCAACCAGCGTGAAGGCGGTCCGTGGTCGCATGGTGACAGCTCCGAGCAAAGTCGGCCGACCGGGTGAAGCCGTGCGAGAGGAAGTCTTGGGTGCGATCATCGTGGTGTAACCTCGCCATCGGAGGTCACTCGGGCCTCGATCTCCCGCTTCCCAGCGGTCGCCAGCAACACCTCGTAGAGAACCACGGTGTCCTTGCCATCCACGGCCTTGGAAACCTCCTCGCTCCACCGAACGGTGAAGCCGGGGTATTTCGCGGCGATGGCATTGCCGACGACCTGCGGCAGGTCTCTGGGCGCTATGTCGCGCACGCTCCGCTTCAACTGGCCGTCGGCCGTGAGCCTCACATCGGCGCGACGACCGTTCGACCACAGGGCCACGGAATACTCGGTCTTCCCGCCGACCGTCCTGGGCTTCGCCTGGATCACCTTCGCATCTGGGTAGCGCTGCTGGATGGCCTGGCGAGCAGGCCGCGGCAGCGTCTGGCCACCGGACCAGAACCACACCGCGAGCATCACGGCGAGGAGGATGCCAAGGCCAGCCCATACTCTTCGGGATGTCATCGCCCACCTCGATCGAGGAACCACGACTGACACCACCCTCCGACAGGCGATAGCATACTCCTGATGATCTCGGTAGGGTACTGCGAGAACTGAAGTGAGTGATCTCCACGCGCCGACGCGATTCGGGGGTCGTTCATCCGGGAAATCCCGGCTCGAACGCGTTCGAACGACGATCGGGAAAACCTGAGTGAAGGAGCTGTGCGATGTGGAAAACAATGGCGATGGCGACGTTTGGCATCTCTGTGGCGACCGCCGGCCTGGCGGGAACGCCGCAGGAGTGGAACGACCTGCCCAAAGCAGTACAAGAAACGGTGCTCGCCAATGGAGGCCAGGCAGGAATGACGCTTGATCGACAGAACAAGAAGATCGATGGGAAGGAAGTGTATGAGGCTGGCGTCAAGGCCACGGACGGCACCATCCACGATCTGGTGATCACTGCAGATGGAACGTTGGTCGCAACCAAGACCGACGACCATGCCGACGAGCAGGCGGAACGCGCTGCGCGGGGGGAAGCCATTCTGAAAGGATTGAAGTTCAGTCGGCCGCGCGAGATCACCAATCCCTATCTACCGCTCGCAACTGTGAAGCAGGATGTTCTGGAGGGCATGGAGGATGGCGAGAAGATTCGTGTCGAGCGAAGGATGAAGCCCAACAAGCGTCGGACATACACGTTTGGTGACGAGGAGGTCGAATCACTGGTTTTTGAGGACCGCGTCTATGTCAATGGAAAACTCGCCGAGGTCGCACTCGACTTCTTCGCCCAAGACGATCATGGCACTGTCTATTACTTGGGTGAGGACGTGGACGAGTACGAGGATGGAAAAATCATTGGCCACGATGGAACGTGGCACTATGGCTTGGATACGAGGGTGCCTGGCGTGTTGTTTCCGGCGCAGCCCAAAATCGGCCTAAAATGGCGATCGGAAGACGTGTCGAATGACATCAGTGAAATCGACGAAGTTGTTTCCTTGTCGGAGAAGGTCACAACGCCGTGCGGGACCTACGAGAATTGCATCAAGGTCAAGGAGTCATTGGCCGACGGCACGAGCGAATTCAAGTACTACGCCAGGGGAGTCGGCGTGGTCCGCGAGTCCCCGGCCGAAGGCGATTCGCTGCTAAAGTCGCATGAAACGATTCAAGCAAAATGATGATGGCGAACAGCACTGGCCTCGCTCTGCTGCTGCTGACGTCGACGGTGCTGAATCTCGCGGTCGTTCCCTCTCTGTTTGGCCAGGGAGCGCTGCCGCAGGACGAGAATCGATGATCTGGTTACCATACTCGTCATCAAAAAGGGGAGGTCCGCGATGAGGAGTTCACCGATGCGACAGGTTCTTGGTGCGGTGACGGTGGCCGGAGCGATCGCCTGCAGCGGTGCGAATGTGCCGGTGGCCTATGGCGACGACGCGGGCGAGCACAATGAGACGTTGATCAACGCCACGTCGCCGTTCGAGGATCTCGCCGAGGCTGCTCTGGCAGCGGACACGGCCGCTTCGACGAGTGCCCTCGACGCGGCGGTGGCGGAATCGGCAGCGGTGGCCGACGCCCTGCCGGCGAACGTCACGTTTCTCTCGGCCTCGGCGGCGGGCGGCACCGCCTTCACGCCCACGCCGGCCGTCTCACCCACGGGCGGC
>JBAWXR010000267.1:0-2183 GCA_037143955.1 Actinomycetes bacterium
TTGGGCTTGGCCTTCATGGGTGTTATCCCTGGGCTGCAGAGGGAGTTCCGAATCCACCGATTGCCACGGTGGGGCGTCGCAGGTGCGCCCCTGCTTGGTCTGTTGTTCGGGCTTGGTTGGACGCCGTGTATCGGCCCGACACTTGCGGCGGTGCAGACTCTTGCGTTCACCGAGGCAAGTGCACTGCGCGGTGCGGTTCTGTCGTTCGCCTACTGCCTGGGCCTTGGCCTGCCGTTCGTCATCTTGGCGGTCGCGTTCAGTCGCCTTGCAGGGGCAGTGTCCTTCCTGCGACGACACTCCCTCGTGATCATGCGGGTGGGGGGCGTGCTTTTGGTGGGTGTCGGTGTGCTGCTGGTCACAGGCCTGTGGAATGACCTCACGGTGTGGCTGCGCATAACTGTGCCCGGATTCGTGACATTGCTGTAGGCATGTGACGATGAGTGATGTGACCATGGAGGTGACCGACGACGCGTCGGCGACGCGGATCGACCCGGGGGAGTCCCTCCCCCCGTTGGGCACGGTGGGGCTGCTGCGCTGGTTGTGGAAGCAGCTCACCAGCATGCGCACCGCGCTGATCCTGCTGTTCCTGCTTGCCGTGACCAGTATTCCGGGCACCGTCCTTCCACAGCGCGGCATCAACCCCATCAAGGTCAATCAGTACCTGGCCGACAACCCGACGGTCGGACCGATTCTGGATCGGCTCGGCTTCTTCGATGTCTTCGGCTCACCATGGTTCTCCGCCGTCTACCTCCTCTTGTTCATCTCGCTGATCGGCTGCGTCATCCCGCGTGTGCGGGTGCACTGGCGGGCGATGATGGCCCCGCCACCGGCAGCTCCTCGCAACCTGCAGCGGATGTCTTTTGCCACCGACTTCGTCGGTGACCAATCGCCAAGGGAAGTACTGGACGTCGCGCAGAAGTCATTGCGAGGGTGGCGTATCCGTCGCGACGGTGATGTATCAATCTCCGCCGAGCGCGGCTACCTGCGCGAAACAGGAAATTTGGTGTTCCACCTGGCGCTGATCGTGGTGCTCATCGGTATTGCGATCGGTGGCATGTTCGGTTGGAAAGGCAACGTCATCGTGCGCGAGGGCTCCGGCTTCTCTGATTCGCTGACCCAGTACGACGCGTGGGGCGGTGGCCGTCTCGTACATCCAGAGGACCTTCCACCCTTCTCGTTCACGCTGTCGAAGTTCACGGTCGATTTTGAGCGTGGTGTTGCTCAGCGTGGTGCACCGCGAGTGTTTCAAGCCGATGTCACCTACCGCACCTCCTCGGGCGGTGCCGCGCAACCTGCACGTATTGAGGTCAACGAGCCGCTGGCTATAGACGGCGTCAAGGTGTTCCTCGTCGGCCACGGTTATGCACCCCATGTCATCGTCCGCGACCGCACGGGCAACGTCGTGTTCGATGACTCCGTCGTGTTTCTTCCGCAGGACGGCAACTTCACGTCCACGGGTGTCATCAAGCTGCCCGATGCGTCACCCTCACTCGGGTTCAACGGCGTCTTTCTGCCCACCGCTGCTGTCGACCGCGTGCGTGGTCCGCATTCTCTGTTCCCGGCCCCCGATGATCCGGCGCTGTTCCTCGGAGCCTTTAAGGGTGATCTCGGAATGGATGCGGGCACACCTCAGAGCGTGTACCGACTCGACACCAAGAACATGACGCGCATCGGCCTGGAACCCCTGCGCATAGGCCAGGAGTGGACTCTCCCCGACGGCTCCGGCTCGGTGGCGTTCGTGGGCTTGGAGAGATGGGCGTCGTTCCAGATCGCCTATGACCCGGGCAAGGAGATCGCCCTGGTGGCTGTTGGACTGGCGATCCTTGGCCTGCTGTTCTCGCTCCTCATCCGCCGCCGCCGAATCTGGGTCAAGGTGCTGCCAGCGCAGGGCGCGGGTAGCCTCGTCCAGATCGCCGGATTGGCGAAGGCAGACCCTGGTCGCCTTCCCGACGAGATCACCGCACTTGCCCGAGCGCTCGGGTGCACGGACGCCACGACCCGGCAACGACCGGTCGACCTGAAGGAGAATGCGTGAACAGCGTGCAGTTGGCGCAGGCCAGCAACGGAGCGATCTACGCGGCCATGATCACTCTGGCGATTGCCATGGTGGCTTTCGCGGTCTCCTTCGCCTCCGGGCGTCGTCGTGTAGCGGCCCCTGCTGCCGCTCCAGCGGCTGTTGACTC
>JBAWXR010000268.1:0-2183 GCA_037143955.1 Actinomycetes bacterium
GTACGGGAGGCACCGACGGCGGGTGAATCTCGAGCAGGGTGAGTCCAGTGGGGCGTGGTGCCGAGCGGGAGTGGTTCTGGCTGGCCGCCGGGATGGTGCGGCCGATCTGCAGCAGCGCTGGTTCGCTGTACCCCTGCACGCACTCGGGGTCCGGCCCGTCCAGGGGCAGGCCTGTGAAGAACTTCGCGGCCATGCAGCCCCCACGACAGGAGTCGAAGAACTCGCACTTGGTGCAGGCTCCAGATGTCTGCGGCGAACGAAGGTCGGCGAACAGATCCGAGTGCTTCCACACCGCGGCAAAGCCGCCCGGGCTCAGGACGTTCCCGGCGTGGAACTGATCGTGGATGGCGAAGGGACAGGCGTATACGTCGCCGACCGGGTCGATGAGGCACACGACGCGTCCGGCGCCGCACAGGTTCAGTCCTGGCAGGGATTCACCAAAACCGGCGAGATGGAAGAACGAATCCCCCGTGAGAACGTTCTCCCCCGCACGCAGCAGCCATTCGTACAGCGTCCGCTGCTGGTTCGCCGTGGGATGGAACTCGTCCCACACGTCCGCTCCGCGCCCCGAGGGCCGCAGTCGCGTCAGCCGGAGCGTCGCCCCGTGACGGTCCGCAAGCGCCTTGAACAGATCCAGCTGGTCAACGTTCTCGCGGGTCACCACGACAGAGATCTTTGCGTCGGCGAAGCCCGCCGCTGAAAGGTTCTCCAGGGCGCGGATCGCCATGTCGAACGATCCTTCGCCGCGCACTCGGTCGTTCACGTCGGCGGTGGCACCGTCCAACGACACCTGGACGTCGACGTAGTCCGTGGAGGCCAGGAACCGGGCTCGCTCGGGCGTGATGCGGACGCCGTTGGTGGAGAACTTCACCCCGACCTGATGGCTGACGGCGTACTCCAGCAGGTGCCAGAAGTCAGGCCGGATCGTCGGCTCGCCGCCGCCGATGTTCACGTAGAAGACCTGCATCGCCTGCAGTTGGTCGATGACGGCTTCGCACTGCTCGGTCGAGAGCTCGCGCGGATCACGCTTTCCCGACGAAGACAGGCAGTGAATGCACGCCAGGTTGCATGCGTAGGTCAGTTCCCACGTCAGGCAGATCGGGGCGTCCAGCCCGTACTCGAACTGCTGCACCAAGGACCCGCCCCGAGGGCGCTGCGCGACGGATGCGGTCGCTCGATCGTGGACCGCGGTCATGCCGCAGCCACGTCGGCACGGCGCTCGATCATCCCGCCGTCGGCAAGGGCCCCAAGCGCGTGAAGGAACACCGACCACTGGTCGTCGGGGACGCCGGCCTGCGCGAGGGCCTCCCGAACGGTCGCACAGGCGGCCAGACCCGTCACGACGCTGACCATTTCCCGGCTCTTCAGGAACGTGAGCCTGCGGGTGCCGAAGTGATAGGCCAGGGCGCCGAAAGGCTCAGGTCGAAACGACACGGAAGGCGACATCGTCCACGCCTCGTCCAGCGTCACGCTCGTACTCGTCGGCGGCATTCTTCTAGTAGACGCCGCACATGCCGTCGATCGAGACGTCCTCGATCAACGTCTCAACTGAGATCTCGTCTACGTCACTGGCAGGAGCAGCGGAATCCATGTGAATCCTCATCTCTGGTCACGCGGGGCGTGGGCGCGAACGACTGTGAGGACAGTAATGGCACTCGGCGCCATAATGCAAGCAAACGGGTGAAACGACCCGAGCCGGGCTGCTAGGTTCGCGCGACATGACACGAGAGCGGGCCGCCCTCGGTGGGCGGCCGCCAGCGACGAGCCACGCCGAGATCGAGGCCGCCGCCTTTGCCCTCTTCGCGCAGAAGGGCTTCGACGCCACGACGATGGAAGACATCGCCACTGCCGTCGGAGTTGGACGGCGGACGCTCTTCCGCTACTTCCCATCAAAGAACGACATCCCCTGGGGCCAGTTCGACGACAGCCTTGAGCACCTGCGCAACGTCCTCAACCAGATGCCGGCGGAGCTGACTCTCTTCGAGGGAATCCAACGGGGGATTATCGAGTTCAACCGCCTCGACCCGTCCGCCATCCCCCAGCACCGATCCCGAATGACCCTGATCCTGCGCACGCCTGCACTTCAGGCCCACTCCGCGCTCAAGTACGCACAGTGGCGGGCGGTGATCGCCGACTTCGCGGCGCAGAGACTGGGTGTTCCGTCCGGGGGTCTGGTGCCCACC
>JBAWXR010000269.1:0-2170 GCA_037143955.1 Actinomycetes bacterium
ATCCCGGGGCGGATGTGCGAGGCAGGGAGTAGAAGGAGGAGTTCCACCTCATCGGTCTTGCGAGGCTGTCGCAGGAGAAGCAGATCTCGCACGGTCTCCATTGCGGGCTGCGCCGTGAATTCGGTGTAGTCCGGCGACGTCGGGTTCAGAGCAACGACCTCGAACAACTGCTCAGCCGACTGCAGCCGGACGGTGAGTTGATAGGGCACGGCAGGTGTCCTAGCGGTTGGCGCCCGGCTGCCACAGCACGTCGCCGGTGGGCAGGTTCGCGACGCGCGACAGGATGAAGAGCAGGTCGCTGAGGCGATTGAGGTACGTGGCCGTAAGCATGTTCATACCGCCGTGGTACGTGTCCAGGGCGGCCCACGTGCTGCGCTCTGACCGACGTACAACGGTGCGGGCCACATGAAGGTGAGCCGCGAGCGGCGAACCGCCCGGCAGGATGAAGGAGCGAAGTGGCTCGAGCTTGCCGTTGTATTCGTCGCACCACGATTCGAGTCGATCGATGTACGGCTGCGTCACTCGCAGGGGCTCATGCTCGGGGTTATCGATCACCGGGGTGCAGAGGTCGGCCCCCACATCGAAGAGGTCGTTCTGCACAGTGACGAGGAGCGTGCGGATGTCGTTGGGGACCTCAGACGAGGCCAGTGCGAGGCCAATGACGCAGTTAGCCTCATCGACGTCGGCATAGGCCTTGAGCCGCGGATCATTCTTGCCCGTGCGGCTCATGTCGCCCAGGGAGGTGGTGCCGTCGTCGCCGGTGCGGGTGTAAATGCGTGTCAGATTGACCATAGGCCGACCCTATGGCACATCGGGGACCTGAGCCGGTTCGCGCCTACGATGTGGGCGTGGAGGTTGTGCGGGTCATCGGGGGTGTGCCCCTGCGCGGCGAGGTACACGTCGTGGGCGCCAAGAACTCCGTTCTCAAGCTCATGGCTGCCGCCCTGCTCGCCCCGGGTGTCAGCACGATCCAGAACGTCCCGGACATCCTCGACGTCGAGATCATGTCTGAGCTGCTTCGACGGCTGGGGTGTGACGTCACGCGCGAGGCTGACGCGGTTCGTATTGACGTCCCGCAGGAGCCCGACCATCGCGCCGACTACGACCTCGTTAGGCGCATGCGTGCGTCGATCTGCGTCCTCGGTCCTTTGGTCACGCGGATGCGAGCTGCGCACGTGGCTTTGCCCGGGGGAGACAACATCGGCTCCCGAGGTCTGGACATGCACATCGACGGGCTCGTGCGCATGGGTGCCGAGGTCACCAATGAGCATGGCTACCTGATCGCGTCGGCGAGCAATCGCCTGCGCGGAGCACACGTGTGGCTGGACTTTCCCAGCGTCGGTGCGACCGAGACGATCCTGATGGCCGCAGTGCTGGCTGAGGGCACAACGGTGATTGACAATGCGGCTCGCGAGCCAGACATCGTGGATATCTGCGAGATGCTCATCGCGATGGGGGCTCAGATCGATGGCGTGGGGACGTCGACGATTGAGGTGCAGGGCGTCGACGCGCTGCAGCCGGTCACCCACCGCACGGTTCCCGACCGCATCGTGGCGGGCACCTGGGCCGTGGCTGCTGCCATGACGTTGGGCGATATCACGGTGCGCGATGCGCGCGCCGAACACCTGTTGATGGCATTGGAGAAGCTCGCCATCGCGGGTGCCGAGATCACGACAATGCGTGAAGGTTTTCGCGTGCAGATGACACGGCGTCCGAAGGCGGTGGACATCGTCACGTTGCCATATCCCGGATTCCCAACGGACCTGCAGCCACAATTCATCGCGCTCAATGCCATTGCTGAAGGCGCCGCTTTGGTCACGGAGAATCTTTTTGAGGCTCGCTTCCGATTCGTGCAGGAACTCGCGCGCCTCGGCGCGGACGTGCGCACCGATGGCCACCATGCGCTGGTACGCGGACGTGCGCGACTTTCGGCGGCCCCCGTTGAGGCCACAGATATTCGCGCGGGTGCGGGGCTGGTCCTTGCCGGTCTCGTGGCCGAAGGCGAGACAACGGTCTATGGAATGTCACATGTGGATCGCGGTTATGCCGGTTTCATCCCGGCCCTGCAGTCTCTCGGCGCAGACGTGCAGCGCGTCGACGTCGGCTGACCTGGGCTCTCGCGCTTATAGGTCGGATAGGTACGTCGGGTTCTCAGGTCACTAACCCAGCA
>JBAWXR010000270.1:0-2167 GCA_037143955.1 Actinomycetes bacterium
CTATAACAGGCAATACCGGGCGATCAACTGTGCTGGTCTAAACGAGAATCTCCTGGAGAGCGAGCTGTTCGGCCACACCAGGGGGGCGTTCACGGGCGCCGTGGCGGATCGCAAAGGGCTCTTTGAGACCGTCGACGGCGGCACGCTGTTCCGAGCTGAGCCCGGCGAACACCGGCTTGGAATCGGCACGCAGTCGCGTGGCCAACTCGTGCAGGGGGGCTCGGGTGTCGGCTGGCGTCGCCTTGCGCGCAGCGCGGTCCAGGTATGCGGCGGGCACCAGACGTTGCTCGACGGCCTGGGCTTGCTCCGAGGGCAAGCCCAGGGCGCCGATCTGCGCTTGGACCTCGCGCAGAAAGAAAGTCAGTGTGCAAGCCAGTGCTGGCACCAGCCGACGCGCCTTCTGGATCCCCTTGAGGCACCGCTCAGGCAATGACACTTCCGCCGCCACAGTCGCTAGTTCGTCGAAGTGCTGCTCCAAGTCAGCCGTAACCTGCTCGGTGCTGCGCGGGGCGCCGGTGGTCAAGTCGACGGGGTGATAGGCCTTGCCGATCCCGCGAATCGCCTTGTGGGCGCGCTCCTGCCGTAGACGCGCGACGTTCAAGGTCTGCTCCGCCTCGCCATGGCCAACCTGCGCCTGGGCGATACGCGCCGCGAAGTCTGGAGGACGCCCAGGGCCGTGTTCGGTCTGGCTCCACGCCTGTTCCTCCGCCCGCTGCGCCTGCATCTGCGCCGCCGCCTCGGTCGTCGCTTGCTCGGCCTGTCGCACCTTGGTGGCCAGAGCGATTGACGTGGCCCGGCTCAGATCCTGTTGGACGTGAAAGAGGTCGGGGCTGTGATGAGCCCCCAGCCCCACGCGAACGTGCGCCAGCAGTCCCTTGCCCTCGTCGCTGGTCGACTGGACGACGCGCACGGGCAACCCTTGCAGTGCCTTTGTGAGCGCTGCCGTCCAGCTATCGGCATCCCGCTTCTTGGAGTACGCCTCCAGCAGGATGAAGTTGGAAACCGGCTCGATGGCCACGAGGCAGGTCTCTGGGTGAAACGTCTCGTCCTCGCAGACCGTGATTCTCTTGGGCGCCATCGAATTGCTCAACTTGGTGCGTTGCTCCTGAGCGAAGGCCCCAATCTGAGCCTCCATCGCGGCTCCGAGCTTCTGGCGACTTCCAAAGGAGTTGCCCACGAACGCACCGAGCCCGGCGAGGTCGAGCACCATCAAGACCGGCCGCAGACCGCACCCGCAGACGAAGCACATGACGAACTGGAGCGCGATGACCAGCCGGTGCAGGAACGCGAGCCCCTCCGGGCTCTCGAAGAACGCTATCAGCGACGGGGAAGCATCCAGCTTCCCCTTTCGTCCCAGCCAGTGCTGCAGCGTCGTTCGCGGCACGCCGCTCTCCCGCGCGAAGGCTCTCTGGCTCTTACCCGCGAACGCCGCCGCATTGAATGCCGCGACCTGTGCGACGCACTCCTCTCGCTTCCATGACTGGGAAATGGCCGGCTGCTCCGGGACGAGGCGGTCTGTGCATTCCACGCGGACTCAAGCTCTCAGGCGACGGAGGGTGTGGCGATGGAGAGGGAACAGCCACACCGACTTGGGGCAACCGTGCTCCGCAAAGCCACGCTTGAGGCGGGTGAAGCCTTGCGTTTGCCCGACGCAGCGCCAGTTGCTGGCGCGGTAGCAGGTGCCCAGAAAGCGGGTGGTGTCCACAAACGTCTCCGCGAGCTCCACCTCGTGCCGATAGGCCAGCTCCCAGTCGTGGCTGAGGCGCCGCAGGTTTGCGCCGAGGACCCGGGACGCCAGATGCGGGATGCGGATCCATGGCAGGATGAGGAAGCGCTGGTTGTCCACGACGAGCCCGAGGTTGCGTTCGCGCTCGGATCGGTCCCAGCCGATGTGCTCGTCGCGGGGCTTGCAGTGCAGGACAGCTGCGCCCCAATCGAGCAACGCGACCAGCTCGTTGCCGAGGAAGGCCGCGTAGCCCATCGACTCTCCCACCGACCGCTCGAAGCCGAGGTAGTGGTAGCGCTGAAGATGGAGCAGAAAACCGTCGCGCTCCTCGGGCGCGATGGGGCGGACCGTCAGCGGGCCTGACGGCTGGCACTCGACCATGCCCGGAATGGTGCCCAGCGCCTGGAGGAAGTGTCGGCGGTCGGTGTTCACGTGCCGGGC
>JBAWXR010000271.1:0-2157 GCA_037143955.1 Actinomycetes bacterium
CACCGATTTCATGATCAGCGCGGACCGGTCCCACGCGGTGGCCGTCAGCTGCAACAGCGATCATCAGGACCCCACCGCCATCGCCGGCGAGTTGGCGGAAATCTGGGGATGACCCGCAACGGCCCTGAGGCGCTACCTCGGGTACTACTGCGGTCTTGACGAACAAGATTAGAAAATCCCACTGACAAATTCAGGCGAGTCCGCCTTCGAGCTATTGGTAGCTCGTCAAGTCCCAGGAACGCCGAAATTCGGCCTCCCCCAAACGCGTGTTCCAGATTCGGTGGACTCTGGGCCGCAATTGTCTGGTGTGGCGTTGGCCATCCGATCGAAACCACTGACAAGTCTCAACCTTCGCGTGACCTTGCTCAACGGCTTCGTCCAGCGCCGGTTCCAGGTCGGTATCGTGGGACGCCAGAACGACCAAGTCGTTGACCGGAGATGCGGCCTCCCGCACCAGAGCCAACGCGCACAGAACGTCAATACCTTTTTCCTGAACCCCCGCCACAACCCTTTCACCGTGGGCATCGCGCACCAGGCAGCCCTGGTCGTCGTAGCGATAGAGATAGCGCAACGGACGAAGATGAACTTTGACCCGCGAATCTCGCTCCCAATGCGCCTGCTGGGCAAGACTACGGGCATACGCAGCTTGATCGTGCTCGGGCGACGGCAGGCCTCTATAGACGAGGACTGACCTGACTTCAGCCGCAGGGAACCCCGGCCTCTGCCGTACGTTGCGCATTTCAAGAAGGTTCACTGAGAACGAAAGCGGGTCGAGAAGACAGTCGTGCTTCGGCCCGAAACGCGTCCCATCGAAGAGCCCGTGCGCTGTGAGATGCATGTTCTGGTAGTCAATCACTACACAGGCTTGTAGCAACTTCGCCACTAAACCGCCGCCCCACAAAAAGAAAAAAGCCCTGCCAGTCCCGGAGGACGGCAGGGAGCTAAGATTTGAAAGTAAACGACTAAGTGAGTTCGTGTCAATACGACGCGAATCACCGCATTGATCATCGCGTATTCCACCAGACAAGACTAGGAAATCCCCCCGACAAATTCAGGCGAGCCCGCCTTCGCCGATCAAGTTCGATGTTCTCAATCTCCGAACTTGCCTGAGCCTCCAGCGGCCCTCGCTCAGCTCGCCGACAGATTGATATGCAAAGAAAATCGTGAATCCTTGCCACGGTTTGCGCTCATGCGAAGGTGCTTCACACGTCACCGGCACCCTCTTCGTCCATTCCGAACGAAACCCACCGGGTCTACCCCGGTTTCGGCGACGAATAATGAGCCCACGACCTGGGGTATGTATCGCAAGTAGTGCTACCGTCGGCCGATGGACACGATCGGGGTCCGAGAGCTCAGGCAGCATGCATCGCGCCACCTTGCCAGGTTCGAAGCCGGTGAAGAGTTGGGCGTCACCAACAACGGTCGACTCGTCGCGCGACTGGTCCCCGTGCGCGATGCGGAGCGGTCCCGCGCGGCCCTGATCGAGTCGGGCGCCCTCATCCCGGCGCGCCGGCCGAGCAATCTCCTCGACGTCAACGCCGCTGCTCCTACAGACCCGCAGCGCACGCTCTCCGATGTCCTCAACGAGATGCGCGACGAACCATGATCTACATGGACACCTAGGCATTGACCAAGCTGCTCATCGCCGAGCAGAAGACACCGGAATTGCGCACCTGGCTCACCGCGCAGATCGATCAGGACGAGAGCGCAGCGACCGCATCACCGGGCAGAACCTAGGAAGCCAGCGGTCGTCAAGGGCTGCTTGCCATACTTGTGCGGTGAATGATGCCGTCACCGCAGTCCTCGCAGGCGCCGATCAGGTCAGCGGTTGGCAGGAGGATCTCTACAAGGATCTGCACAGCCACCCCGAGTTGTCCCACCAGGAGCACCGCACGGCGGGCAAGGCCGCCGACCGGCTGACGACGGCCGGCTTCGAGGTGATCAGCGGTGTCGGCGGTACCGGGGTGGTGGGCGTGCTGCGCAACGGCGACGGCCCTTGAACTACGGGGACTGCTTCGCCTACGCACTGGCGAAGGTCAGCGGTGAGCCGCTGCTCTTCAAGGGCGACGATTTCATCCACACCGATATCGGTGCGGTCGACACAACCTCCCAGGGGTAGTGCGGGTTGAGTTAGGTCGACCGGTCACGCGCCGTCCG
>JBAWXR010000272.1:0-2139 GCA_037143955.1 Actinomycetes bacterium
AGGTCAAGGTGCACGCCCGTTCCGCTCACACCGCCGTCCATGCATCGACGATCACCAATGCGCTGCGGAGGAAACAGCCCGGGCACAGCGCTGCTGGCGGCAATGGCGTCGGCCGGCGGGACACCGTGCTCCTGGCGAATCACAATTCGCTCACCGGTGTAGCAGTCCACTGCAGTGATGACGAGCTTGTGCGACGGCCATCTGCGGGCGCGCACGACCAGTCCAACATTGCGACGCATGGCCGCTTCGGATGGCGTGGAAGCGGCCAGAGCCGCGAACCCGATTTGTCGGATGAGCTCAGGGGACGCATGCGTCGCCTGCCGGAACTGGGCTAACGCTCGCTCCTGGCTGGGGTTCAGGCTGGCCACGGGAGCGAGGGCCGATACCAAGGCCGGGACTTTTGAAATGAGTGCCAGTTCGTCGTGCAGGCGGGCCACTCGCTTGCTGGTGAAGGCAACGGCCGTGATGGATCCGGCGGAGGTGCCGACGACTCGTCGCGCTCCACCCAGATTGACGCGCGCCTCAACGATGGCCTTGAGGTAGGCCAGTTGCCAAGCGACGAAGAAGACGCCGCCACCGCCGAACGAAATGGCTCGATCAAGGCCTTGTCCGTAGTGAGCCTCGAAGGACCGCGGAAGGGCGAATGTGTCGTGCGGTCTGTGGTCGGTGAGTCCAGTGTCATGCGCGGTTGCTGCGCCGGCGTCGGTCACCCAGCCAGCCTAGGGCGAGAGCGACGCGCAATCGAGGACGGGGCGGGACCGGGCCGTCAAGGGGGCGGACCTGACACACTGGGGCCATGGCCACCACACCTGCAGAACCCTCGGATTCCAAAGCGGACCAGAAGCAACGTATGAAGGCAGCCCTTGATGCGAAGAAGGGGCGATCGGGTTTCGGTTCCTCTGGCGGCGACGCCACCAAGGCGAGTGCCAAGAATCAGGCGTCGCGCGCGGGCGGTAAGCGCGAGTTCCGTCGCAAGTCAGGCGGCTAGGTCGTCGCTCTAATTTTTGTCAGAAGATCGCGGACAGCCACCAAGACCTTGGCGGGTTGGTCCCGCTGAATCACGTGGCCGCTATGTGTGGCGAACCGTAGAGAACCGGCGCTCGAGAGTTGTGCGGCTTGGGCCTGATGGGCGAACCAGGCTTTATCTCCGGGGCTCGTGGCCTTTGCCGGATCTCCGGCGGCCAACACAATGAGCGGGGTGCGTCCTAGTTGTGGACCGCCTTGATCAGCCTGCTCGCTTGCGGCCATGTCAATCAGGGTTCCGCCTTCGTGCCAGGGGCTCTTATAGCTGGGCAGGAAGTTGCGATGAATTCCCGGCCAGCAGGCGTCAACCAACAGCACACCCACAACATCAGCAGGTGCCTGTGCTGCGAAGGCACGCACGATCAGGCCCGCATAGGAGTGGCCCACGAGAATGAAGGGCCCGCTCTCACCGGCGGCAGTCAGGAGCTCTCGCAATTCCTGGGCATGCTGGCCAGCGTTGGTTGTCTTGGCGCCGATGCGTGCGGGGCTCGAGCCCAAACCCGGACGATCTGAAATACACACGCGCGACATGGCTCGCAGTGGTTGCAGAACCTTGGACCACATCGAGTGACTGGCACCTAGTCCCGATGAGATGACCACGGTGGGACGCCCGGTGCCTGCGCAGGAGATCCACTGCTGCTGACCTCCTGCCGTGAACACACCCTCGACAGGGGACGTCAGGGGCGCAGTAGGAGGTGTGGCGTGTGCCTCGGATGCCACCGCGAGGATGCCTGCGAGTATCACGGCGGTGCTGACGAGGGTGAGGAGTCGCCCAGGAATCAACCGCATGTAGCGATGGTACGTAGGTTTCGACCTCGCGGGTAACCGCTGGTCTGACCATGTCGAGCCGCAAGAGCGAGCCCTACTCCTCCTTGTCCCAGCCCTTCTCATGCTCCTGCTCGTGGACAGAGGTATTGAAGAAGGTGACGCCCAGGCCGATGGCCACGGCGCCGAAGACGACCGCTCCGATGATGAATGCGATCACGGTCATGCCGGCTCCTCGAGATGTGCGCTGGGACGTGTAGGTGAGGCCTCAGGCTACCGGCTCATCACGCGCATGAGGGTGCCTTATGGCGACGGCAGGCCGATTGACAGATTCCGCACCCGAGCCCACGG
>JBAWXR010000273.1:0-2131 GCA_037143955.1 Actinomycetes bacterium
TTGGCGACCGCGTCGCATGCGGTGATGCCGCCAAAGACGTTGACGAAGCAGGACTTGACCTCGGGGTCATTGAGCACGATGTCCAGACCATTGGCCATGACGGTTGCGCTCGCGCCGCCGCCAATGTCCAGGAAGTTTGCCGGACGTACGCCGCCAAACTCCTCGCCGGCGTAGGCCACGACGTCCAGGGTGCTCATAACCAGGCCCGCGCCGTTGCCGATGATGCCGACCTCACCGCTGAGCTTGACGTAATTGAGGTCGAAATCCTTCGCGCGAAGCTCGATCGGGTCCGTGCCTTCGCGGTCAGCGAAGTCTGCGTGCATCGCGTGGCGGTAGGTCGCGTTGTCGTCGAGTGTGACCTTGCCGTCGAGCGCCAGTACGCGACCATCCTCGGAGAGCACCAGCGGGTTGACCTCGACGAGTGTGGCGTCCTCTTCGACCAGCACGACCCAGAGCTTGACGAGCATGTCTGCGACAGCGTCGGCAACCTTCGCCGGGAACTTCGCCGCGGCGACAATCTCCTTTGCCTTGGCGAGATCGACGCCCTCGAGAGCGTCGACGCGCACGCGGGCCAACTCATCGGGGCGAGTGGCCGCCACTTCCTCGATGTCGACGCCACCGGCGACGGATGCCATGGCAAGGAACGCACGATTCGTGCGATCGAGCAGGAACGAGACGTAATACTCCTCGGCAATGTCGGTGGCTTCAGTGACCAGAACCTTGCGAACGATGTGACCCTTGATATCGAGGCCGAGAATCGCCTCGGCCTTCTGCTGGGCCTCCTCGGGCGTGGTCGCAAGCTTGACGCCACCGGCCTTGCCGCGGCCGCCGGTCTTGACCTGGGCCTTGACGACCACGGACGTGCCGATCCTGCGCGTGGCCTCGCTGGCATCGACAGCGGTCGTCACCACTTCACCTGGTGTGACGGGCACACCGTGTTCGCGGAAGAGTTGCTTGGCCTCGTACTCGTACAGATCCACTTGGGGCTCCTTTGGGCCGACGCACACGTCGCAGCGTCGTCGAAGCGGAGCCTAGTGAGGGTGGGGTGGTCGCTGTCAGGCCGGTGGCGTGTGATCTAGCACCCACTGGACGACCTCATGGACGGGCGCTCCCGGCGTGAAGATTCGGGACACCCCCATGGCCTCCAGCGTGGCGATGTCGTCGTCGGGAATGATCCCGCCGCCGAAGACGACGATGTCTGCTGCGTCGCGCTCCTTGAGCCGGCTCATCGTCTCCTGGAAGAGCGTGAGGTGCGCGCCAGAAAGGATCGACAGCCCAATGAAATCGGCGTCCTCCTGGATGGCGGCATCGACGATCATGGCCGGCGTCTGATGGAGCCCGGTGTAGACCACCTCAACGCCAGCGTCACGCAGCGCACGGGCGATCACCTTGGCACCGCGATCATGCCCATCAAGCCCGGGCTTGGCGATGACCACGCGGATCGGTCCAGCCATGTGCGCACCTCTTTCATCTGTGCTCGGAAGTCATGAGTTCGCGTCGACGGCCCCACGCTAGCCAGTCCCCGGGCCACTCCGCCGGCTAGGTGTCGAGGATCACGATCTCGACGCCCCGGCCGCGGAGTTCAGCGGCCACGTGCGGATCGGCTTGTCCGACAACGCAGCGGACGGGCACGCCGGCCGACAGTGCTGACTCGATGACGATCATCGGTGACTTGCCCGCGAGCGTGGTCGCGTCGAGGCGGCCCTCGCCGGTGACGACGAGATCAGCCGACTTCACCGCGGCATCTAGCCCGATCATGTCCGCTATAGCCCGTGCCCCAGGCTGCAGATGCGCACCGAGCGCTAGCGCCGCTGCACCAGTGCCACCGGCCGCACCCGTGCCGGGCACCATCGGATCGACGTCCAACAATCGAGCCCATTGCATCAACGCTTCGTCCGCGATTCGACATGCATCGAGGTCGAGCCCCTTCTGCGGGCCGAATGCGTAGGCGGCGCCCGTCGGGCCACACAGCGGACGCAGAACGTCGGCCATGGCCGTCAGGGCGAAAGGCACAGACGGCAGCACTATGGACGCACCTGCGGACACCCACTCCACGAGTCCGCTGAGGCCACCACCGAATGCGTCCCCACGCATTCCGAGTAGCATTCCCAACCCACCGTCGGTTGATGCG
>JBAWXR010000274.1:0-2123 GCA_037143955.1 Actinomycetes bacterium
GAGAAGGCGGGCACGGAGAAGGCGGCCACGGCGGTCGCGAGGCGCAAGGCCACGGTCACGTTTTAGAACTGGAGGGCATCGAGGTCGTCGATCTCGAGGTCGAAAAGACAGGCGATCGAAGTCGCACGTGGCGTACGCCGTGGGTGCACGACTATCAACGAGTACTCGTGCGGATTTACGAAGCAACAAGCAGGTATTCGCTTATCCTTCCTCGCACGCTGAGCGACGGCATGTGGGCGCGCGCGATGTTCGGCTCCGCCGCATTGCTGTTGTGGGTTGCCGGGATCACCGTGGGCCTCAGTAGCCTCATCCAAACAGGGTTCAGCGTGGTACCGGCATCGTTCGCCATCATCCTGGCGATCATCGTCTTGGGAGTGCTTGACGCCATGGCCGGGCTGTTGGCGTGGGCCACCATCAGCCTCGGTGCTCTCGTGACCGGGCACCTCACCACCATGGACGATTTTCTGACAATCGTCGGCATAGGTCTGCTGGCGGTGTCGTTGTCGTTCTTCGCTCATCACCTTCGGCCCATTCGGCGACACATCCACAGTGGGTTGGGTCCGGTGTTCGACCGTTGCGCCGACTACGCGATTTCACCGGTGATCGTCGCTTTCACTGCACTGGGGCTCGCCGAGGGACTCAACGGACTCTCGGGCTTGGAGCTCGTCAGCCACGAGGACTTGCTTTATGTCGAGCTCGTCACGGGTGCGGCGGTGGCGATAAGGATGATTCTCGAAGACCTTGCCCTTCATCATTACCCCCAGCGTTGCAAGGCTGTGTCGTTTCCACAACACCACAAGCCCTCGCGACCGTGGAGGGTGGCAGCTATCGCATGCCGAACGCTCATCACGTTTCTGGTCTTCGGTGCTTTTATCGGGTACGCGGGATTCGCGCTGGGTGCCGCGTTGCTCCTCGCGGTTCCGCTGCTGATGGATGTGTTCAGGTCGCGAGTTCCTCGCATTCAAGGGCTGCATCAATTCTTGCCCGAAGGAATAGTGGAGTTGACGACAACTGCCGTCATCGGGGTGATCCTCGCCAGTTATTTCTTCAAATGGGGTCCGGCCGCCCATCTGCTTCCGGGCCTGCTGGTGCTGACCTTCGTCCCGTCGGCGCTCTTCGCGATCCTCCATGGGATTTCGGCACACGGTGAGCCTCGTTTGGGTAAGTGGGCGCGACGCCTGCTCGGGGTTCCCGTCTACGTGTTCATCGTGGGGCTTTTGAGCGGGGTAATCGTCCTCGTTCACTAGTGGTCCCGGACACTCCCGGGGTGTTGCATGTGGCTTGTTCGTGCCGCACGAGGAAGCCATAATCCGTGGTGCCGCTGTGGTTGCAGCGTGGAGACGACGAAGGGTTTCGAGCCATGCATGCACCCAGAAGTGTCACGACATTGGCGGTTTGCATGGCGGCCGCGGGAGCGCTCCTTCTCGCGGGCTGCGCCTCGAGTTCGACGGCGACGGCGCCATCGTCGGCCACCTCAGTGCCAGACGTTTCCAGCGAGGCACCGGTCGTAGCGAAGTGGACGTGTGCGAATGACGGCGGAAAGGTGACCTGCATCTGTGAGGGGTCCGAGGCTGATTGCAAGTCGACCGTCGCCAAACCCAGCATGCTCAAGGGCGCGACCGGGGTTGTGAAGTGGTTCAACGACGCCAAGGGATTCGGATTCGTCACTCCCGACGACGGTGGAGCAGATCTTTTCGTTCACTTCTCCGCCATCGTGTCGTCTGGTTTCAAGACTTTGGCGGAGAATCAGCGTGTCACTTTCGATGTCGTAACAGGGCCCAAAGGTAACCAGGCAGCAAATATCCGAGCTGAGTAAAGCCTGTCGTGCATCCCGCTCGGCCTAAGCGAGTAGTGAGTGCTTCCATACGACCGATGGCCAGCGGAGTCTGAACTTGCCGCTTGAACAAAAGTGCGCCCGGAGGGACTCGAACCCCCAACCGACTGGGTAGAAACCAGTTGCTCTATCCGTTGAGCTACGGGCGCTGGTGCGCCCATTGTGCCGCGGACGCACGTGTGGCCACCGCATCCACCAGCTCTGGGGCTTCGACCAATGTCTCCACCGCCAGCCAGATGACAACCGGCCGCACCCGTCCGGACTTCAATCGAGCCGTGACGGTCTCCAC
>JBAWXR010000275.1:0-2117 GCA_037143955.1 Actinomycetes bacterium
GACCTCGCTGGCTTTCCGTGGCCTCGTTATAGGCCTTGCAGAACTCCATGATGTTCACGCCGTGCTGACCGAGGGCAGGACCGACAGGAGGGGCCGGGTTGGCCGCGCCCGCCTGGATCTGCAACTTGATCAGACCAGTGATCTTCTTCTTCTTCTTCGGAGGCATGTGCTCGTTCCTTGTTGTTGGTGATGCTCGCCCGGTGGGGCCGGGAGACTGGTGGGGTTCAGCCCTTTTCGATCTGGGCGAATGTGAGTTCGACCGGAGTTTCGCGACCGAACAGTTCGACCATGACAATGACCTTCTGCGACTCAGGCGTGATCTCAGAGATCGTGGCCTGCATCGTGGCGAAGGCGCCTTCGATGATCGTGACAGGTTCGCCGACCTCGAAATCGACGATGCGCGAAATGACTTCGCCGCCTGGGGTGCCGGGGGCACCCTTCTTTTCCGACTTCGGCGCGAGGATCGAGTAGACCTCGTCGAAGGACAGCGGGCTGGGTTGGTGAGCGTGGCCAACGAATCCCGTGACTCCCGGGGTGTGACGCACGACGCCCCACGACTCGTCGGTCAGTTCCATGCGCACGAGGACGTAGCCAGGGAACTTGTTGCGCTTGACCTGCTTCTTGACGCCGTTTTTGAACTCGATGACCTCTTCGATTGGCACCTCAACTTGGAAGATTTCGTCTTCCATGTTCATCGTGGTGATGCGGCTCTCGAGGTTGGTGCGCACCCGGTTTTCAAAACCTGCGTAAGAGTGAATGACGTACCACTCGCCGAGGGCTTCGGACAGCATGCGGCGGAACTCTTCCTCAGGGTCGAGTTCCTCTTCGAGCAATTGCTCGGCAATGGCGTCGGCGACTACTGCGTCAAGTACTGCCTCATCGGCGATCTCATCGGCAATTTCGGCTTCAGCAATGGCCTCTTCGGCAATTTCAGTCGCGATATCGGCCTCGAGGATGGCCTCGACGATGAGTTCGTCATCGTCTGAAGTTTCGATGATGAGTTCGGCGACAGCATCGGCAATGAGCGCTTCTTCGACGGCCTCTTCGGCCACGAGTTCGGCAACAATCGCTTCTTCGACGGCCTCTTCCGCAACGACCTCAGCCACGATCGCCTCGGCAACGGCCTCATCGACCTCATCTGCCGGCGTAGCGCCATCGTCCGTGTCGGCACGGGCGAGCGCGGCAGCCCAAGCGTCGGCGACAGCTGGGTTCGCGGTGTTGTCTTGCTCAGTCACTGCGGGGCGCTCCAGAGGTGAGAAATGGGGAAGGTGGGATGAACGAGGTGTTAGCCGCCACCAAAGACGGCGAGCACGGTCTTACCGAATACGTAGTCAAGGGCCGCGACGAACAGCGAGACGGCGGTGACGAAGACGATGACCACCCACGTATAGGTGATCAACTCCTTGCGCGTGGGCCAAATGACCTTGCGCAGTTCGGCAATCACCTGGCGGTAGAACGTGCCCAGACGCGCGAACATGCCAGGTCGGCTCTTGGCCGTCCCCGCAGTGTCGTTCTTCGCCACGTTGTTGCTTCCGTTCTGTCAGATGTTCGCTGCCTGCATCGTGCTGGTCGTGCTGGTCGGTACTGCTCGTGCATTGTGCTGGTCGTGCTGGTCGTGCTTTACCAGTGGCGCACCACTGGCGGCTCCGGCCCGAACTTTCCGGACCGGCAACGCAGGGCCGGAGGGAATTGAACCCCCAACCGCCGGTTTTGGAGACCGGTGCTCTACCAATTGAGCTACGACCCTTGAGGCGGCTGCACGAGAAAACAGCCTGCGGGCAGGCTCACGCACGGGTGGGTACCCACCGCCCGACGAGTGTATTCCGTGAGAGGTGTCCGGGTCCAACCGCCTCCCACGACGAGCCATTCTGAGGCGATCTGGGAGGATTACAGCATGACTTCGAGCACCCCATCCCCCACCGGACGAGTCTCCCTCCGGGTAGGCGCGATCGCCGAATCGGCCACTTTAGCCGTCGATGCCAAGGCCAAGGCCCTGCAGGCGGCCGGACGTCCCGTCATCGGATTCGGGGCGGGGGAACCGGACTTCCCCACCCCCGACTACATCGTTGAGGCGGCGGTTGCGGCGTGCCGCGATCCCCGCTGGCACCGCTATACGC
>JBAWXR010000276.1:0-2097 GCA_037143955.1 Actinomycetes bacterium
GTTCGAGTGCCAGTTCGAGTGCCAGTTCGAGTGCCAGTTCGAGTGCCAGTTCGAGCGCAAGCGCAAGCGCATCCAAGAGCTCCAGCTCTTCGCCAAGCTCAAGCAAGAAGTCTGCAAGCGCTGCATCTACTACCAATTCAGCCAACACCGGAACCGCGGCCTTGGGGGCCGCAAGTTCTAACGCATCCCCGTTGGTCTGTCACACGTATTTCGAGCCGCAGGCGATCGTCACCTGCTCCTAGCTTCGACTGGCCGACGATGATCCCGAAGCACTTGATGTCGATGTGCCGGTCGATGACGTGCTCGAGGTAGACGCACTAGCGGTGGCAACAGGCAGCGTGGCACAAAACGTAGCGGTGTAAGCCGAACCGCCATTGGAATCAAGTGCCTTCATGTGGAAGCACTGCTTCGTTCCCGCGGGGAGTCCCGTGGTCTCGAACGCCGTGTCGCTGGCGGTCGGTTGGCTGGGCAGGTCCGACCAGCCATTGAGAATCTGGCGCTGGACCTCATACCCGGTGACCGTCATGGTCGGATCGCAGGTCGGTGTGGGACTTCCTGAAGGAACACTGGTCGCCTTGGTCCACTGGATCACCACGCTAGTGGACCCGGATGCTGTGGCTGAGGCATTGACCGGCGGACACACGTTGACCTTGGCGGCAGACGCGGACGCTGATGACGATGCCGATGATGCGGACGCCGCAGCAGAGGCTGCCGAGGCTGACGCCGATGACTGTCGCGCCTGCACAACGGCAAGATTCACGCATTGGGCCACGCTGAACAACGACTGATAGCTGCCAGCCTTGGCAATGATCTTGTAGCACGCCTGCGACACCTTGGGAAGCGTCGTGAGCACGGCGCGAGTCGATCCGGCACTGGGCTTGAGGACGGATGTGCAGTTGACGCATACCGGGCTAGTTAGCGCACTCGGCTCCGCACTCGTCAGGACTCGGGGGTACGAGGAGGTAGGCGACGCAGTTGCTGACCCGCTGCCGGATGCACTGCCCGAATCACTCGTGGACGCACTGGCCGACGCACTGGCCGACTTACTCGGCTTCTCGGACGAGGACGAGCTCGGTGACGCAGTCGGCGATGACGTGGATGAAGCGGACGCGCTCGCCGATTTCTTGGGCTTTGGCTTCTTCTTCGCCGGTGCACGATCCAGCACAAGGGATCTGCCCGAAGCAGATGACGACGCAGATGACGACGCAGATGACGACGCAATGGATTTTGCTGCGGAGCTCGACGGGGTGGCGCTGGTACTTGTCGCAGTGGAGCTGGATGCTGCCGCGCTTGGCGCCGAAGCACCGGAGGCCGCAGCACTGGCCGATGAACTTGGATCGCCTGCTGCACCAATGGCGTAAATCTCGTATCCGGTCGCACCTGTCGCTGGATCCCAAGTGAACACAATCTGGGAGTCATCCACGACTTGTGCCACAAAGTTCAACGGCACGTTGGGGGCTCCCGCCACACCCGCGGTGTGTGGGGCGAGAATGCGGCTGTACAGGAACGTTGCCACCACAGCCAACAGGGCAACCAAGATCGCAAGGCGCCCGAATAAGCCCAGCCGTAGGCGAAAACGCGGCCTCTGGAGCATGCTGAGTCGATCGGTCTGAGGTGGGACGGACTCTGGCTGCTTGTCGCTGTAGTGATCAAGGAGCACGGTGAACTCAGCGTTCATGGACCGAGAGCGCGAGGAGCCAAAGAGCACCAACGGGCCCTTGACCTCGGTCTTGATCCACGTTGTTTCCGTGGGCTTTAGCGTGACCTTGTCGACCTGCGGCTTGATTTTAAGGATCCGGTCCGGATCAGTGGCCGAGACAGAGCAATCGATGGTGGAGTTACCCTCGTTGGCGAGTTGCAGATAAACGTTGGTGTGGCCCTTGAAGTCGATAGTGCCCCGCGGGGCCGTGCTGCGGAACCGCACGAAGGACGGGACCTTGACCGCGATCTCCGTGGATGCCTGAATCGCACGCCGAACCTCGGATGTGGCCAGAATTCCCACGCGATACGTGCCGGCAAGAGTGTTGGATGACGCCGGTGGCCGGATCACGAGGGTGGCCGTGCCCTGGTCACCGGGGAACAACGGCACTTCAGCGG
>JBAWXR010000277.1:0-2096 GCA_037143955.1 Actinomycetes bacterium
GGGCCTCAACACCGGTGTGCTGGATGCCAGCAACCTGCCATGGCGCATCGCGTTCGTCACGCGCGGGTGGGCCGATGACGCGCTGCTCGAGGGGTACGCGCGAGAGCAGGGGCCGGTTGCGATTCAAGGCTCTGGCGAGATGGCCGAGGCAGCTCGAGCCAACATGGAGCGTCGCCGCGGCATCGTTGAGGCGATGACCGGCGGCGACTGGGGTGTCGCCATGACGCGCGGTCTGCTGGGCGTGCGCCTCGACGTCGACAACGATGGCGACTGGTCGATGGTGGTCCATGGCGCCGAGCCTGTGGCGGTGCGCATCGGTGATCGAGTACCCGACCTGCCGTTGTTCACGGCGGCGGGGCGCCAGCATCTGCACGAACTTGTTGACGGACGTTTTGTCGCCCTGTGGTTCACGGACGTGCGTCGTCGTCCCGTGATCCCGGCCAATTCCACGCCCGGTCTCGTGCACTTCGCGGTGAGTCGATGGGATGCGCCGTTCGAGCAGGGGTTGCGTGATCGTTGCGCCTTCGACCCGGGGGAGCGGGTCATGAAGCGCCTGCAGGTTCCTGCCGATACATGCATGCTCATTCGACCCGACGGGCACATCGCCTATCTCGGCCCGTTCGATCCGGCATCCGGCGAGGACCCGATCACCGCTGCCTACCTGCGTATCGTCCGTCCCTGAACCGCGCGAGAGGATTCCGGCATGACATCTACGGCACGTCTTTCTGATGGAACCGAGGTGACTCTCGGGCCGGTGGGACAAACGGTGGTCTTCGAGAATCACGCGGTGCGCGTATGGGAGATCGTGCTCGAGCCAGGTGCATCAGTGACGTGGCATCACCACGAGAACCCGTACCTCGTCGTGGCTCTGCAGGGTGCGGACAACCGCATCGAGTCAGTCGAGGGCAATGTGCGCCAGGTATCGGAGAAAGACGGTGGGGTTGTCTATCGCGAGGCTGGCGAAGTTCATCGCCTCATCAACGAGGGCACGACGCAGTACCGCAGTCGTCTCGTGGAGATCTTGCAGCCCGGTGGGCACCATGAGTGAGTTTCCGCTCGTCCCGCCGCGCCCGCGGCCTGAAGGGGTATCGGCGGAGGATTGGGATCACAACCTCGGCGAGCCCGGTCACTATGCAGGAGCAGCCGCTGACGCCTCGCGCGAAGAGCAGGTCTCCGATGCGATGTTCCGCTTCCGCGAGATCCTCGTGCAGACGCAGGACCTTGAGTGGGTCGACAAGACTCTTGCAGGACTGAGTCATCGCATGCTGTGGCGCAACGAGCAGACCGAAGCCTCCATCGCCCTCATCCGGTTCCAGCAGGGCGCAGGGATTCCGTCGCGACACTCTCACGATTCCAACCAGTTCATGTTCTGCCTGTCGGGCCTCTACCAGTACATCCCGACCGGCATCACTCTCACGCCCGGCAGTTTCTACTGGAATCCCAAGGGCAGCATGCATGGCCCTACCCGCGCACTCGAGGAGTCGGTGCTGCTGGAGATCTACGACGGCCCGCACTATCCGACGATGCCGGCCTGGTACACCGACCCGCACGATGCACGCTGACGAGAGGATCGACCATGCCCAAGCAGCAGGTGACCAGCCCCGACCTTGCCGTGCCCAACGGGCACTTCTCGCACGCCACCGTCACCGCGCCGGGGCGCATGGTGTTCATCTCCGGAATGACCGCGCGCCAGGCCGACGGCACGGTCGCTGGGATCGGCGACGTCACTGAGCAGACACATCAGGTGTGCCGCAACCTCAAGGCGGCGGTGGAGGCAGCCGGAGGCACCCTTGATGACATCGCCCGAGTCGATGTCTACGTGCGCAACATGGAGGACTTCGAAGCAATCCATGCCGTGCGGCGCCAGTACTTCACCGGTGTGGCTCCGGCTTCGACGCTGGTGGAGGTCAGCAAGTTCGTGAACAAGGACTATCTGATCGAAATCAACGCCATCGCGGTGCTGGCGGACTAGTTCGGTGCTGGCGGCTTAGACCGCTGCATCACAGAGCAAGGTGACGGCGAAGGGCGCTGTCGACGTCAGCCATGTCGGAGTCGCGCACGCCGCCCAGTCGGGTTCGGGCGCGCGTGACGGACAC
>JBAWXR010000278.1:0-2069 GCA_037143955.1 Actinomycetes bacterium
CGAGCGGCGTTTTGAAGGGCGAACGCCCCGCTCCGGGAACGCCCGGGACCGCAGACGTGCTGCTGGACGGTCTCGCGGTGCGTGACGCCGTGATGCCCACTGCGGTACCCGGGATGGATCTGCTGCCGTCATCCGCAGACCTCGCTGGAGCAGCCGTGGAACTGGTGGAGCGGGAGGGCCGTGAAGGCCTCATGAAGGCGGCGCTCGCTCCTGTTGCCCACAGCTACCCCTACGTGTTCATTGACTGTCCGCCGTCGCTCGACCTGGTTACCGTGAACGCGCTGATGGCCGCCGAGCGCCTGATCGTGCCCGTGCAGTGCGAGTACTACGCACTTGAGGGCCTTTCGCGGCTCATGGAGACCATCGGCGAGGTGCGGGCCCGGCTCAATCCGCACCTGCGGGTGAGTGGAATTCTCATGACGATGCACGACCCGCGCACCCGCATCAGCGGCGAGGTGATTGCGGAGGTACGCAGGCATTTTCCGGGCGATGTGTTTGACACCGTGATCCCGCGCAACGTCCGCGTGACGGAGTCGCCGTCGTTTGGTGAACCGGTGATTCGCTACGACCCGCACTGCGCGGCTGCGGACGCCTATTTCGAGGTGGCCAAGGAGGTCGCACGTCGTGGCTGAGAAGAAATCGTCCAAGCGCCTCGGGCGCGGGCTCTCAACGCTGCTGGGCGACGCCCCCGTGGCGGTGCCCTCGCCAGCAGATACACCGGTTGCTGCCCCGGTGGCTGCGCCCGATGTCACCGCCACTGGCGAGCGCCTGCTGGTGCTACCGCTTGGCCGTATCCGGCCCAACGCGGCCCAGCCGCGCAAGCGCATCGACGACGAAGCGCTTGCGTCCCTCACAGAGTCCATCGCCTCCACCGGACTGATCCAGCCGGTCGTCGTGCGTGCGCTGGACTCTGGCGATTACGAGCTGATCGCCGGTGAGCGCCGTTGGCGCGCGGCACAGGCGGCCGGACTCACGGAGGTGCCGGCCGTGGTGCGCGACGCCGACGAGCGGGAGCGTCTCGAAGTGGGTCTCGTGGAGAACCTGGTGCGCCAGGATCTCGACCCGGTGGAGACGGCTCAGGCACTTGCCGCACTGGTGGAGGACTTCGGGCAGTCGCAGGCTGATGTGGCCCGCAGCGTGGGTCGCAGCAGGTCGTCGGTGGCCAACCTCATCCGGCTGCTTGAACTGCCCGACGACGTGCAGGAGATGCTTGTGGCGGGTGTGCTCACCGAGGGGCATGGCCGCGCCATCCTTATGGCCGACGGCGCAAAGAAGCGCCGCGCGGTGGCAAAACAGGCTTCTGAGCAGGGGCTTTCTGTGCGACAGACCGAGGCCCTCGCACGGACGCACAGTGCCGGTGGGGACGCCGCCGCTCGCGTGCGTGCCACTCGTGAGTTGCCGGAAATCGCTGATGAGGCCATCGACGCGTTCCACGGGGTGTTCGAAGCGCCGGTGCGGGTAAAGGCCGGGCCCAAGGGTGCGGTGATCGTGGAGATCGCCTTTGCCAGCGAGGACGCAGTGGCCGCGGCACTCGAGCAACTGGCGCCGTAGCGCCGACTCGAAAAAGAGTGGGCGATCCTGGACTCGAACCAGGGACCTCATCCTTATCAGGGATGCGCTCTAACCACCTGAGCTAATCGCCCGCGGCGCGGGACCATAGCATCAGAGGCACGAAGAGAACGTGGCTAGCATCCACCCAATGCAGGAACTCGTGATCTACGGCGTGAGCTTCGACATGGTGGGCAAGCAGCCCATCGTGTTGCTCAAGACAGTGGAGGGCAATCGCTTCCTTCCCATCTGGATCGGCCATGCCGAGGCCTCGGCGATCCTCATGAAGCTGCAGGGCACCGACTCGCCACGCCCGATGACGCACGACCTCATGAGCGACCTCATCGGTGAGCTGGGGGCCGAGGTGGCACGCGTCACCGTCACCGAGATGCGCGACAACACGTTCCACGCGATGCTGCGGCTCAGTACTGCGGGGCAGGACGTGGAGGTGGACTGCCGCCCGAGCGATGCCATTGCCGTGGCCGTGCGCACCGGCGCACCGATCTACGCGGTGGACGACG
>JBAWXR010000279.1:0-2062 GCA_037143955.1 Actinomycetes bacterium
ACCTACTTGGGCCGAGACTCAACAAACGGCGGCGACATCACAGTGAAGCGCGCTGGCTTGCCGCGCACGTCGACCACGACGTCATCTCCATCGCTAATGCTCGAATCGACCAAGGCCAACGCGATACCCACTTTGAGGGTGGGAGAAAACGTGCCGCTGGTGACTTCGCCGACCAACACACCCTCCGCGTTGCTGACCGCCATGTGAGCTCGCGGAATGGCCCGGTCCACAGAGCGAAGACCGCGCAATCGTCGTCCGGGCTCTCGTCGTACAGCGATGAGCGCATTGCGTCCGCAGAACTCGGCCTTGTCCCAGCCGATCGCCCAGCCCAGGCGCGCTTCCACCGGCGTGATCGTTGGGCTGATGTCCTGACCGTGCAACGGCTAGCCCATCTCGGTGCGCAAGGTGTCTCGAGCACCGAGGCCGGCCGGGATCGCCCCCAGCGGCTCACCTGCGGCGACCAGCGAGTCCCACACATCCACGAGAACAGCCACCGGTGCCACGATTTCGTAGCCGTGCTCACCCGTGTATCCGGTGCGGCACACCACGACTGGCTGTCCGGCGAATTCTGCAGACACCATCGACATGTAGTCATGATCCGTGGGCATGCCAATCGCTGTCAGGAGCTCGGCACTGCGCGGTCCCTGCACCGCGATGATGCCGTGGTCGTTGTGATGGTCGTCGACCGTGATCTCGACAGGAGCCAGCCTGCGCAGTTCGGCGACTACCGATGCCGCATTGGACGCATTGGGGATGATGAACATGTCGTCATCGGCCCAGCGGTACACGATCAGGTCGTCGATCACGCCGCCCGCGTCGTTGAGCAGCATCGAATACTGCGCCTGTCCCGCCTCGATGCGGTCGAGGTCATTGGCAAGCACGGAGTTCAGGAACGCCACCGCTCCCGGACCATGAACCCGCACCTTGCCCATGTGCGACACGTCGAAGATGCCTACGGACTCCCGGACGGCCGTGTGCTCGGCGACAACTCCGCCGTACTCGATGGGCATGTCCCAGCCGCCGAAGTCCGCGGTCTTGGCACCGGCAGAGACGTGACGTTCGTATAGCGGTGTTCTCTTGAGTTCAGGCACAAGAGGACGCTACTGCGTAAAGTGCCGGCCATGACTCTCTCCCTCGCCACGACTGCTCCCGCCTCCACGGCCTGCGACGCACTTGTCGTCGTGGTCAGTCAGGGCACCGCGCCTCGCGTGCTGTCTGCCGGGCTCAGCGCCGCCGCCGAGCGCAATGTGATCAAGGACCTGCGCACCCTTGGAGCCACCGGATCCTCCGGTGAAGTCACCAAGCTGCCCGGTGTCACTGGCATCAAGGCGCCCCTTGTCGTGTGCGTGGGTGTCGGTAAAACCGCTGACGACGCCGAGATAATCCGTCGCGCGATCGGCAACGGTGTTCGCGCGTGCACGGGGCTCGGCCGCGTGGCCATCGCTTCTCCGGCCGGCCGATCCTTGGAGTGCGCAATGGCCGCTCGCCTGGCTGCATACTCCTTCACCACACATAAGGGTCGCGCCGTAGATAAGTCCTCGCTGCCCGCCAAGCGCCTCACCCTTCTCGTAGCCGGTGCTACGGCAGCCGACCGCGCAGCAGTGGCACAGGCGAACACGGTTGCGGACTCCATCAGTTTGGTGCGCGATCTGGTCAACACCCCGCCGAATGCACTTCCACCGGCGGCTCTCGCCGACGCCGCGCGTGAGGCGGTCAAGGGATTGCCGGTCAAGGTCAAGGTGTGGGACGAGAAGGCCCTCAAGGCCGACAAGTGCGGTGGCATCTTGGCCGTAGGCCAAGGCTCGGCCAACCCGCCTCGCCTTGTGCGCCTGGAGTACGCGCCCGCGGGTGCAACGGCGAGCCTGGCGCTCGTCGGCAAAGGCATCACCTTCGACACTGGCGGTATCTCGATCAAGCCGGCCGCACAGATGGACGAGATGAAGGCCGACATGGCAGGCGCTGCCGCGGTCATCGGTGCGGTTCGCGCGATTGCCGCCCTGAAGTTGCCGGTCAAGGTCACCGGCTGGGTGCCGACGGCCGAGAACATGCCCAGTGGCACGGC
>JBAWXR010000280.1:0-2053 GCA_037143955.1 Actinomycetes bacterium
CGGCCGATCGTGCTCGGCCTCATCTTGGTCCTCATGCTGATCTTCCGAAGCAAAGGCATCACGGGCGGACGCGAGTTCGTCTGGCCGTTCCGCAAGAATCAACTGCCCGGCGTACCAGTCAGCAACGACTAGTTCGTCAGTGCTGTTGTACGCAGTGAGATGAGGCGGTCTGCGGCAGAGGTGGGCTCGGCCGCGAGAGTGGGCACCTGTGCCATGAGTCCCTCGAAGCTGGCCCAGCCGCGGGCATGTGTTTCGCCGTAACCCTTGATGACCTGGGCGCACTCGGCGATCTCGCACGCGAATGCGTAGTTCATGGGGGCGTACTGCCGAATCAGGCCTAGCCAGGCATCGATGCGCTGCTGCTCAAGCCCGAACCTCAGAGACCGACGCCTAATCGGACGCATCCGCGCCATCGTGTACAGCATCGTGTAACCCCACACTGACGAGGTGTTGAGCTTGAGTCCCTTGTGCGTGGCCTTGTAGACCAACGCATTGGCGGCCTTCGAGCGAAGCATCCACCTGCCCAGAGCCGTGGGCAGAGTGTCAGTGATCTCCTCGATCTGCGGATGGAGGTACTCGCGCACCTCCATCAGCTGCTCGTCTGACACTCGCGCCTCGCCACTGACGCGCTCGAAGCGCTTCTTGCGAGTCTTGAGAAAGGCCACCCGGATGGTGTCCTCGTAGGTCATCCACAGCGCGGTATGGCGGGCAGTTTCCATCGTCAGGCGGGCGCTGGGATCGTGATCGAGGGCTGCGACGGAGGCCACGCGGTCCAGGAACACATCGGCGTAGGCGATGTCCTGATATTCGGCCGTGCGCTTGAGTCCCATGACGAGGTTGAAACGTGCGGGTGCAGGGAAGTCGCGGGCGATCCGCGCAGCTTGCGCCGTGAGTCGAGACCCGACCATGGCGCTGGGATCTTCGGTCGCGCGTGCGATGTCGGCGGCCGACGGGCCGACGGGAACAGGGTCGAGGTAGTCGTCGGGGCGTTTCCCAATGGTGACCTCGATGGTGGGTCGCTCGGATGCGGCGGCGACAGCAAAGCCCTTGTCGAACGCGCGAAGGCTTGCGTCGATGCCCTTGCCACCCGAGCGAATGGCGTCCTCGAACTGCTCACGTGTGAACGGCAGAACCTGGGCGCTTGCAATCGCGCCAAAGAGCACGGCACTGATGACACTGCCCGTGTCGTCAGCGATGCGGGCGAAGTCGCCGCGCACAAAGCGCTTCGATGCCGCACGGGTTGCTTCGAGAATGCCCTCGGAGTCGACGCGGCCTTCACCCATCGCTGTGCGCTCAGGCATCGCGTAGGTGCGACTGGTCGATGAGACCACGGTGGTGCGTTCGGGAGTGATGAACCCGCGGGTGATCGCGCGACCGGCCTCCATCAGTTCGGACGCAACCACGACATCGACCTCACCCGGCGTGGGCATCGTGCCCAGGACCGGATAGGCCGTTGCACCAGCGCGGGGGAAGAACTCCAGGTAGTACACGGTGGCGCCGGTGCGCTGCGCGACGCCGGGGACCGACGTGCTCTGGCCGTACCAGCCGTTGTGCTCGGCCACGTAGACCAGCCAGTCGGCAAGCACGCCACCACCCTCGCCACCCATGGCGAGGATCGCCATGGTGATGGGGCGCGTGCGAGTGGCTGCTTCGGTCGTCATCAACGCGGTCATGCCGGCTCGATTCCCACGAGTCGGCGCTCGATGCCGCGCTGCAGCCAGCCGATGTACCTGCGACGGATCGAAGCCTTCATGCGATCCCAGCGACTGGGGTTGATGATGACCTGGGTTTGATAGAACGACGGGCACAGCGCTGCGGCATGCGCGTTCTCTCCACACAGTCCGCAGCCGACGCAGCTACTGATGACCGTGGCGATGGGATCGCGTCGAAGCGGATCGGGATTGTCGGCGATCGTCAGCGATGGGCAGCCCGAGATACGGATACACGAGTGGTCTCCTGTGCACGTCTCGGGATCGACGCCGAAGCGTGCCTTGACCACTCGCTTGCCGTCCTTGATGGCCTTGGTCTGAATCGGCTTCTCGCGGCGCATGCG
>JBAWXR010000281.1:0-2039 GCA_037143955.1 Actinomycetes bacterium
TCACGATAGCTCGGGCCCGGCGCTTGGTTCGCGCGGCATCCTCGAGCACCTCCATGCCGCCACCCTAGGTGGACCGTCCCGACCTGCCTTCGCACGAGGGTCGGGCATGCGACACAATGAGGAGGACTTCCCGGGAGGCCAGATGGACGAGGTATTTCTTCAAGCGCCCCTGTTCGCTGCCCTTGATCCCGAGGGCGCTGCCTCACTTCGTGGCTCGATGACCGAAATTGAGGTTCACAAGGGCGATGTGCTGTTCGCCGAAGGTGAGCCGGGCGATCGCATGTACGTCATCCTCGAAGGCAAGGTCAAGCTCGGCCAGACCTCGGGTGATGGCCGCGAATCTTTGCTAGCAGTGCTCGGCCCCGGCGAGATGTTTGGTGAATTGAGCCTTTTCGATCCGGGACCGCGCACGTCCACCGCCACCGCGCTCACCGATGCCATGGTGCTTGGACTTGGCCACCCGCAGCTTCGCCCCTGGCTCGCCGGCCGCCCCGAGGTTGCCGAGGCGTTACTTCAGGCCCTCGCACGTCGCCTGCGCCGCACCAATGAAGCGATGGCCGATCTCGTGTTCTCTGACGTACCTGGACGTGTGGCCAAGGCCCTGATGGATCTGGGCGAAAAATTTGGAACGGTCACGCCCGACGGACTCATGGTCACGCACGACATGACACAGGAAGAGCTCGCCCAACTCGTCGGTGCATCGCGCGAGACGGTCAATAAGGCACTCGCCGATTTTGCTCAGCGTGGGTGGATCCGTCTGGAGTCCAGGCAGGTCCTGATCCTTGACGTCGAGCGGTTAGGCAAGCGTGCTCGCTAGAGCGTTGAGTCCGCTTTAGGTCGTCGGCAATCCAAGATATTCCAACTGCGCCTGAACTGTGACGCGGGCCGCCGGCCACACCTCACGGGGAACATCCGCGTAGAGCAACTCCACCAGCGCCATAGCGCTCGTGACACCTGACTCCACCGCCTCGCGCACCTGCACAAGCCTGTCTGCGCGATGCGAGAGGTAGTAGTCCAGAACATCGATGGGCTTCGCAACGACGGGTCCATGGCCGGGCAGGATCCAGTTGATATCACCCGCTACCGCCCGATCACGAAGGCGATGCAGGCTGGCGAGGTACTGGGCGAGATTTCCGTCGGGGTAGGCCACAAGCGTGGTTCCGCGACCGAGCATCGTGTCACCTGTGAGCAGGGACCCCTCGTCCGGAAGTAGGAAGCACACGCTGTCGGAACTGTGTCCCGGAGTGGCCACGACATCGATCACAACATCACCAACGTCGATGCGATCACCTTCGGTGAGTCCCTCGCTACCGAGACGATGCGCCGGATCGAGCGCTCGCACACCGACCCCGAGCGACTGAGCGAACTCCACCGCCGCCTCCGCATGGTCGATGTGACCGTGGGTCAACAGGATCTCTCTCACGCGCGCATTGCCCGCGGCCTCGCGGATCGCGGCGAGGTGCGCCTCCACCAACGGGCCCGGATCGATCACCACCGCATGACTTCCCGACGAGACCACCCACGTATTGGTGCCATCAAGCGTGTACGGCGACGCATTGGGGGCAAGCACGCAGGTCGCGGTTGTGGTGACTGACCCGCCGTGCCACGGGCCATCGCCCAGTGGAAGGACGTGGCCACTCATGTGATGTCTTCGTGGATAGGGGCACCATCGGTCTCCATGACATCAGGTCCGCGCACACCGTCATCGAGAACCTCGCCCGTGCGCTCGTTGACCATCATCCAGTGCACGGCTCCATCTGAGTCCACTACAGGTTTCGGCATGAGTGGAAGAACGTTGAATCCGCGCGCCTGCGTGAGGAACTCCTCGACACTGTCTGCGACTGCGAGCTCCTGAAGTCGCATGATGGTGGGCGTCAACAGCGTGAGATCGCCGCGAGCATTGCGCGCCAGGGCCTGTCGTGCCGAGATCCAGAATCCCTCGACCGCCTCAGTGGTGATCGCCTCCACGTGTGTTCCTGGCGCAAGGGCAGCTACGAAGAAGCGCACGTCATAGCGTCTATCTTCGATCTCCGGTGTGA
>JBAWXR010000282.1:0-2035 GCA_037143955.1 Actinomycetes bacterium
GAAGGTGGGCGGGATGGTGCCGCCACTGGTGCCGACGCAGCTGACGCACTGCATGACCACCGAGTGGTACGCCATGGCGAGGCCCCAGCCGCCCTCCCCGGCGGTCCCAGACGCCTCGGACGGGGTGACGATGCCGGTGGTGAAGTTGTACGTGCCGTTGGCCAGCGAATCGCTCGTGTTGGCCAGGGCATCGAACTGCACGGCGTTGGTCTCGCTCACCGCCTGCTGCGTCACCTCACTGGTGCTCTGCGCCAGCGACACGGTGTAGATGGGGTTGTAGGTCACCCCGACCGTCTGCTTGTTCTCGAGGCCGGTCACCGGGCTGTACAGGGTGATCGCCACCGTCACGTACTGGTCGATCGGCACCGTGTAGTAGGCGGCGTCAGTGGTGCCGGCGGTGACGGTGGCCGGGTCGGTACTCGACGACGTCGTCATCTCGGTCTTCTTCTTGCCCTTGACCTTTGGCGCAATGACCTCGCTCTTCGCGAGGGCAGCAGTCATGTGGGCGATGCCCTTCTTCGCAGCGTCCTTGCGCTCGGCCAGCGGGAAGGTCTCGGCCTCCGACTTCGCGCGGGCCTTGCCAAGGCGCGAGTGCGTGAGGATGGGCTGACGGATCTGCGGGTACGAGTGCACCATGGCGCCAAGCGCCGGTGCCTCACGGCGCAGGATCACGCCCTGATTTCCCACGTGCGCGTGCGTGAGGTGGTACAGGAAGCGGTCAAAGGCCTTCGGCTTGGCCGTGGTGGCCACAAAGCGGCCCTCGTTGTACATCGAGCGGGCCAGATCCATGGTGCGAAGCTGCGAGGCACTCACGCCCTTCCCGACGAGCAGGCCGGCGATGTGCCGGTAGCGCGCGGGGTTCGCGATGAGGGCATCGCGCGAGTGCACCGTGCCGTTGTACCTGATCAGGTGATAGCGCTTGCCGAGCGCGGCACGGATGGCGCCCCCGGTCGTGCCGATCACCAGGATGTCCATGCCCTTCTTCGGGTGGAAGGGACTGGTCTCCCAGGATCCTGCGGCGCTCACGTGCACGGTGCGGAGCTTCCTGTCGGCCACGTTGATGGTGCCCGACCCATCGAGGGTGTCGTGCGTGCGATCGCTCAGCGTGATGTAGGTGCCGCGCTGGCCCGATACGCGGATGGTGCCGTCCTTGAACGCGTACAGCTTCACCGGCTCCACGCGCTTCAGGCCATGAGCACCGGCACCCGAGAGCGGGGCGATGGTGCCGAAGCCCGTGCCCTTCGCGTTCACGCTTCCGGTGAGCGATGCCACACGCTCGCCGGAGGCGCTCTTCAGGTCGGCATGCACCTCACCAGCCTGCACGGCGGTGGCAGATGCCAGCGCCGGGATCATGAGCAGTGAGGCTGTTGCGGCGAAGGCGCCGGCGGTGAAACGGCGGGTCATACGGGAGTCCTGATGGGAAGGCGCGGTCCGGGGATCGCCGCCGACAATAGGGGTATCAGAAGCGAGTGTGGTACCGGGTTTTCCCTGCATCAGCCGCCTCTGGTTCCGGCACAACATTACGTTAGCGATCTGGACGACCTGCTGTGCGTCAGCCCAGGAAGGCCCAGAAAATGAGGACGTTGGCCAGCACATAGCCGCCCACGGCGATGATGAGGACGCGGCGGTCGAAGCGCTCCACCTCCGCCACTGGGTGGCCACGCACCATCAGACGCGATGACCACACGGCGGTGGCCAGACTGATCAGGGCCAGCCCAAATGCCGGCAGGAACAGCGCATCGACCAGGGTGAGGTAGTTGACGTTGGGGATCTCCCCATCGGTCACCCACTTGATGGCGATGACTGTGAGCAGCGATGTGAGCCCCATCGCAAATCGGCTGTCCACGTGGGAGGGGTCGATCAGGAAGACCAGCCCCGCACAGATGACCACGATCAGCATTGGCAGGAAGATCTTCAGCGCATACGGCAGAACCGGACGGCTGATGGGGACGGAGACCGTGATGCGCGAGTACGGCACGGGATTCGCGATGGCCGGATCGCCGAAGGTGCTGGTGTAGGGCGCATTGCTCACCAC
>JBAWXR010000283.1:0-2033 GCA_037143955.1 Actinomycetes bacterium
GGTTGCCGATGAACCGCTGCTGGAAGTGTCGCCCGACAAGGTCGACACCGAGATCCCGGTGTCGACCTTGTCGGTCGACACTTCCAGCAGCGGTTCATCGGCAACCACGGTGTCACCCACGGCCTTGAGCCAACGGGTGACTGTGCCCTCGGTGACGCTCTCACCAAGCTGCGGCATCGTGACGGAGACCGACATGAGGGCTTGCTCCTTTTGTTGGTCGAATCGGTTGGCTGGCGGATCAGGCGTGCGCGTGCAGGGGCTTGCCGGCGAGGGCGAGGTGCGCCTCACCCAGAGCTTCGTTCTGCGTGGGATGTGCGTGGATCAACGTGGCGACGTCGTCCGGCGTCGCTTCCCAGTTGACGATCAGTGTGGCCTCGCCGATCTGCTCGCCGATGCGCGAACCGACCATGTGCACACCGACGACGGGACCGTCGGTGACCTGAACGAGCTTGACGAACCCGGCGGTGCCAAGAATCTGACTCTTGCCGTTGCCGCCGAGGTTGTACTCGTAGACCTTGACGTTGCTGCCGTACTTGTCCTTGGCCTGGGCTTCGGTGAGTCCCACGGACCCGACCTCGGGCTCGCAGTACGTGACGCGAGGAATGTTGATGTCGGCGATGACGACGGGCTTGAGCCCGGCGATCTCCTCGGCCACGAATATGCCGTGCTGGAAACCGCGGTGCGCGAGCTGAAGGCCAGGCGTGATGTCACCCACGGCGAAGACGCCGGGAACATTGGTGCGCAGGCGCTCGTCAACGAGCACCCAGCCGCGATCCATGGCCACACCTTGTTCTTCGAACCCCATGCCCGAAGCATTGGGGCCGCGTCCAACCGCGACGAGCAGCAGATCAGCATCAAGTGAACGCCCGTCTTCGAGAGTGACGTGCACACCTGAGTCGTCCTGGGTCGCGCCAGAGAAGCGAACGCCGGTGATGAAGTCGATACCGCGCTTGCGAAAGGCGCGCTCGAGTGCCTTGGAGCAGGCCTCATCCTCGTTGGGTACGAGGCGCGGCAGACCTTCGACGATCGTGACCGATGAGCCAAAGGACTTCCAGACGCTGGCGAACTCCACACCGATGACTCCACCGCCGAGCACGATGACCCGGCCAGGGATGTAGTCAAGGTTGAGTGCCTGATCGGAGGTCATGATGCGGCCACCAATGTCCAGACCGGGAAGGCTGCGCGCGTAGGAACCGGTGGCCAACACGACATTGGTGCCGACGTACTGCTCGCCGTTGGCCTCGACGGTGTTCGGAGCAACGAGGCGACCGGTGCCTTCGACGAACGTGACGTTGCGGCTCTTGACCAGACCCTGCAGGCCTTTATAGAGGCGACCGACGACACCGTCGCGGTACTCGTTGACCTTGACCATGTCGATGCTGTTGAGGGTGGCGTTGACACCGAAGGATTCGCTCTCGCGAGCGCTGTCGGCGACCTCTGCGGCATGCAGCAGTGCCTTGGTGGGGATGCAGCCACGGTGCAGACAGGTGCCACCGAGCTTGTCCTTGTCGATGAGGATGACCGAGAGGCCGAGCTCCGAAGCGCGCAGCGCACAGGCGTATCCGCCGCTGCCTCCGCCGAGGATGACCAGGTCTGCCTGCTGCACGTGTGCTCCCGTCGTCGGTGTTCCGCGCCTATCCTTCCACCGATTCGCGGAGGCCTTGAACGGGGTAGGGCCCTAGCGGCGCTTGGCTGCGGGACGGCGGACTGTGGCCTTGCTCACCTTGGGCCCTGGTGCGGCCATCTCCATGGCGACCTGGACGAACGTGCGCACGGCCGCACCGGTGCCGCCCTTGGGTGTGTAGCCGTAGGCGCCCTTGGCATTGAAGGCCGGACCGGCGATGTCGAGATGCACCCAGGGTTGCCCAGCGGGAACGAACTCCTGCAGGAAGACACCTGCCGAGAGCATGCCGCCGAAGCGCTCTCCGATGTTGGCGAGGTCGGCCGTGGCGGAGTCCAACGCCCCACGCAGATCGGCGGGCAGGGGCATCGGCCACGCTTCTTCGCCGGCGCGATCGGCAGCCTCGACCACC
>JBAWXR010000284.1:0-2026 GCA_037143955.1 Actinomycetes bacterium
GCATGAGGGCGTAGGCGGGGTACGGATCCTGATAGAAGGACTCAGAGTGCGGGTCGAACCCGGTCAGTGTCGTCACGCACTCACGCTAGGCCAGAAACTGGAGGCTGACAACAGAAACCCCATGACTCAACTAGGGCACCGAACTGGGTTGAGTAGACCACGGCATGATTCCGCCATGACATCCCTGAATTTCCTGCCACGTGGGTCTCTTGTCGCACTTGTCGAGCACCGGGCTCGGGCCGAGCAGATTGTGCGCGTGTTCGTTCGGTACGGGCTCGCCGAAGGGGCAGATCTGTCAGGCCATCCGCACCTTGCCGACCTTGCCAAGGGAATGAAGCCGGACCCCGACCTCATGGAGTTGTCCCGGGGAGAGCGCCTGCGAGCGGCATTACTTGAACTGGGCACCACGTTTATAAAGATCGGACAAATCCTCAGTACACGTCCTGATCTGGTGGGGCCCGACGTCGCCGAAGACCTGACAGTCCTGCAGGCCGACGATCCCGTGGACACCCCTGAGCAGATCGTTGCGACGCTTGCTGAGGCATTCAATTGCACAGCCGAGGAGGCCCTCGCACGTTTCTCATCGTTCAACCTTGTCCCCATCGCGTCTGCCTCCATCGGACAGGTGTGTTTGGCGACGCTCCTAGATGGCACGCAGGTCGTGGTCAAGGTTCGACACACCGGGGTTGTCGACGTAGTTCGCGAAGATCTTGCGATCCTCAACGCGCTGGCGAGCATTCTTCAACACGACGTTCCCTCGCTGCGGATTATGGAACCGGAGCGCACGGTAGCGGAGTTGTCCAAGAGCTTGATTGACGAGCTCGACTTCCGCATTGAGCTACGCAACCTCCTTGTGGTGTCAGGCAACTTTGCTGACAATCCAACTTACGTATTCCCCACCGCCTACCCCGAGTTGTCCGCGGAGTCGGTGCTGACGGAGTCCATGGTCGATGGGACGCGCCTCTCGAACGTCATCAAAAGCCTTGGTGGTCAGGCTGACCTCATCGTGCACGAGTTGGCAGACCTGTACTTCCAGATGATCTTCGAGGACGGCGTGTTCCACGCTGATCCCCACCCGGGCAACCTCCTCATCATCGAAGGCGGGCGGGTGGGCGTCCTGGACTTCGGCAAGTGCGGGCACCTGCGCGAGTCAACGCGCGAGGCATTCGTCGACTTTCTCTCCAGCATCTTCAGTGGTGACATCGACGAGACGATGCGATGCATGCTCGTCATCTCTCCAGGTCCACGCTCGCTGGATGAGACGGCACTTGCCGCCGACCTTGCTGAGTGGATCAACCAGTACTTCCCGAGAAATGGAAACCCTGGGGGTGCGCACACCGACCTCGGCGCGTCCATGCAAGCCCTTCTCACTCTCGTCAATCGCTATCAGCTCAAGCTGAACACCGATCTATCACTCATGCTCTTGGTCGTCATCCAGCTGCAGGGACTGCTGGAGGAATCCGGCAGCCAACTCACCTTGACCGAGCTGCTCAAACCATTCGCGTTGCGGCTGAAGAAGGAGCGGTTGTCTCCTCAGCGGCTGTTGCGCACGGCTGCCCGCACGGCGCATCGATGGGAGCGGCTGCTTGAGGTCATGCCAGGTGACCTCACCCGCTTGTTTGAGGCAGGGAGCAAGGGTGAGCTCAAGGTGCCGCTCGATGTCAACGGAATTGATAAACCGGTCAACCGGCTTGCGATGGCACTTATTGGCTCCGCTGCGATCCTCGGAGCGTCAAACATGCTCTCGCGTCGAGTGCATCCCATGGTGGGAAGGGTGTCCGTGCCCGGCGCCATCGCGGGCGTCGCCTCGATCGTCATCGCGCGTCAGGTCCTGCGTGGTGTGCATCGCGCAGGAGGGATGTGACGGACATGGCCATCGATTGGGCGGCACTGCAGAAAGCCGCGGTGGGAGCACTCCCGCATTCGTACTCGCCCTACTCGAACTATCCGGTGGGTGTGGCTGGGTTCGCAGACGATGGGCGCATGGTCTGGGGCGCCAATATTGAAAATGCGTCGTACGGACTCA
>JBAWXR010000285.1:0-2023 GCA_037143955.1 Actinomycetes bacterium
GGTGCGGGTGGAGGACTTTTCGAAGATCAGCGCGATGCTGCGACCGACCATGCGCTGCTGCTCGCGGCCCGCCCGACGATCGGCCTTGAGTACGGCGGCCAACTCGATGAGCCCCGCGAGCTCGTCGCGGGTGAAGTCGATTTCCTTCAGGAAATCCCTGCCGCGCAGGTCCATGCGGGCCTCCCGTGAATGGAAAAGGCCATCCAACCACGCGTGAGGGACGTATCGGATCGGCTGCCGAGAGTCGGGTGAACCCGATTCAGTTGTCCACTACTGTCGCCCCGTGGATGAGACCAAGGCCCCGCAGAGCACCATCTCCGGCCCGTTCCGACAGGTGTCCTTGGACCGCCTCGATGTGGCTGTTCAGATCGACAATCAACTGCCACTTGTGCCGCGTCGGATCTGGCTCATCGTGGCCGGGTGCATGGGGCCACCACGGTGACCCATTGGATGTCGATTCGCGTTCGGCGCGACTTGCACGTCCTGGCGACGCCTATCCTTGGCTAACCACCCCGAACAACGGAGACGCCATGCGCTTGAAGGCCCTTGCTTTGACAGGTCTCACCCTGGTTGCCGCGGGTGCGCTCGCAACAGGCTCGGCCCACGCTGCTGTCCCCGCCATGGGCACGGGGAACCCCTACCAAGACCTTCAGACGGGCGTGAGCTACACCGTCTACCAACCGTCCAACACTCTCGGCGGCAAGTTGACCGGATCGCCCTACCCGAACTGGTGCTCTGCCGGTAGCAACGCCGAGCAAAACCTGAGTGCCAACTACTCCAAGGGCAATCGCCCGCGCTTTAGCATCAGTGAGGCCAACCCCCTGTGCTTCGACTTCGCGGTGGGCGTCAAGGTCGGGACTTCGCCGATTCTGGGCCGCACCGCTGTCATCACCGCGTATTGCCCGCCGCCCGGCAATGGTTGCTCGCGCAATGACGTCTTCACCTACGGAGGCAACCTGCGCGTGAAGCTCCCGGCCGCCAAGGGCCTGCGTGAAACCGACGTGGTCATCGAAACTCTTCAGAAGGGCATCACCGCGAGCCAACTGGAGATCATCGCCAAAAGCCTCAGGCCGCTGCAGTAGCCATGATTCGCGTCATCGGAATGCTCATTGGCGTAGGGCTCTATATCTACTTCATCATCGACGTTGCGCGAACACCGCGCACTGACATGCGCAGCCTGCCCAAAGCCGTGTGGCTGATTCTGGTCGTGGTGCTGCCGCTCTTGGGTGGCGCCCTGTGGATGGTCTTAGGGCGAGTGTGGCGCCCGCGGTCTCGCGCGCTGGCTCCCGACGACGATCCGCGCATGCTGCGGCAGATCTCAGACCAGGCGTGGAGCGAACGGATGAAGCGTAGGCGAGGCGAGCAGCCCGGCTAATCGCCCGGCCCACGTCGTGAGGTCAGGAGACGCCGGCGTAGGAGTGCAGGCTGCTAGCCAGGAAGTTCACGCCGAAGTAATTGATCATGAAGGCTAACCATCCGGCAAGCACGATGAGTGACGCACGCGTGCCGCGCCATCCCTGAGTGGACCGCGCGTGCAGGTACGCGGCGAAGACCACCCACGTGATGAAGGCCCAGGTCTCCTTGGGGTCCCAGCCCCAGTAGCGACCCCAAGCGTTTTCGGCCCAGATGGCTCCGGCGACCACAGCGAACGTCCACAGCGGAAACGTGAACGCGATGATGCGCTGAGTCATGAGCTCAAGCTTCTCGCCACTGGGAACACGCGCCAGCCAACCGGTGACCTGTGCGTCACCGGCCTTGCGCTCAGCACGGATACGCAGGATCGACAGGCCCGCGGTGGCCGCAGCGATGGTGAAGGCTCCCGAGCAGATGATCGCTGCCGAGACGTGGATGAGCAGCCAATAGGACTTGAGTGCCGGCACAAGTTGCGCGGCTTCGGTGTAAAGCACAGTGACGGCGAGCCCCAGGGTGAGCTCGACGGCGATGACGACGAACAGGCCCAGCCAGCGGAGATCTCGACGCGTGGACATCCCGAGGAAGACGGCCAGAACGGCAACCGCCGCGG
>JBAWXR010000286.1:0-2006 GCA_037143955.1 Actinomycetes bacterium
TCACGCCGACGATGCCGTTGCGCGGGAGGGTGAACGACAGGTCGTCGATGAGGACCCGGTCGCCAAACGCCTTGGTGAGGTGCGAAGCCTCGACCACGACACTGCCCAGGCGCGGACCCGGCGGAATCTGGATTTCGTCCATGTCGAGCTTGCGGGCCTTGTCGGCTTCGGCCGCCATCTCCTCGTACCGATCAAGGCGTGCTCGGCTCTTGACCTGTCGGGCCTTGGCGTTGGACCGCACCCACTCGAGTTCGTCGCTGAGTCGCTTCTTGAGCTTGGCATCCTTCTGGCCTTCGACCTTCAAACGCGCAGCCTTGGTCTCCAGGTAGGTGGAGTAGTTGCCTTCGTATGGGTAGCACCGACCGCGGTCGAGTTCGAGGATCCATTGCGCGACGTTGTCGAGGAAGTAGCGATCATGGGTGATGGCGATGATCGTGCCGGGGTACTTCTCCAGATGCTGCTCGAGCCAGTTGACGCTCTCAGCATCCAAGTGGTTGGTGGGTTCGTCGAGCAGCAACAGGTCGGGCTGCTGGAGCAGCAACTTGCACAGCGCGACGCGCCGCTTCTCGCCACCGGACAACACCGACACGTCGGCGTCCGAGGGCGGGCAACGCAACGCGTCCATGGCCTGCTCGAGTTGGGCGTCGAGGTCCCACGCGTTGTGGTGGTCGATGGCCTCTTGGAGCTTGCCCATCTCTGCGAGCAATGAGTCGTAGTCGGCATCGGGCTGCGTGAGTTCCTCGGAGATCGCGTTGAACCGATCGACCATGGCTTTGGTCTCCGCCACGCCCATCTGCACGTTCTCTAGGACCGTCTTGGTCTCGTCGAGGTTGGGCTCCTGCATGAGGATCCCGACGGTGTAGCCCTCCATGAGCATGGCCTCGCCGTTGGAGACCTCGTCAATGCCAGCCATGATCTTGATCAGGCTCGACTTACCGGCGCCGTTGGGGCCGACAACGCCGATCTTGGCGCCCGGAAGGAAGGACAGCGTGACGTCGTCGAGGACGACCTTGTCGCCATGAGCCTTGCGAGCCTTGCGGAGGGTGTAAATGAATTCAGCCACGACGCCAGCCTAGTAGCCGCTGGCTTCGGAGCTTCAGGCCGCTGCGGACGCTCCCGCGAGCAGCTCCTCGACGAGCCGCTCCTCGGCCGCGGCCACCGAATCGCGCTTGGTGCGCGTGAACACCGCGGTCCCACGGGCGAGGTCCGGGCCGACCGTCGTGGCGTCAATATCGACGTAACGCACGACATGGTTCTCCGTACCGCACGGCTGCTCGCGCTCATGGGTGCGAAGTCGCCCGTTGACGATCACCGGCATGCCTTTGAAGACGGACTCCACCGCATTGGTGGCAAGAGACCGAAAGCACGACACCTGAAAGAAGTGTGATTCGCCATCGATCCACCGCTCGGTGGCTTTGTCGAACCGTCGCGAGTTGGACGCGATGCGAAATGACGCGACCGGATCCCCAGCCTTGGTAAATCGCAAGGACACGTCCGATACGACGTTGCCTATAACGGTGCAGGTGATGTCATTCATGAGTTCTCTCCCTTTGCGGTCCCCCGACCGCGTGGGCAGACTCTGGCAACTCACACCGCCGAGATCACGTGCCATCACCAGAACTGTGGAAGCGCGACCGCGCTGTGGACGATTCGCTATCCCACGAGCGCGAGAACGCTGCCGATCAACGCCACACCCAGTCCGCCTACCTGGATGCGCGTCATGCGCTCCTTGAGGAAGAAGTATCCCAGCGGCGCGATGATCAACGGGTCCAACGCCGACAACGCGGCGGCTACACCCACGTTCGTGTAGGAGAGCGCGAACGCGAACGACACATCGCGCAGCAGGAACATCACACCGGCTGCCACCACCGCAACGCCGGTCAGGACCGCAAGCACGCGTCGATCCATGGCCGGGTCGATCCGCAACGGTTCGCCGGGCAGGTCGGTAGCCGGTGTGCGCCGTGCACGTCGATTGACAATGAGACCGGCCACGACCGCTACAGGCG
>JBAWXR010000287.1:0-2003 GCA_037143955.1 Actinomycetes bacterium
CCGGCATGCTGCACGAGCGGGGCGCCTGACGCGTCCCAAGAAGGAGCACTTCGTGGCGGCGATCCGAATGGCATATGTAGGCGGTGGATCGACGAGAGCCGTTGGTACCGTCGCGTCATTCATTCATCAAGGCGCCAACTTTGATGGCTCCGAAGTCGTCCTGATTGACCTTGATCAGGATCGCCTTGATCTCGTCCGTACGCTCGCCGAGAAGATGGCCCGCGCTCGTGGGCTCGATATCACCTTCACGGCTACGACTGATCGTCGTGTGGGGCTCACTGATTGTGAAGCGGTCCTGACCAGCTTCCGCCCGGGTGGTTTTGAGGCGCGCGTCCTCGATGAGCGTCTTCCGCTTGCTCACGGGGTGATTGGACAGGAGACGCAGGGTCCGGGCGGATTCTTCATGAGCCTGCGCACCGTGGGTGTGATGATGGGGATCGCCGAAGATCTGGCTGCCGTCGCGCCGAAGGCGCGGGTCTTCAACTACACGAACCCGATCAACATCGTTGCCCAGGCCTGGACCGAACATTGCGAAATACCGCTCGTAGCGCTCTGCGAGGGACCGATGATGTACCCGGATGAGCTTCTGCGCGACCTAGGCTACGACCCGCACCTACTTGACGCGCGTTTGGTGGGTCTCAATCACGCCTCGTGGAGTTTCGGCGGTACCTACGATGGTGAGGATGTTGTGCCGATCCTCGAACGCGAATGGGTCGCACGACGAAACGACCCGACGCAGGATCCGATGCTGATGCGACGCCTGCGGATTGCAACCACGTTTGGGGGCCTTCCGAACGAGTACTTCCAGTACTACTACTGCGAAGACGAAGTGCTCCGCGAACTGCAGAGCAAGGCTACGACGCGCGCTGAGGACATCGTCTCATGGGCACCCGGCTACTGGACGCATTATGAGGAGCAGGCGCTGTCTGACGACCCAGTGCTCGATCCGGCACGGTCGCGCGGCGGCATTGACGAGTTGGAACTTGCTCTCGACGTGATGGACGCCGTCTTCAATGATCGGCAGGAGGTGCTCCCCGTCAACGTGCCGAATTTCGGCGCCGTCCTGCCGGGGTTCCCGGAACACCTTGTAGTTGAAGTGCTCGGTCGGTGCGGGCGCGACTGGGTGAACCCGCTGCCGGCTCCGGCGCTGCCGCACGAGGTACGCGGGCTGGTGGAAGCTCTCGCGGAGTATCAACTGCTGGCGGGACAGGCTGCCTGGGAGGGGGACTGGCGCGACGGGATTCGGGCGCTGGTCGCCAATCCGTTGGTGCGCACGATTGAGAAGGCCAACGCCCTCTACTACGAGCTCGCCTCGGCACACCGCGATCATCTTCCCACTCGACTGATTCCCCCGGACCTGCAGTGAGCAGCCCGGGGCGCGTGGTGCTCGGCGTCGATGGTGGCAACACGAAGACCATCGCACTTATCGCGCGCCTCGACGGCACGATCGTCGGTTGGGCTCGATCGGGTTCGACCGACATTCATGACGCTCCTGGTGCCGCCGCCGCGATTATCGAATTGCGGCGCGCCATCACCGATGCCTGTGTCATGGCGGGCGCCGCGCCCGATGACATCGCGCATGCGGTGCTCGGTTTGGCAGGCGCCGATTGTGCGGAGGACGCAGATGTTCTCGGTGCAGGCATTGATGACCTGATCACCGGTCCCGCAGTCATCCTCAACGACGCCATCAATGCGATCCGCTGTGGTACGCCAGATGGCATCGGCGTCTCGGTCGTGTGCGGTACGGGTGGCGCTGCAGCAGCGGTGAACGCTGCGGGGGGCGCGTACTTCCAAGGCCAATGGCCGGAAGCGTCGGGCGGTAGGGAGTTGGGCCGCCAGGGGCTTGCCGTGCTCGAAGATTCTGGGGCGGACGGAGAACTCGCTGAGCGGGCGCGCCGGTTCGCCGGCGGGACCGACGAGCGGGCATTCGCTCCCGACGTCCTCGCCGCAGCACGCCAAGGGGACACGAGGGCGCTGCGCATTGTCCACGACCAGGGGAGGAT
>JBAWXR010000288.1:0-2001 GCA_037143955.1 Actinomycetes bacterium
CTTTATGCCTGCGCCGTCGGCGCGTGACGATGATTTTCTGCCTGGCATGTCGGTTTCGGTTGTGGCGCGACGACGAATGAGCGTAGTAATCGGCCTACTGCCGCAAATCGCGCCGAAGAAACACGTGGGGGCTTCGCTGTGGCAAAGTGGAATGTGGCGTCACGGAAGACCGATCAGTCAATGGTGCGTTCTGCCCGCGTATGAGCGTGGTCCTGGGTGACGTCATCGACACTGGTGAATCGGCACGGCGGTTCGCAGCCGCTGGGCAGATATCCCGTTTAAGAGAGTGAGCAAGACGACGTACCCGATGTGGCGCCACATTCCACAACGAATGATGGAGCAAGCCATGGTTCAACGCAACGCAAAGGTCAACCTCAAGGCGGGCCGTTCCCGATCGGCATTGACGATCACTCACCCCAACGCTGCGGGCATCGACATCGGCAGCGCCTCGCACTTTGTGGCCGTGCCGCCGGATCGCGACGATGAACCGGTGCGTGAGTTCCCAAGCTTCACGATCGATCTCAACGCTTTGGCCGATTGGCTCCGGGTCTGCGGGGTCGACACGGTGGCGATGGAGTCCACCGGGGTGTACTGGATTCCCTTGTTCGAGTTGCTCGAGTCGCGCGGCTTCACGGTGCTGTTGGTCAACGCGCGCCATGTGAAGAACGTCTCGGGTCGCAAGTCGGACGTGTTGGACTGCCAATGGCTGCAGCAGCTGATGACCTATGGCCTGCTCAGCGGGGCGTTTCGCCCAGCCGACAAGGTGTGCGTGCTGCGCTCGCTTTGGCGCCAGCGAGGGATGCTGCTGCGCGATCAGGGACGCGACGTCCAACATATGCAAAAGGCACTCACGCAAATGAACGTGCAGTTGGCCAACGTCATCTCGGACGTAGTCGGTGAGACGGGCCAGAAGATCCTGCGCGCCATCGTGGCCGGCGAGCGTGACGGCCAGATCCTGGGCGCGATGAAGAACGCGCGCATTCGCGCCAGCGTCGATGAAATCGCCAAGAGCCTGCAAGGTAACTGGCGGACCGAGCACTTGTTCGGACTCAAGCAGGCACTGGACGCGTTTGACTTCGTCGGCAAGCAACTGGCCGAATGTGATCGCGAGATCGAGCAGCAGTTGCAGACTCTGGAGGTTCATGACGGCGAACCGGCCAAGGGCAAGCAGCGCGGTCGGGCTCGCAATGCGCCGAAGTTTGACCTGCGCACGCAGCTGTTCAAGATGTGCGGGGTCGACCTGACCCGCATCGACGGCATTGATGTCACCACCGCGCTGGCGGTCATCAGCGAGACCGGCGCGGACATGTCGCGCTTTGCCACGGTTGGGCACTTCACGAGCTGGCTCGGCCTGTGTCCGGGCACCAAGATCACCGGTGGCAAGGTCATGAGCGGCAGGACCAAGCGCTGCGCCAACCGCGCTGCCCAAGCCCTGCGCCTAGCCGCCGCGGCGCTGCGCACCAGCAGGTCTGCGTTGGGTGCGTACTTCCGCCGCATGTGCGCGCGCATGGACAAGCCCAAGGCCGTGACCGCCGCGGCCCACAAGCTCGCACGGCTAATCTACACCATGCTCACCAAGGGCGAGGAATACACCGACAAGGGCCAGGACTACTACGAGGAGCGCTACCGCGAACGAGTGCTGCGTCAGCTATCGCAGCGCGCCCAGAAAGTGGGAATGACGCTCGTCGCCATCCCACAACCCGCTTGAAATGTCATTCAAAAGCAGTCGCTTGAGATGTGTTTCTTAAGAGCTGAAGCCGCGTCGCAGCAGATTCTTGCGATTCACATCCAAGAGCGTGGCGGCGGTGAGGTTGATCTCGTCGATCATGCCGTGGATGGTGAGCGTGAGATAACCGACCGGGGCGAAATCATACAGATCGAGATAGCGGTCGCGCGAGGCTTCCATCTGTCCCTGTAAATCGCGCAGGGTCGCGTTCTGCATCTCGAGCTCGATCTGATGCACGCGCAGTTCTTGCAGGGCTTTCTTTGATTCTTCGGGTG
>JBAWXR010000289.1:0-1997 GCA_037143955.1 Actinomycetes bacterium
GCCGGCACGCCGATCCGCTTGCCGATCTTCAGTGTCTCCTCGATCGAGGCGCAGGTGCGCTACGTCGAGGAGCTGATCAAGAACTCCCAGATCTACGCCCCGATCGACGGCGTCGTGACGGTGAAGAAGGCGTTCCTCGGCGAGACCGTCGCGCCGCAGGGATTCGGCGGGGCGGGCTCGGCCGGGGCGACGTTCGCCGTCATGGTCCCCTCGGCGAGCACGGTGGCCGGACTTGCGGCACGCATCACCGACTCAGCCCGCGACCTGATGGCCGCCTTCTGGCCCGGGCTGCTGACCTTGCAGTTACCCGCCCAACCCACGCTTGCGTGGCCGCTCCCGCCCGAAGCTCCCGTGTCTGTGCGGATGCCCCTGCATCCGCTGGCACTCGCGCTTCTCGCTGCCTCAGGACCACTGGTTGTCACGACCGCCAATCGCCCGGGCATGTCCGCACCCGTGAGTGCCGACGACGCAATCGCGCAGATCGGGGAGTGGGTGGCGATCGCGCTTGATGCGGGAGATCCCATCGACCCGGATGCGATGGCCAGCACCATGATCGACGTAACGGGCGATCAACCCAGACTCGTGCGTCCGGGTGCGGTGCCCGTCGACGCGATCGAGGCTGTCCTCGGCGTCCCACTGGGCCGCGGGGACGCCCCGTAGAGTGATGGGGACCGTCAGAGAGGAACGCATGAGCCACACATTCTGGGGCCCGGATTTCGACGCATTGCAGGCCGAAGATCCTGAGATCGCCTCCATCATTCTGGGCGAGCTGGATCGTCAGCGCGGCGGGCTGCAGCTCATTGCCAGCGAGAACTTCACCTCACCTGCGGTGCTGGCGGCCCTGGGCTCGACGCTGAGCAACAAGTACGCGGAGGGTTACCCGGGCAAGCGCTATTACGGCGGCTGCTCGGTGGTCGACACCGCCGAAGAAATCGGCATTGCCCGCGCCAAGGCACTTTTCGGCGCCGACCATGCCAACCTTCAGCCGCACTCGGGGGCGAGCGCCAACATCGCTGTGTACGGCGCATTCGTCATGCCCGGCGACACTGTGCTGGCGATGAATCTCGCGCACGGCGGTCACCTGACCCATGGTTCCAAGGTCAACTTCTCCGGCAAGTGGTTTTCGATCGTGCCCTACGGCGTGCGTCAGGACACCGATCTCATCGACTATGACGAAGTGCGGGCCCTCGCACGCCAGCACAAGCCCAAGATGATCATCTGCGGCGCCACCGCTTATCCGCGGTTGATCGACTTCGAAGCCTTTCGTTCCATCGCCGACGAGGTTGGTGCGATCCTCATGTGCGATGCCGCGCACTTCATCGGGCTCGTTGCCGGCAAGGCGATCCCCAGCCCGGTGCCGTATTGCGACGTCGTGTCGTTCACCACGCACAAGGTCCTACGTGGGCCACGCGGCGGCATGATTCTGTGCAAGGAAGAGCACGCGGCCAAGATCGACAAGGCCGTATTTCCCATGATGCAGGGTGGCCCGCTCATGCATGCGGTCGCCGGTAAGGCTGTCGCGCTCAAAGAAGCGTCGACTCCGGCCTACCAGCAGTACGCCACGCAGGTCATCGCCAATGCACAGGCGCTTGCCGCCGGCCTTGAGGCCCAAGGTATGCGTGCTGTCAGCGGTGGCACCGACACCCACCTGGCTCTAATCGATCTGCAGCCGCTGGCCGCTCGCGGACATGTTGTCACCGGAACTCAGGCCGAAGCACGCTGCGACGCTGCGAGCATCACGCTCAATAAGAACGCGATTCCCTACGATCCGCAGCCGCCGGCTGTCGCGTCGGGAATTCGCGTGGGCACCCCGGCAGTGACGACGCAGGGCATGACGGTGCCCGACATGGCCGTCGTAGCCGACCTCATCGGGCGTGCGGTGCTCGACCAGACCGGCGCGCAGGCGGCCACCATCGCCGCCGAGGTCGGAACCCTCGTCCGGCGCCACCCCGCATACCCTCAGGGATAGCCCACCCGTGCGCGAGTACCTGCTGTGC
>JBAWXR010000290.1:0-1991 GCA_037143955.1 Actinomycetes bacterium
GTGCTGCGGCTGGCCGCCGGCATGGCGCGCCGCAACGACCGCGCCGGTATGTCCTGACCTGCGGTTGGGAGCCGGGAATCCGGTTTTGGCCTGGGCTCGCCGGACTGGTATCGTGAGCTACCGTGCCTGGCCGCCAGGTGCGCATGCGGCTGCATCAGAGCGGACGCAGGTGCGCTCGCCGGGCCAATTCGCATGTCTTTGAGCATCGGGAAATGCAGCTGATTTCCGAGGATGTTCACTGCGTGCGACACGCCCGGTCGCGGGGGCCGCGACAGGGTTAAAACCGCAGTACACAGACTTGACGAACGACCACGAAGACGAAACGCAACACAGAAAGCCGGTATATGCCAACCATCAACCAGCTGGTCCGCAAGGGTCGCCGGGACAAGATCGCCAAGGTCAAGACCGCGGCCCTCAAGGGCAGCCCGCAGCGCCGCGGCGTGTGCACTCGCGTGTACACAACGACACCGAAGAAGCCGAACTCGGCGCTTCGCAAGGTCGCGCGCGTCAAGCTGACCAGCCAGGTCGAGGTCACCGCCTACATCCCGGGTGAGGGCCACAACCTGCAGGAGCACTCGATGGTGCTGGTTCGCGGCGGTCGTGTGAAGGACCTGCCGGGTGTTCGCTACAAGATCATCCGCGGCTCGCTGGACACCCAGGGTGTCAAGAACCGCAAGCAGGCCCGCAGCCGTTACGGCGCGAAGAAGGAGAAGAGCTAATGCCCCGCAAGGGCCCCGCACCCAAGCGGCCGTTGGTCAACGATCCGGTCTACGGCTCGCAGCTGGTGACGCAACTGGTCAACAAGATCCTGATGGACGGCAAGAAGTCGTTGGCCGAGCGCATCGTCTACGGCGCGCTCGAGCAGGCTCGCGACAAGACCGGCACCGACCCGGTCGTCACGCTCAAGCGTGCGCTGGACAACGTCAAGCCCGCCCTCGAAGTGCGCAGCCGTCGCGTCGGTGGTGCCACCTACCAGGTGCCCGTGGAGGTCCGACCGGATCGCTCCACCACGCTGGCACTGCGCTGGCTGGTCAGCTTCTCCAAGAGTCGTCGCGAGAAGACCATGGTCGAGCGGCTGGCCAACGAAATCCTCGACGCCAGCAATGGTTTGGGTGCCGCAGTGAAGCGCCGCGAGGATGTCCACAAGATGGCTGAGGCCAACCGGGCCTTCGCGCACTACCGCTGGTGAACCCGGCCCGGCAACGGGCCAACCGATAACGTCGATCACGTAAAAGATTGGGAAGACTTCTGTGGCACAGGATGTGCTGACTGACCTCAACAAGGTCCGCAACATCGGCATCATGGCGCACATTGATGCCGGCAAGACGACGACCACCGAGCGCATCCTCTACTACACCGGTATGAGCTACAAGATCGGTGAGGTGCACGACGGTGCCGCCACAATGGACTGGATGGAACAGGAGCAGGAGCGCGGGATCACCATCACCTCCGCGGCCACCACATGCTTCTGGAATGACAACCAGATCAACATCATTGACACGCCCGGCCACGTCGACTTCACCGTCGAGGTGGAGCGTTCGCTGCGCGTGCTCGACGGTGCCGTCGCCGTCTTCGACGGCAAGGAGGGCGTCGAGCCCCAGTCCGAGCAAGTGTGGCGACAGGCCGACAAGTACGACGTACCCCGCATCTGCTTCGTCAACAAGATGGACAAAATCGGCGCCGATTTCTACTTCTCGGTGCGGACCATGGAGGAGCGCCTTGGCGCCCGGGTGATTCCGATCCAGTTGCCGATCGGCTCCGAGGGAGACTTCGAGGGCGTCGTCGACCTGGTCGAGATGAAGGCCAAGGTGTGGCGCGGCGAGACCAAGCTCGGTGAGAAGTACGACGTCGTCGACATTCCGGCCGAGTTGGCCGAGAAGGCCGCCGACTATCGCACGAAATTGCTCGAGGCTGTGGCCGAGACTGACGAGGCTCTGCTCGAGAAGTATTTCGGCGGTGAGGAACTCAGCATCGATGAGGTCAAGGGCGCG
>JBAWXR010000291.1:0-1987 GCA_037143955.1 Actinomycetes bacterium
GCCAATGACCACGGCAAAGGTTGGACCTGCTTCGGCGAGCCTCCGGTGCTCGGAACCGGGATCGCCCAGTTCCTCGCCATGCCGTGGCTGAGTGCCTGGGCGCCAGGCCACGGCAAGGACGTGATGCCGCTGACCACAGGGACACCGCTGCCCAAGGGCAGCCTGATCATCATGCAGGTCCATTACAACCTCCTCGCTGGCGATCTTCCGGTTACTCCTCACGTGCAGCTCGACACCGTCCCTGCGTCAGCCAATTTGCGCCCAACATCCATCCAGCCACTCCCCGCTGTGCCCAACATCCCATGCCCGACAGGGGTCACTGGGCCACGCTGTGACCGCTCGGTGGAGCTCAAGAACTTGGCCAAGCGCTTCGGGTCCTATATGACCACCTTCGACGCTGGTCTCGAGACGATCTGCGGCCAGAATCCAGCCAACCCGCCGATCGGCAACACGACAACATGCACGTGGAGGGTCAGGACTGCGGGCTACATCGTGCGCGCCGCACCGCACATGCATCTCCTGGGGAAGGCGTTGTCGATCACCCTCAATGACGGTACTGCCCATGCCAAGACGGTCCTCGATGTGCCGAACTATGACTTCGACTACCAAAATGCCATCAATATCAAGCCGTGGATCAAAGTGTCTCCCGGTGACACGCTCAAGGTCAGTTGCACCTATGACCCGACGCTGGCTCAGAAGCTCCCACAGCTGCGGAAGTTGCCGCCGCACTTCGTGACGTGGGGCGATGGGACGTCCGATGAGATGTGCCTCGGCCTGGTCTGGCAGGTGCCGTTGAACGCCAGCACCAAGGTTGACTGGAAGAACCCCACCGGCGGGATTCAGATCGGTGGCCCCCCGGGCGGGCATCGTCCAGGTGGCAGGTCGGGTATGCCTGCTCCTTCGGCGAACGGGTAATCGCTGGGCACGACAACCCACGACGAGTATGTCGTGTCGTCGCCGAGGAGACGACGGGAAGCCGGCGCCATTCACTCACATCACCGGACCGATCTGGCATCAAGATGCTTCGACGATGCCGGTCGTCGTGTGCCGACATTCGTTGTCGACCCCCAATGGGGTGATTTCCTCACTAGGTTCAGCAGTATGCGAACATCAAGTTTCCGCGTTGGTGTTGTGCTCATGGCAGTGACAATCGTGTCGGTGGGGTGCGGGGGTGTGGCATCGCACCCTTCCTCGACCTCGACCAAGTCCTCGACCACTCGGGCTCCAACGAGCACCTCGATCGCTGCGGCCCTCTCGACTGCCGTGTGGCCGTGGGCGGCGAGCAACGTTCGATATTCGACGCCCACCGAAGCCACCAAGGGGTTCGCTTCGGACTACCTGCACATGACGGCTCCAATAATCGGACCGTTCAAGCAGGGCGATGCCCGATCTGGCGAGGTCTCCGTGCGAGCGACTGCGACCGGACCAGAGACGACGGTCTTGGTTCGCCAGCTCGGCGCAGACAACTCGTGGTGGGTCCTCGGCGCTGCGGCGGTAGACATCTCCTTGACGCAGCCGATCTGGGATACCGCGCTCAAGTCCCCAGCAGTACTCGCAGGAACTTCGGTGGCCTTTGAGGGAACGGTCCAAGCGCAGGTGCGATCCGATGATGTGACACACGCGCTGGGGGCTGGTTTCGTCACTGGTGGCAGCACCTCGCGAGGCCCGTTCAGCGGATCCCTCTCGTTCAGCAGTCCGACAGCCCAAGCGGGGGCAGTCGTGCTCTTCATCAGGTCGGCGAAAGATGGATCGGTCCTCGAAGCGACCGTTGTACGGGTGCGCTTCGGCTGACCGAGCTGAGCCGCTGCGCGAGAAGAGATGATGGTCGCGGCGAGAAAATCGGTGAAGGCGCCAACCGGTTGCCGGAGTGCCATCGGGTCGAACGATGGCCGGCTGCAAGGAGATCTTTGCGTCGGCCGAGTCGGTTGGTGCTTCTCGGGGCCTCACGAGCTATCGACCAGCATCTCGTGACCGACACGATCACGAC
>JBAWXR010000292.1:0-1977 GCA_037143955.1 Actinomycetes bacterium
GCGGTGGGCCGAGTGGGCAAAGGACGCCGAGGTCGCGCGCTACATCTGTGCGGATATTGGCGTGCCAGCCATCGCTTCGCCGATGGTCAACGAAGGCGGCGGCATCCACGTCAATGGAGCCGGCACGGTGCTCGTGACCCGCACAGTGCAGCTTGGCGAAGGACGCAACCCCGACTGGACCCAGGAACAAGTAGAAGCGGAGCTTTCACGCACTCTGGGCGTCGACCGTGTGATCTGGATCGACCGCGGCCTGACCCGCGATTACGAGCAGTTCGGCACCCGCGGGCACATCGACATCGTCGCGTGCTTCATCAACGAAGACACGGTGCTCGTTCATGACCAGCGCAACCCTAAGCATCCCGACTACGAGGTGAGCCGCGACGTCATGAAGGTGATGGCCGATGCGGGACTCACGGTGATCCCTGTCCCCGCGCCGGAGGCCATTCGCGATGAACATGACTGGGTGGACTACTCGTACATCAATCACTATGTGTGCAACGGCGGCGTGATTCTGTGCGCGTTTGACGATCCCGGTGATGCTCATGCGCGGGAGATTCTTGCGCAGGCGTACCCCGATCGTGAGATCGTCCTCGTGGACGCTCGGTCAATCTTTGCTCGCGGCGGAGGGATCCACTGCATCACGCAGCAACAACCCATCGGTTAACGCTGACTCTTGCGTCACACCGCGCAGTAGCCGCCGTCGCAGCATGGCTGGATGTAATGGCAACGGGGACACATGTCCTTACCCCCACGACGCTCGAGGTCGACGGTCTCGCAGGCCGGGCACGGCCCAGGGGCACCCATCACGAGCAGCAGTGTGCTGCAGCGGGTGGCCGCTCGGGCGTTACCACGCGAGTGATGGTGGGTATAAAACAAGGGCCCCGGTCAGCAGACCGGGGCCCCGTGGCGGGTGAAGGATTCGAACCTTCGAAGGCAGAACCGGCGGATTTACAGTCCGCTCCCATTGGCCGCTCGGGCAACCCGCCATGATGCGGACCCGAGGATACACAGCCCTCAGGGGTCCTATTTCTGGCGAGCGAGCCAGGCCTGAAAGTCAGCCTCCTGCTCGATTCGCCAGCCCTCGATGAGGGCCGAAAGCTCGCCGGGCGGTGTCTCTCGCACGGCTGCGTACGCGGCCCCCTGTGCCATCAGAATGCGGCCGGCCACCAGCGCATCAGCCTGCGCCCCGTGCCAGTCCTCTTCCCGGAGTTCGAGCCCGTATCGCTCAGCCGTGGGTTTGAGGCGCCGCTGGTTCTTGCCGCGGACGTACTTATTGAACTGCTTGTCGATAATCCACGGGCAGATGACTGCGGGTGCGGTGAGAGCCGAAAGCCCCTGGCGGATGAGATTGGAGTTGAGGATCGGAATATCGAAGGCTGCGTTGTAGGAAACGATCGGCAGCGCATCCTTCTCAAGCGATTCTTGAATCTGGGCCAAGGCCTGTGCTTGGTCTTGCCCGTCTCGTTGGCTGATCTCATTAGTGATCCCGTGCACGTCGCTGGCCGCCGACGGAATATCGACATCGACCTTAATCAGCCAGGTTCGAGGACTCTCCGGCTGGCCATTTCGGAAGACGACCGTCGACGCCGTGACAATGCGTGCCTCGTGCACGTCCAGCCCGGTGGTCTCCGTGTCGAAGGCCACGAAACCTTCGTCAATCCATGAAGTCATGACAGTGTGGTTACCCCCCGGAATCCTCTCGACAGCACGATGAGCAGGATCAGCGCACTCGCGAGGACAAGCAAAATTCCCGTGGCCCCGAGTACAGCCGCGATCGCGGTACTCGCAAGGGCCGCGGCCGCGATCAACACACTGCGGCCCGCGACAAGAACTCCCGCGAGCTTGCCGCGTGCCTTCTCGGGTACACCCTTCTGGATCACCGCGGCCGTGAAGCCGACCGAATAGGCACACATCACCGATGCGACACCGATGATGACGACGATGGCCGCGGTGATCCAGAAGGGTGTACCCGAGAAG
>JBAWXR010000293.1:0-1963 GCA_037143955.1 Actinomycetes bacterium
GGCTCGGGCAGTCCCTGCCGCGTGCTGGCGCTGGTGGCCAAGTAAGACGTGCGTTTAGGCACGGGGGCGTCGCTTCGGCGGCGCCCCCGTTGTCATGGAGGTGCGGTTATGCCTCGGGCGCGAACGTGTACGTCGCCGACTGTGCGACGAACCCAGCCGACGACTCACCTGCACGCACGGGACCGCCGTCGATTTCCAAGCGCATGACCGCTGCCCCCGCCTCGAGAGACAGGTTGTCGAGGTCGATCCAGAACACGTTCGGGGTGTCGGTGAGCTCGATGAAGTATCGCCGTCGTCCCTGATCACTCACGACTCGAAAGATCGTGGGCGAGATGTTGGGGTGCTCGGCATCGGACCCGTACAACAGCGGCACCGAGACATTGCGGATGATTGAAAAAACGGTGGCCACGCTCATCACCTCGTCGTCGGTGGCCAGAGCCTTCGACAGGTACCAGGTCGCGCGCACGAAGCGATCCGCCGCGCGCTCAGTGCCCGGCAGCATCGAGCCATCCAGAGACGTCCAGTACTCGGTGAGAGCCAGTTGCTTGTCATAGGTCGGCTCATTGGTCATCACCTGGTATTCGCGTCCGTGGTGAATCACCAAGCCGCCGTCGAGGTACTCGCAGATGGCGGAATCACCGGTGGCGTCGGACAGTGAGAAGTGCGCACAGGGCGGTGCGTCGCCGGGCACGATGATCGGGACGATCTGGAACGGATCCTGCTCAAGAACCGCCACTGCGTCGGCGACGGTGGCGAAGGAGTCGAGGACCCACTGGATCCATGCCGCGACGCTCATGCCCGGCCGCGAGACGTCTCGAGCGCCGTACTCGGCGCTGGGTAGATAGAGCAAGTTCGCGGTAAGTCCTGCGGTGTTGATGCCGTCGAACGCGATCTGGTCGTAGGCCGTGGCCGTGAGAGACCCGTAGAGGGCTGTCCACGTGAAGGGGTTTTCGCGTGAGCCTCCCTCGCGGGCGATGCCGGCGGGCAGTGCCCATGCGGCGATGTTGAGGGACATGAACCAGTCCATGGTGCGACCGGTGACAACGCCGCCTGCGGGCCCGATGTAGGTGACTCGACTGCACATGAGGTGCAGGCTAACTCAGGGCTTTTGTCCGTCGACTACTTCTTCTTGCGCAACCGATCCGCGACGAGAAAGCCGCTGCCGCCTCCCAAACCGGGGCCCGGATGAGTGGATGCGCCGATGTGCCACAGCCCGTCGATGCCGGTGCCGTGTCCGGTTGCGGTCGACAGTGGTCGCCACGCGGCGTATTGATCCACGCGGCAGTCACCCGCGTAGGGGTCTCCGCCGACGAGATTTACGTTCATGGCCTGCAGGTCTGCGGGTCCGATGACCTTCATGCCTGTCATCGCAGACCTGATGTTGGTGATGTGCGGCTCAAGCTGCGAGATCACGCGGTCGGCGTATGCGTCGCGCAGCGCAGGCGTCCACTCGCCGGTGCACTCCAGTTCGCCAGCAAGGTCGCCCTTTGGGTGCCGCGGATTCTCCTGAAGTTGGATCCACAGCAGACCGGCACCGTCGGGAACGCGAGAAGGATCGACGGTCGCGGGTTGTCCCACCACGATGGTCGGCCGACGCGGCAGCCATCCGCGGTTGGCGGCGTTGACCGACTCGGACAGTGAGTCCATGCTGTCGAGCACGTGCACAAGGGCGGTCTGGCCCAGGCGTGGATCGCCCACCCACTGTGCAGGCTCGCGCAGCGCAATGTGGATCTGCATGCCAGCGCGTCCATAGCGAAACGCCTGTGATGCCGCCCGAGCCTTGGGTGCGACCGGTGCGTCAGCAAGCAGTACGTCGTAGAGCGCCTGTGGTGTGACGGACGCCAACACGGCGCGCGCGGCCCCGAGGTAGGTGCCATCCGCGGTCTGCACGCCCGTGGCACGTCCATTCGAGACGATCACTCGGGTGACGTCAACGCCCGTGCGCACCTCACCACCGGCATCG
>JBAWXR010000294.1:0-1956 GCA_037143955.1 Actinomycetes bacterium
CCTGGATCTCGTAGATCGGGACATCGGGAACCCAGCGGGCAGTCTTCTTGCGCTCGTTTGCGAGCATCGGCACCACGCGATTGGACGGACCTTCGGAGATGAGCACCACGCCGGGCTTGCCGACGGCACGCGAGATGAGGTCTTGATTGCGGCTGACGGCCACACCGGGTGTCACGGCCCAGTTGTTGCCGCGCTGGCTCTGCAGGACAGCCGCGGCAGCGCCTGGCTCACCGTCGATCTGCTTATAGGCCGCCTTCATGGCGCGGCGACTGAACCAGATGGTGGCGACCAGAAGTGCGGCCGGTACGGCCACGAGGGCCGCGGTGATCCAGTTGATGAAGAAACCGATGGGCAGCAGGGCCACGAGGAAGACCAGCAGGGCGAGTCCGCCGACCTCGAGGGGCAGCCGCGGGTAGGACTTCTGCGTCATCGACCAGTTGGTGGCCAGTGACGACAGGGTTTGGCGGATCTTCTTCATGGGCGGTGAGCCTACCTGCGGGGGTCAGGGGGAGATGAGGGTGAAGGCCTCGCCGGCTCGGATGGTGCCCGGGTGCTCAACCCAGGCCGTGACCCCGCGGCGGTGGATCGCGGCCTTGGGAAAGGCCTGGGGCGGGGTTCCGTGGATCGCTTCGACCATGGCACCGGCGATGGTGCACGGGTTGTTCTCGCCGCCCAGCATGATCACTGCGCCACCGGCGAACTTCATGCGGGTCATACGCGGCAGCATCGTGAGCTCGGCTACGCCGGACGTGCAGATGTTGTCGGCGATGACTCCGGCGGCGAGGCTGCTGATGCCCATGGCCGCGGCGATGATCGCGAGCTCAGCCTCGTCGACGAGCGAGATCTGCCGGTGATTGAGCACCTCGGTGCCGCGCTCATATGTCTTGGTCATACGCGAGTCGGATGCGGTGAGGCGGCCGTAATGCCGATCGCCAACGATGCCGTCCCAGTCAAGAACCACGCTGTCGCAGGCCACCGGGATGTCCGCGTCTGCCGGCCACACATGCAACGCAGAAACCTGCATGGTCACTCTCCTCGAGCTTGACGGTAGAGGCGTCCGGCGCGGTAGCTCGAGCGCACGAGCGGTCCGCTCATCACACCGGCAAAGCCGATGCCGGTAGCGACGTCGGCGAGCGCCACGAATTCCTCGGGACGTACCCAGCGCTCCACCGGATGGTGCCGCGGTGACGGCCGAAGGTACTGCGTGATGGTGATGAGGTCGCATCCGGCCGTGTGCAGATCCGCGAGGGCCACGTGCACTTCGTCGATGGTCTCGCCCATGCCGAGGATGAGGTTGCTCTTGGTGATGAGTCCGGCAGTTTTTGCTTGCGTGATGACGTTGAGCGAGCGCTCATAGGTAAACGCGGGCCGGATGCGCTTGAAGATGCGCGGCACAGTTTCGAGATTGTGGGCGAGAACCTCCGGACGCGCATCAAACACGTGGCCGAGCAACTCGGGCTTACCGGAGAAGTCGGGGATGAGCACCTCGACTCCGGTGCCCGGATTGAGCTCATGTATCTCGCGCACCGTCTGGGCATAGAGCCATGCACCTTCGTCATCGAGGTCGTCGCGCGCAACTCCGGTGACGGTGGCGTAGGCGAGCCCCATGGTGCGCACGGACTCAGCGACCCGTCGCGGCTCGTCACGATCAAGGGGATCGGGGCGGCCGGTGTCGATCTGGCAGAAGTCACAGCGCCGCGAACACTGACTGCCGCCGATGAGAAAGGTGGCTTCGCGGTCCTCCCAGCATTCGAAGATGTTGGGGCAGCCGGCCTCCTGACAGACCGTGTGCAGGCCTTCGCTTGCGACGAGGCCGCGGATGCGGGTGTACTCGGGGCCCGTGCGCAGCTTCGTGCGAATCCACTCGGGCTTGCGCTCAATGGGTACCTCGGCGTTGCGAGCCTCGATGCGCAGCAGTTTGCGGCCGTTGGGGGCCAGACGCGCGAACTCTGCATC
>JBAWXR010000295.1:0-1940 GCA_037143955.1 Actinomycetes bacterium
AGCGTTTCCTCTACGAGCCCAGCAAGTGGGAGGAGAAGCCATGATCAGCCACCCACTGCCCGTCATCGGCCGCAGCGCGCAGGTCGAGGCCATGCTCGACCGCTTCGCTACCATCCTGCCGGCGGAGCCCGAGCACCGCGACCCGCGCCAGGCTGCCGACTGCCACTACATCGCCGGCACAATCGGCTGCCTCGAGGCCGGCGGCGCGATGTGCGAGGCGTGCGGCTGGTGGAAGGCGCACACGCTATGAGCCGCCGCACTCGCGAGCTGACCGCTGAGATCGAGCGCCTGCGCGCCGACCTGTGGACGCTGACCGAGGAGAACGCCGAGCTGCGCACACAGGTCGCGGTGCTTGAGGCCATCGGCGTCGAGCAGGAGAAGGAGATGCTCATGCTGAATCGCACCTGTGACCGCATCGCACTGGCGGGGCTGAGCCATGACCACTGATGCGCGCATGGCCCTCAGAGCCACAGAGAGAGGCCAAAATGGCGTTGCCACGCCAAAAGCGGCTCCCTCTGCCGCGAGTGCTGTTTCTGGCGGAAAACGGCGCGCGGCGCCGGGGCCACAAGGAGAGGAAGCGGTCATGAGCCGACCCGAGCAAGCACCCGACCAGCCTGCCGCCAACGATCCGCAGTACCGGGATGCGATGCAGCGGTATGAGAAGTGCCCGGTCTGCGGGCGGGGTGAGCAGAACGCCCAGCCAGGCGCACGAGACATCGTCTCTCACCTCGACTGCGCGAAGAAGCTGGAGGCCGAGCTGACGGCGCTGAAGGACTCATTCAAGCATCTGCACTCACGCTGGGACTACACCCAATACTGGTTCGCCAATCTCTACCCGGTGGACTGGGACCGCTGCCAAGAGAAGTATAACACGACCAAGACTGGTGCCCGCGAGGAGGCCGACGATGAGTGAACACGGCGTTGCAGTCGCGCTTCGCAACATCGAGGCACTCGACCCGTATCACAAGGACGAGGTGCGAGACACCATCAACGAGTTGTTGGCTGAACTGGCGGACGCAGAGAACCACAATCTCGTGCTCGAAGAAGCCGTGAGACTGCACGTCGAACGGTTGGCTGAAGCACGGGCCGAACTGGCGGCGCTGAAGGCGCCGCGGTGCGGGACGTGTGGACACGGCGATGTCGACACTGAACCCATCCCGCCAGAGGTTTACTGTGGCTACCACTCCTCATGGTGGGCATGTGACCAGTCCTGCTCCGAGTGGGCCGCCCGCGAGGAGGCCGACGATGAGTAGGCGTCTGCGCGTTCTCGTCGCTTGCGAGTTCAGTGGCGTAGTCAGGGATGCGTTCCGGGCGCTGGGACACAGAGCATGGTCTTGCGACCTCATCGAAACCGAAGCGGACCCCGGGTATCACGCCATCCTGGATGTTCGCGAGTGGTTGGTACCCGGTGTTTGGGATTTGATGATTGCCCACCCTCCCTGCACGCATCTCGCCGTGTCCGGTGCCCGCTGGTTCAAGGACAAACAGCAGGAGCAGGAAGAGGCATTGGAGTTTGTACGTCTGCTACTCAACGCTCCCATCCCGCGCATCGCCCTTGAGAACCCCATCAGCATCATCAGCAGCCACATCCGCAAACCAGACCAGATCATCCAGCCGTGGATGTTCGGCCACGGGGAGGCGAAGGCGACCTGCCTGTGGCTCAAACATCTTCCCAAGCTCGTGCCGACCGACATTGTTCCCGCCGCTGAGTACGGGTGCCGTTGCGGTTATCGATTCCCTGCTGAGCTTGGTAAGTACGGCTGCCCGAACTGCTGAGGTGATTCGGGGGCAGCCAAGCCCGTGTACGCCAACCAGACCCCCAGAGGACAGAATCGACTTGGGCCATCGCCCGATCGCTGGAAGGAACGCAGCAGGACGCTTCCGGGGGTTGCTGCGGCTATGGCAGACCAATGGTCCCGCTGGGCCGCCCGCGAGGAGGC
>JBAWXR010000296.1:0-1925 GCA_037143955.1 Actinomycetes bacterium
GATGTGAAGCAGGTTCGCACCGTGTTGGGGGGCACAGTCAACGACGCCATCCTCGCGGTGCTCTCTGGCGGGTTGCGTTCGTGGCTGCTCGCGCGCGGGCAAGGTGTGAGTCAAGGCGATGTTCTGCGCGCCATGCTCCCCGTCAGCATCGCGATTCCCACGCATGAGGGTGACTCCCTGGGTAGCAAGGTGGCCGCCACCATCGTCGATCTACCGGTCGGCGAACCGGATCCGGCCGTGCGGGTGCAGCAGGTGAGTTACCAGATGGCCCAGCTCGAGGAGAACGACCACTTCGTCGGGGCGAGCAACATCGCCGACATCGCTGGCTTCGGGCCTCCAACGTTGCACGCTCTCGGTGCACGTCTGGGTGCATCGCTCACGCGGCGCGTGTACAACCTCGTCATTACCAACGTGCCCGGACCACAGCATCCGCTGTATGCGGCCGGTGCACGCATGACCGCGGCATACCCGGTCGTACCACTCGGCATTGGGCAGGCCCTCAGCATCGGACTGACGTCCTACGACGGTGGCGTTTACCTCGGACTTTTCGCCGATCGCGATGCTCTTCCTGATTTAGACGTGCTTGTGTCCTGCCTTCATGATGCCCGCATGGAACTTCTCGAGAGGTGCGAGGAACGACGTCGCCTTCGCGCAGTGCCTCAGGAGCGCGCATGACCGTGCGACGTGGCCTCGTCCTCGGTGGCGGCGGTGTGCTGGGTGGCACCTGGGCGGTAGGCGCCTTGCATGCCATGGAGGAGCGTTACGGATTTTCGGCGGCCGACGTGGACGTGATCGTGGGCACGTCTGCGGGATCTGTTTTGGCTGCGCTGCGCAGTCATGGTGTGACGGTCACGCAACTTCGCCAGCAGTATGGCAACGAATCCGTCGTTGAAGGGCCTCTGGCGGGGTATGCATTTGATCCCGAAGTCGTCACCGGTGGTCACAAGCCGGCCATGCCCCGCGTCTTTGTTCCCGGTTCTCCCCGGCTTCTGGGTGAGAGCATCAAGCACCCCGGGCAGGTACCTGCAACAGCGGTGCTCGCGTCCCTGCTGCCGCCAGGCGCTCGTGAACTCGGCGGCATAGGTGACTTGGTGGCTCACGCCGCCGGTGATCGCTCGTGGCCGCACCGCCCCGAAGCGTGGATTGTCGCGATGGATTACGCATCTGGCCGTCGGGTGGTCTTCGGCCGAGCGGGAGCGCCCGTGGCGTCAATGCCTGAAGCAGTGATGGCATCGTGTGCGATCCCCGGATGGTTCGCTCCGGTCACCATCAGCGGTCGCACGTACATCGACGGAGGAACGATCTCATCCACGTCAGTGGACGCACTGACTCACATGAAACTCGACGAGGTGTATGTCATCGCGCCTATGGTCACCGCAGCGCAGGAGCGAAGTCCGGGAATGCTGCGCAAACTTGAGCAGAAGTGGCGAAGTGAGGTCACCAAGCAGGCTCGCAGTGAATGTGCAGCGGTGGAATCCACCGGAGCCATCGTGCGCATGGTCGGCCCTGGTTCTGAAGACCTGGAGGCCATCGGCGCCAATGTGATGGTCGCGGCTCGACGACAGAACGTACTTGAGACCTCTTTGCGCACGAGCCTGTCAGCTTGGACCGACAGCATCGCCGGGTGACCTATCGCGCGAGGAACTCCCGGCCGATGGTCTCCTCGGCTTTGAGGTACTTGCGCGTTTGATCAGCGGCTCCAGCTTCGATCATGCCGCCGACGAATGGGATGCCGGCCTTGATGTCACCGTGACTGGATACGACAGTGCCGTCCGGCGTGGGGCTGAGCTGCATTGTGCCCTTGAACGTGATGGGCGCACCGAAGTCAACCGCCACGGTGCCGCTGCGCGACCCGTCGGCCGCCGCGGCGGACCAGGTCTGGACCTCCGTGACATTGAGCGTCTCGCCCCCGAATGCGGCCGCCG
>JBAWXR010000297.1:0-1908 GCA_037143955.1 Actinomycetes bacterium
CGGGCGCGCCCAGTCCGATCAGAAGCGCTGAGCCAGCGAGGACGGTTGCGAGGGACGCCAGACGCATGATGAGGAGCCTTTCGAAGGGGGATGTCCTAGAAGTATCACAGGGATGTGGAGTTGGGCCTCACGCGGCGGGGGCGACGGGTGAACATCTGCCTGCGATTAGTCTTGACCTCTCATGAATGGCACACCTGACTCCGCGAGCGCCGACCCCGGTATTCCGGCCGACGACGCCGATGCCTTCAACTTCGAGCGCATCCAGGACCGCTGGCTGCCGGTGTGGGATGAGCTGCAGCCCTTCCGCTCGGGACGCGACGACGACCCCCGGCCCACCAAGTACGTGCTCGACATGTTCCCGTATCCGTCGGGTGACCTTCATATGGGCCATGCGGAGGCGTACGCCCTCGGCGATGTTGTCGCTCGGTACTGGATCCAGCGCGGCTTCAACGTCATGCACCCCATCGGGTGGGACGCGTTCGGCCTGCCGGCCGAGAACGCCGCGATCAAGCGCGGTGAGGATCCGGTGGCGTGGACCTACGCCAACATCGAGCAGCAGAAGTCGTCGATGCGCCGCTATGCGTGCTCCTTTGACTGGGATCGGGTGTTCAACACCTGCGACCCGGAGTACTACCACTGGAACCAGTGGTTCTTCCTCGAGATGTTCAACCGGGGCTTGGCGTACCGCCGCGCCAGCGCCGTCAACTGGTGCCCCAACTGCCAAACCGTGCTGGCTAACGAGCAGGTTGTCGGTGGCCTGTGCGAGCGCTGCGACACCGCGGTCACCAAGAAGAAGCTGACGCAGTGGTACCTGCGTATCACCGACTACGCCGATCGTCTGCTCGACGACATGAAGCAGCTCGAGGGCAATTGGCCCGAGAAGGTGCTGCTCATGCAGCGCAACTGGATCGGCCGGTCCAGCGGCGCCGAGGTGCAGTTCGTCATCGAGGGCCGCGACGAGCCGGTCACCGTTTATACGACACGGCCCGACACGCTTTACGGTGCGACCTTCTTTGTCGTGGCTGCAGATTCGGACTTGGCCGCGGAACTTGCTGCCGGTACTTCGGCGGAGGCCGAGTTCGCGACCTATCTCGACAAGGTCAAGCAGACCTCGGAGGTCGACCGGCTCGACAACACCCGCGAAAAGACCGGCGTATTCCTGCAGCGCTACGCGATCAACCCGGTCAACGGTGAACGCATTCAGGTGTGGGCCTCGGACTATGTGCTAGCCGACTACGGCACTGGCGCGATCATGGCCGTTCCCGCGCACGATCAGCGCGACCTCGACTTCGCCCGTGCATTCGGGCTACCCATCCAGGTGGTTGTTGACGCTGGTGAGGATCCTGCGGTCACGGGTGTCGCTACTGCCGACGACGGTCCGCACGTCAACTCCGGTCCGCTTGACGGCCTAGGCAAGGTCGAGGCGATCGACGCCATGCTCACCGTCCTGGAGCAGCGCGGCACCGGCAAACGCGCCACCAACTATCGACTGCGCGATTGGCTGATCTCCCGTCAGCGCTACTGGGGTACCCCCATCCCGATCGTTCACTGCGAGCACTGCGGTGAAGTGCCGGTGCCGATGGATGAACTACCGGTGCGACTGCCGTCCGCGCAGGGACTTGACCTCTCACCCAAGGGCACCTCGCCGTTGGGCGCAGCCACCGACTGGGTCAACACCGCGTGTCCATCGTGCGGTCGTCCCGCTCTGCGCGACACCGACACCATGGACACCTTTGTCGACTCGTCCTGGTACTACCTGCGCTATGCGGACCCGCGCAACGCGGGTGCCGCATTCGATCCGGCCATCGTTCGCGAGTGGTTGCCGGTCGACCAGTACGTCGGCGGCGTCACGCACGCGATCCTGCACCTGCTCTATTCGCGATTCTTCACCAAGGTGCTGTTCGACAT
>JBAWXR010000298.1:0-1906 GCA_037143955.1 Actinomycetes bacterium
CGAAACTGTTGATCTCGAGCTCTTGATGTCGCCCCAATCCGTAGCAGCCGGGCTCCACATGGGGCGTGTGCAGGGCAAGGCCGATGCCGACATGGTCTCGGCGTTTTGGGCACTACCGCGCGAAGCCAGCAAGAAGCGCGCGACCTGACCTCTCGCGCACTAGACCGCCGAACTGCGCCGCTAACTCCCGTGACGGGCCTGCGCCTGCTCCAAGGCGTCAATGATCTCCATGAGTTCGGCCGGCGGCACGTCGATCTCGAAGGGATCGACCTCCAATGCACGCGACCAATCGGCCACGCCACCGTGAATGGGAGCGCGCATCAGGCGATCGGCCGAGAGCCAATATCCCCACGGACCCTGATGACAGATGAGCAGCCCCGGAGTCACCGGACGCACAAGAACATGGGAAGAGCTCTCCATCACGCGGCGCAGACGGGTCCAAAGCCACCACGACAGAACGACAAAGCCCAGAAGCACGAGTTCCATGACACCCTCCACAACAGTCCAATTCGTGACAGCGGATCAGCCGCTTTCTATGAGCCGCTTTCGATGAGCCGCACGTTAGGAGGGGGGTCTGACAGTGCGCGGGGTCCGCACTCCTGCCCCCCTACACTCCACGAGTGTGTTATTCGACCGCGATGGCCGACATTCGTGCGTTCGCGCCCAATTTCCGTCCGCTGAGCGGCACTACCCTTCGCCCCGGGTCCATCTACCGAAGTGGCGAATTGGATCGACTGTCACCGTCCGCCACGAATTCCCTTATGGCGCTGGGTGTCCAGACCATCTACGACATGCGCACCTTGAACGAGATGACCAAGGCTCCCGACGTCCTCGGTCCCGGGCTGACGCGGATCATCGTCAATGTCCTCGCGGACCAACCGGCCAGTGCTGCTGCCGCCATCGACGACGTCATTGTGGGCAAGGCGGTCGTGGCCGGCGGGGGTGACCCCATCGCCACCGTCAATGGCCTCATCGGGGACGGACAGTCCATGCGCATGATGGAGGACACCTACCGAGACGTGGTTCGCATGGCTTCTGCGCGTGAGGCTTATCGAACATTTCTCACGGGCGTTGCGCATAGCCCGCATCCGGTCGTCTTTCATTGCACTGCGGGTAAAGATCGCACTGGTTGGGCCGCCGCGTTGATCCAGTGGCACCTCGGAGTCGATGACGAGACCGTGATGAACGACTACTTGGCCAGCAATGCGGTGGTGCCGGGCCGCTACCAGTCCATGCTCGACGACTTCGAGGCTCGCGGTGGCGATTCAGCCTCGATGCGCGTATTTCTTGAGGTTCGACCGGAGTTTCTTGAGATCGCCCTCAGCACGGTGCGTGCCGACTTCGGCACCATCGATGTGTATCTTCGCTCGGGCTTGGGGCTCAGTGACTCAGACCTGACCTCACTCGCCGATCGGCTGACCTAGCCTTCAGCCCGTCAAGGCGACCGGTGCAGAGTCCAATACCGCCGACATGGCGGCGATGAGATCCCGCGCTGCTTGTGCCGTGAGTTCCAGCGCGACGCGCTCCCCATTCTGCGCTCCCGGGACCGGGAAGTCGACGTTGACGGTGTGCTCTGCGAGGGCATGCGATGGGTGATCGAAATACACGATCGCTTCACGCGCTCGCACCCAAGGCCCGTTGGGACCTTTGACTGAACCCTCCACATCGGCCCGCACGGTCAGATAGGTGCACATGCTCACGCCCCCAGGTGAGCGGAGTAGAACGAGGAGACTCGCTCCCAGCCCTCGAGAGCGGCATGCACTCGGTACGAATCGCGATCCACGAAAAAGAAAGCATGCGACGCGTTGTCAAACCGCACCAGGTCGTGCGGCTTACCCAGCCCGGTGAGAATCGCTTCGAGTTGGTCAACGTCCTCCGGACTCGGAAACGCGTCGTCGTTTCCGAA
>JBAWXR010000299.1:0-1867 GCA_037143955.1 Actinomycetes bacterium
GCTACCTCACCGCGCAGCGCGAGCTCAGCACGATTCCACTGAGCGCCTTCGAGGCCGTCGACGTGCTGAGCCTCGCAATGGATCCCACCGCCGGGTGGGTGATCCGGTAGGTCAGACCGGGTAGATCGACAAAGTGCCCTGCCGTTGTTGTAGGTGGCGACATAGATGGTGTTCGTGGTGGTCCGGGATTGACCGCGATTCCGATGAGCTGGCCGGGGCCGTAGGTGGCCGGGCCGATGAAGAGGGTGTCGATGACGGCCTTGGTGGCGGCGTGGATCACGTAGACGTCCCGGACATGAGGGCTCACCAGCTCCGTCGGGTAGCGTTTGGGCGTTACCGAAGCCCAAATCCTCAAGGTTCCCAACCACCATGACTTCCCGCGCGAACGACGACGGTCCGATCCTGTCCATCTGCATCCCCACCCTGAATAGGGCCTCCCTACTTGAGGATCAGCTGTTCAGCCTGAAGGGCGAGGTCGCCTCGCTCGGGGGCGCCGTCGAGGTGGTGGTGTCGGACAACTGCAGCTCCGATGACACCCCCGGGGTCCTCGAGCGCCATAGCGACTGGGTCCGGTCGATACGGAGCGATCGCACCACCGGCTTCTGCGCGAACGTCATGCGGGTCACCTGCGATCTGGCGCGAGGACGGTTTGTCTGGCTCGTGGGCGATGACGACCTGGTCATCCGCGGCGCGGTGACCCGGGTAGTGGAGTCTCTCAAGGCCCACCCGGATGTGGCTTACCACTACCTCAACTTCGGATGGCTGGAGGTCAAGCGACGACACGAGCTGATTCACAAGAAGAATTCCAAACTGTGGTGGCGGCTGCGGCCAAAGGACGTTCAGGTCGCGCAATTCGACACGTTGCTTCTGCCTCGCATCGAGGATCTTGCATTCCTGCCCGGCAGCAATCCGTCTGCTCTTTTCAGCGGGATCTTCTGCTTCGCGGCGCATCGCGAACTGTTCCTCGCGGGCCGCGACCGCCTGAATCCGAGCGACAGCCTCGACGGCTCCTCGACGCTGATGGACGACTGCTTCCCACACGCCGTCGTCACGCTGCGACCGTCCGCGGGCAAACCGGTGGTCTTCATCGGCGAGCCGTGCTCGATGCAGGGAATCAGCGGCTGGGAATGGGGCGACTACGCCTACAAGAACATGATCTTCGGCACTCACCAATTCTTCGACTGGCTGGAGAACGAGACGCCATTCGCCGACGACGCGATGCGACATCTCTGGGACAGCTATTACACGATGGCAGGCCGGCTCTTCTTCCGAATGCTCTACTTCTCCGAGGAACACAAGGGGCTGGATCTGGTGCTCGAGCGGGCCATCCCGGGTTCCGCGGCGCACATGACGTTCTGGAATGCGTTCATGGAGGAAAGCAAACTCAACCTGGATACCGACCATGACGCCCGAAATCTCGCCGAGTGGGTCAAGCGTCTCCTTAACAGAAATCCCGACGCACGGGTGGGGCTCTGGGGGGTGTACGGACGCGGGCACCGCTTCGTGAAACTCTCTCCGCGAAGCCGCAGCAACCTGGTGTGGGTCACAGATAAGGAGGAGTCTCTACACGGCGCGCGATTGGACGGCACGCGATTGAAGATCACTCCTCCCGAGACCCTGCCCGATGCCGATCTCGACATCTTCGTGATCGGCGCGCGTCGTAAATTCATCCCGGAGATCACCGAATTCGCCGCGCCGTTGCTGAAGCCCGGTGCCGTGGTCGTCAGTGTCGACGGCATCTCTGCGAACCCGTTTTCAGGAAGACCGAACGCCTGATCCGGCGGGTTCGCCGGAATTTCTGAGCATCGGAACTCACAGCCAATCCCGGCGCTTGAAGCCCGCGTAGAGCGCCACCGACGTCAGGACC
>JBAWXR010000300.1:0-1851 GCA_037143955.1 Actinomycetes bacterium
GGAGGATCAGTTGGCTGAGGCGAAGCGCGCCCTCATCACCGGTGTGACGGGCCAGGACGGCTCCTACATGGCGCAGCAGCTCCTGGAAAAGGGCTATGAGGTTCACGGCGTGGTCCGCCGGTCCTCCACGTTCAACCGCAGCCGCATCGACCACCTTCACCACGACGACCACCTGCCTGGGCGCAACCTGCACCTCCACTACGGCGATGTCACCGATGCCGCTCGTATGTCTCAACTCATCCATGAAATTCATCCGCACGAGGTCTACAACCTCGCGGCACAGTCGCACGTGCGCGTCTCCTTCGACGAGCCCGGCTACACCGCCCAAGCGACCGGTGTCTCCACACTCAACCTGCTCGAGGCAATCCGCTCGTGCGACACCTCGATCCGCTTCTACCAGGCCAGCACGAGCGAGATGTTCGGCGCCAGCCCGCCGCCGCAGAACGAGGACACCCCCTTCTACCCGCGCAGTCCTTATGGCGCTGCCAAGGTCTACTCGTACTGGATCACCAAGAACTACCGCGAGGCCTACGACATGTTCGCGGTCAACGGTCAGCTGTTCAATCACGAGTCACCGCGTCGCGGAGAGACGTTCGTGACGCGCAAGATCACGCTTGCGGTGGCCAACATCGTCAAGGGCAACCAAAAAGAACTGTGGATGGGCAATCTCGACTCCATCCGCGACTGGGGCTACGCGCCCGAGTACACCGACGGCATGTGGCGCATGCTGCAGGCCGACGAGCCCGAGGACTTCGTTCTCGCCACCGGTACCGCCTACACGATCCGTGACTTCTTAACGCTCTCGTTCGAGCATGTGGGCCTGAAGTGGGAGGACTACGTCAAGTTCGATCCCAAGTTCCTGCGCCCCACCGAGGTCGATGAGCTCATTGGAGATGCTGGCAAGGCGAAGTCCAAGCTGGGCTGGGAAGCCAAGGTGCTGCCACCCGAACTCGCACGCATCATGGTCGACGCCGACATCGCTCGACTAGACGGTGCCCCCGAGGGCAAGTTCTAAGTACTCACGCCATGACTCGCGCACTCGTCACCGGCGCGGCCGGGCAGGACGGAACGATCTTGTCCACGCGTCTTGCACGCGAAGGTGCGCACGTCGTTGGGCTGGTTAAGCCGGGGACGGACACGTCGCTGCTCCTGCGCTATGTGCCGGCATTGGAGATCCTCGAGGTCGATATGACCGACGCATCGGCACTGCGTTCGGCTGCTGCTGACGTTGGCGCCGATGAGATCTACAACCTGGGTGGGTTCACTGCACCAAGCCTGTCGTGGGAGCACGAAGAAGAGGTGCGAGCGATCAACGTCGATGCCGTGGCCGCACTCTTGGATGCGGCACGTCGACGCGAGGGAACTCGCCTTGTGCAGGCTTCGTCTGCTCTGATCTTCGAAGGAGCTGACACGATCCCGCAGAACGAGCGCACATGGCGCGCACCGGTCAGCCCTTACGCCAAATCCAAGGTTGACGCCATGGACCTTGTGGATAAAGCGCGTGATCAAGGCATACATGCAGTCAGCGCGATCTTGTACAACCATGAGTCACCGCTACGTGGTGAGCATTTCGTCACGCGCAAAATCTCCATTGCGGTCGCTCGGATCGCGCATGGTTTGCAGGATGTCGTTGAGCTAGGCGACATCGAGGGAGCCCGTGACTGGGGCTGGGCCCCGGACTACGTCACGGGTATGCAACTCATGTTGCGGGCCGATGTGCCTCACGACTACGTCCTCGCGACGGAGATCTCTCATCGCCTCTCGTTCTTCCTCCAGCGCGCCTTTGCAGCGGCAGGGATCAACGACTGGCAGGCCCACGTCGTGTCAACCACTCATCAGGCACGCCAGGGT
>JBAWXR010000301.1:0-1842 GCA_037143955.1 Actinomycetes bacterium
CACTGTGCTGGAGCGCTTCGTCGAGACAGGAGGTGGACTGCTCGCCCTCCACACCGCTGTCATAAGCTTCGACGCCGAACCAACCTGGCGGGGACTATGCGGGGCCGCGTGGAATTGGGACCGCTCGTTCCACGCGCCTCCTGAACACACGGCTGTAACCGTCACTCCAGCCGGACACCACCACATCGTCACGGAAGGATTGGACGACTTCTCGGTGTTCGACGAGATCTACGAGAGCCTCGATGTCAGCCCGTCGATCATTCCGCTCCTCTCGAGCCGGCGTGGCAATCGCGATCGTCCACTGCTCTGGGCCCGCGAGCTCGGCACGGGTCGAGTCGTGACGGACTTGTTGGGTCATGGTCTCGAATCGATCATGCAGCCGACCCATCGCTCCATCCTCCAACGGTCAGCCAACTGGGCGTCGACGGATCCATCGAGCGATTCATGACGTCAGCATTTAGGAGTAGCTCACAATGAAACAGCCACGAGTGGTGACCTTGTCCAACTACGAGGACGCGCGCGACGCGTTCCGCCAGAAGCAGCTGCGCCAGGCCCTCTACGACGAAGGCGAGGTCGTGATGGCTGATGTCCTCGTGAATTTGCACGGCGACGATCACCGTGCTCGTCGGCGATTGGAGAATCGTCTCTTCCTGCGATCGACTCACGCCAGCTACGAGCGCGAACTCTTCCCGCCGATCGTCGATGACGCGATCGCACCACATATCGCCACCGGACGTGCCGAACTGGTGAGCCTGAGCCACCAGATGATGATGAACCTTGCTGCGTTCACTGCGGGAGTCGACCGCCCTAGCGGTTCTGCCGAGGAGTCGTTTCGCCTCTACGCGTATCTCATGCGGTTCATCGAGGGCGCCACGCTCGCTCACTATTCCGGTGACCGAGATGCCAAGCGAGCCGCAGTGGCCGGCGCGCTCGACGATTTTGATGCTGAATTTCTGCGTCCGTCGATCGCCCGGCGCAGAGCCGAGATCGCCCGCTTCGATGCCGGCGACATCGATGAGGCCGAACTACCACGTGATGTACTTACGGTGTTGCTTCGCAATCAGGACGATCTCAACCTGACCCACGAAGTAGTGCTGCACGAAACCTGCTTCTACCTGCTCGCAGGGGCACACACATCGGCGACTGCATTCGTGCGGACCCTCGACGCCATCTTCGATATGGCTACCTCTGCACCGGCCGATGCCGAGCGCGCTCGTGACGACGTGTACTTCCTCCAGCGCTGCGTGCATGAAACCATCCGCCTCCACCCGTCCAGTCCGGTTGCCATTCGTTGGGCGCTCGACGACATCGAACTCAAGGGTGGGCAGCGCATAGAGCTGGGTGACAAGGTGATCATCGACCTGATGGCGGCCAACCGTGACCCCGCGATTTTCGGTGCCCGGGCTGAGACCTTCGATCCGAGCCGGAAACTCCCAGAGGGCGTGGGCCCGTGGGGGCTCAGTTTCGGGCTGGGCATGCATGCCTGCATCGGCCAGGAGTTGGCGGCCGGCACGGCCAGCATCAACGGCATTCCTGGCGAGGATCATCTCTACGGATTGGTCCCGGTGGCGGTACGGGCCGTGCTGGAAGCCGGTGGGTGTCGAGACCCAGAGGACCAACCCGAACTCGATCCCGAGTCCGAACGCGGCTACTGGCTGCGCTACCCGCTTGTGTTCGCCCGTTGACCGCGCTCAGTGCCGACGTCGCAGGTTCGACCGAATGATCGACCTCCACGCGCATGTGGTGCTCGACTCCGTTCTGGGTGCCGCTGGTCCTCTCGGGCCGGAGATGGACGATGGTGACGAGGCGTCCGGAATACCACCGTCCTTCCGAGTCGGGAGC
>JBAWXR010000302.1:0-1841 GCA_037143955.1 Actinomycetes bacterium
GCCACATCGGGTGAGTACATCGACATCCTCAAACTCGGGTGGGGCACCGGCTACGTGTCGCGCAACCTGCCTGAGAAGATCGCAATCTATGAGGCCGCCGGAATCGCGGTGGTGCTGGGCGGAACGTTCTGGGAGGTCTGTTACGTCCAGAACAAGCTGGAGCAGTGGCGCGAGTGGGTCATGCAGTTGGGGCTTCGGCACGTAGAGGTGTCGGACGGCACGGTGACGCTGCCGCACGAGCGCAAGGTTGAGTTCATTGCCGACCTGGCTCAGGACTTCACGGTGCTGTCAGAGGTGGGGTCGAAGGACAACGACGTGGTCATTGCCCCGTATCGCTGGGTGGACATGATCGAGGCCGAACTCCGGGCGGGTGCCTGGAAGGTCATCACCGAGGCCCGCGAGAGCGGCACCGCCGGCGTGTTCCGCGGCGATGGCGAGGTGCGCATGGGTCTGATTGACGAGATCGTGCACGCCATTGACGTACACCGCCTGCTGTTCGAGGCACCGCAGAAGGCGCAGCAGACATGGTTCATCAGGACCTTCGGTACCAACGTGAACCTGGGCAACATCCCGCCCGATGAGGTCATTCCCCTCGAGACGCTTCGCGTCGGTCTGCGCTCGGACACCCTGTTCACCATGAACCCGATGGGCCACGTGGACGGCGCCGGCATCTAGGGCGTTGCGGTACGCCGTGGCGGCGGGCGCTGTATGCCGCTGCCAGAGGGATATTTGCGGGGAAACGGGGCCTTCCCGGCCCCGCAATTCGGCGTGCCCGCTCGCGGCCTGAACGTGTCCCTTGCTAATCACATCTATCCCTAGTGGTTTGGTGGTGTATGGTTCCGATCCGTCGCAACGAGTGTCGTTACCGAGGAGCAGATCGCGTGGCCGAGGAACAGTCGCCTGGTGGTGAGGTCGCAGGGAGCCGCACCGGCACCCTTGAAAACCCCGAGCAGCACGATTACGTGCCGGGGCACGTCATTCCCGTGCTCGAGGAGGAGTTCGCCGACTTCGACACCGCCGCTGCGCGGTTCATGCGCGGCGACATGCCTGTGGAGGAGTTCGATGGCGTGCTGCGCCCCCAGGGCATCTACGGCCAGCGGCAGCCCGATGTGCAGATGATCCGGGTGAAGGTTCCGTTCGGCGGCATCACACCCGATCAGCTTGACGCATTCGCCGATGTGATCGAGCGTTACGCGCCCCTCAAGAAGGGGCACATCACCACCCGTCAGTGCATTCAGGTGCACCACCTCCCGCTCGTCGACCTCACCCCGCTGATGCGCGACCTAGGTGAGTTCGGGCTGAGCTCACGCGAGGGCTGCGGCAACACCGTGCGCAATGTCACGGGCGATCCCCGCGCGGGGGTCTCGCCCGACGAACTGTTCGACCCCACGCCATATGCGGCTGCGTATGCGCGCTACTTCGTGCGCAAGGACGTCGGCCAGCTGATGCCGCGCAAGTTCAAGACGGCGTTCGCGGCAACCGATGCCGACCTCGTCATCACGGGCATTCACGACGGCGGGTTCATCCCGCGCGTCCGGGTGATCGACGGCACGCCCGTGCGTGGTTTCGAAATGCGCATCGGCGGCGGCACGTCCATCATGCCCCGCGTCGCCCCGGTCGTCTTCGACTTCCTCGAGGCCGACAATGGCGAATACCTCAAGGTGACCGAGGCAGTCCTGCGCGTGTACGACAGCCGCGACGAACTGCGCAAGAACCGTGCGCGTGCGCGCATCAAGGTGCTGGTCGATCAGATCGGCGCCGACGGGCTGCGCGCGCTTGTAGAGGAGGAGCTCCGCGGTGACTGGGTCAACGAGCGTGACTACTCGTTCTCGGTTGAGGAG
>JBAWXR010000303.1:0-1828 GCA_037143955.1 Actinomycetes bacterium
GGGGCCGCGCTGAGGGCTCGGGAGGCCCTGACGATGTCTGAGAACGCACGTTTGACCGGTGAGCGACCCCAGCAGGGCGTCACTCCTGATTCGCTGCTGACCCTCCACGCCGCTGGCTATCGAGCCGTTCGAGAGAAGTTGGGGCCTGGTCCGCTGCTCGATGTTGGCTGTGGACAAGGATTCGAGTCGATCACACTTGCTGCACCGCATCGACCAGTGATCGGTGTGGACTACTCCGCGGACGCCGTGGAATTCGCCCGCAGCAAATTTGGTGGTGAATCCTTCGAGGTGGCGCAGATGGATGCGTTCAAGCTCGGCTTTTCCGCAGGGTCATTCCAGTCGGTGTGCTCGTCTCACTTGATCGAGCACTTCCATGAACCGGCCCTCCATGTGGCCGAGATGGCTCGAGTCGTCGCCGATGACGGCGCCGTCTATGTGTTGACTCCGAATGAGCCAGCAGACTTTGAAAACCCCTTCCACCTCCACCTGTTCGATGCTGCGGAGCTGCGCACCATGCTCGAAGAGCATTTCGAAGAGGTCTGGCTCGGAGGAGTGGATGCCGTCGATTGGGTGAAGGCGGACTTTGCCGAGCGCCGGGCGAAGGCTCGGAAGGTCCTGGCTTTCGACGTGTTCGACCTGCGTCACAAAATCCCTCAGTCGTGGTACGTGGCGGCCTATACCCGGTTGCTGCCGATCGCCTACAAGTTGATTGCTCGGGGCGACTCCGGTGGCACCAAGGGCATCACCATCGACGACTGGTCGGTCACTGAACAGATCGATGAGACCACGCTGGTGCTCTTTGCGGTGGCACGCAAGCCTCGTCGTCGCTGATGTTCAGCATCGGCCTCACGGGCGGCATTGGGTCAGGCAAATCGGCAGTCGCTGACCTGCTCGTGGAGCGCGGAGCGTGGCTGATCGATGCGGACGAAGTGGCAAGAGCCGTAGTGGTCCCAGGAGGGCCAGCCTATGGACCATTGGTAGAACGGTTCGGAACAGGCATTCTTGCGGCCGATCTGACCATCGAGCGTCAGGCGCTCGCCGACGTGGCCTTTGTAGACGAAGCATCAGTGGCAGCCCTCAACGCCATCACGCATCCAGCAATCGGGATCGAGATGATCGAGCGACAGCGCTCATTGGCTGAAACCGACGCCTTGGTCGTCCTAGCGATCCCGTTGCTTCGTCCGATCCATCGAGAGACGATGGTCATTGATCAGGTGGTGGTGGTCGATTGCCCTATCGAGGTCGCCGTGGAACGCTTGATTCGCTATCGAGCATTCCCGGAAGCTGATGCCCGAGCTCGCATTGCCGCCCAGATCTCCCGAGAGGAGCGAGTGGCCGAAGCTGATTACGTGCTGGTAAACGACGCGGGACTCGATGAGCTGGGCGTCGCCGTCGATGCACTGTGGTCGTGGATCAACGACGTCCGACCTCATGGCTGATCACCACGGTCGTCGACGGTGACGGACTTCAAAGTTGTCTCGCCCTTCAGTCCGGCCGGTGACCAGCCGGTAGCCATCGAGCAACTCGCTGAGGGCGTGGCTGATGGACTCCGTTTTCAGACGCTCGAGGGAATCACCGGGAGTGGCAAGACCGCCACGATCGCATGGATGATCGAGCGGGCGCAGCGACCGACGCTGATTATCGAACCAAACAAGTCGCTTGCGGCCCAACTGGCCTCTGAGCTGCGTGAGATCTTGCCGGAGAACAGGGTTGAGTTCTTTGTCTCGTACTACGACTACTACCAGCCTGAGGCCTACATCGTCAGGACCGATACCTTCATCGAGAAGGACTCATCGATCAATTGATCGATGAGTCCTTCTCGATGAAG
>JBAWXR010000304.1:0-1821 GCA_037143955.1 Actinomycetes bacterium
GGCTGCACAGCAACTACAGCGGATTCAAGTCCGAGTCGATCCTGATCAACTGCCACTACCCGGTGAACCAGGACTCGTTCATGTTGCAGTGGGGCGTGATCGTCGAAAAGCCCAAGGGTATGGATGACGCCATGTCGGAGAAGCTTTCCGAGGCAATGGTTGTCGGCGTCAGCAAGGGCTTCCTACAGGACGTCGAGATCTGGAAGCACAAGACCCGCATCGACAATCCACTGCTGGTTGAGGAGGACGGCGCGGTCTATCAGATGCGTCGCTGGTATCAGCAGTTCTACGTCGACGTCGCCGATATCGAACCCGATATGACTGACCGCTTCGAGCTCGAGGTCGACACCACCAAGGCCAATGAGAAGTGGAGTGTCGAGGTCGAGGAGAATCTGCTACGGCAGGCTGAGGAGTCCGCTCAGGTCTAGTCTCGAAAGGCCGGCGAGACGAACGACCTCAGCATGCGCGTCTCGGCGGCCTCGTCGTGGCCGGGCCAGAATAATAGAGATAGCGTCACTCGGTTGATCCACTGAGACGCCGTCGTGTCGTCGGGGTTCAGTCCGGCGGACTCCGCGGCGAATCGTGCCAGCATGCCGGAATCGGCCAGCAGTGACACATTTCCCGGACGGCCGGGAGTGAAGACCTGTGATGCGACGGGGTCGGAGCGGATTTCTCGAAGCGCGGCGGTGACGGCTTCGACAACACGATCACCCCCCGTCGATCCCTCCGATGCTTTCATGACGGCGCTATTGATTCGTCTCGCCGAGCGCGCCAGGACTTCATCGCGGATCTGCGTCTTGCCACCGGCGTGCCGATAGATCGTCGCGCGCGAGCAATGTGCGGCCTGGGCGAGTGAGTCGAGGTCGAAACGATCGAGTCCCCGTCGGGCGATCAGGCTCGCCGCTGCGGCGTAGATCCGCTCGGCTGCCAACTCGTGGCGGTCACCGCCGGCGAGCCAGTCGTTGCTTTTCACTTTCTCAGTATGAGACGAAATCTTGCTTTTGACTCACGATCTGTCCTGGTGAGGGGCCTGCCTGAGACAGCGGCAGTCGGGGCCGGGTGGTTGGCCGTATCAACTTGCGCGGGGTATCTTGACCTGAGGTGTTTATGCAGTTCAGGCTGCTATTCATGCTGGTACTCGACGACCCGTATCCGTTCTATGCGCAACTCCGTGAGACCGATCCGGTGCACCGCGTCGAGGATTCGAATTTCTACCTGGTATCGACGTGGGAACTCGTCAACGAGGCGGTGATGCGCCCACGAGACTTCTCATCGAACCTGACCGCATCGATGGTTCTGGACCCCGACGGCGGCGTCAGCGAGTTCATCATGGCTCCTCCGGGCGATCCTGGACATGTGTTGGGCACCGCAGATGACCCCGTGCACGCCATCCATCGCAAGATGGTTCTGCCGACCCTGGTGGCCCGGCGGATCCGGGCCCTCGAACCACTGGTGACCGAGACCGCCGCGAGGCTCTGGCGTGAAGGCCTGGGGGCAGACGGATCTATCGACTGGGTGGCCGCGATGGCGAATCGTCTACCGATGACGCTGGTGAGCAGACTGATCGGACTGCCGCCGGTGGATATGGAATGGCTGGTGACTGGCGCCTACGCCACCGCCCAGATGCTGGACGGGGCAATCACGCCCGATCAGCTGCAGACGGCGATCGCCGCCGCCACCGAACTCGCCGGTTATCTCGCTGAGCAGTTCTTCGCGGCCCGTAAGGATCCCGGCGACAACCTGCTCGGGGACTTCGCGCGACACTGTACCGCTCGAGAGCTCACGCCCGAGACCGCGGTGATCATGCTGATCCAATTGGTC
>JBAWXR010000305.1:0-1799 GCA_037143955.1 Actinomycetes bacterium
GACCAGGGTCTCGATCGGGGTGCGCATCGAGCGCGAGGACCACCTCGCCGTCCTGCACCACCACACCCTCGGCTAGCGGCAGTCGTGTTGCCGCGCCACCGCGACTAATAGGTCGGAAAGAGAGTCGAGGTTGCCTACGGCCCAGTCGCTCGACTCGATGCCAGGTGACATCTGACGCATAAGCGATATCGCGTGCAGCTTCGTAGACCGCACGCAGTAGCGCGTCCGCATCGGCAAAGCCCAATTCAGCGGCGACGCCGTCCTGTTCCTGCATCAGTAGGCGATCTGTGGGACGTCCGGCGGTCAGATGCAGCGCATCCCTGACGTCAAGGAGGAAAGTCACCGACTCCTCCCAGCCCGAATGCGGAATGTCGGTGACCCACGAGGCGGCAATTCCACGGAGTACTGACGCATCGCGCAGTCCGCCGTAGCACTCCTTAATGTCCGGCTCAAGCAACTGAGACGCCTCCCCCAGTCGCGAGCGCCTGGCATCCACCATCGCCTTCAACTCGGGAAGTCGCTTAGGTGCCATGGCTCGCCAGTCACTGAGCACTGCCTGCGAGAGACCCGCCGCAAGTTCCGGGTCACCTGCCACGACGCGCGAATCGACCATGCCGAGCAGGACCGTGAGGTCATCGCTGGCCATGCGTCGTGCCTCGGCGACGGTGCGGACGCTGTGATCCAGCCGCACACCGGAGTCCCACACCGGGTACCACAGGAGATCGGCAACACGAGTCGCCTCCGCAGCACCGGCTCGGTGCACCAGCACGAGGTCGAGATCGCTTCCGAGCGCGAGATCGCCACGCCCGTAGCTTCCGACGGCAACGAGACAGAACGCGGCGGACGAGTTGCCTACGGCAACCTCGAAGAGTTCGCGCAGCCACTCATCGGCCGACGCTGTCATCGCAGCACGTCGCCCCGGGCCATCGAGCCCGGGGCGGCGCGCAAGGTCGGATCGAACCGACGCGAAATCCATCACTACAGAGCCGAACTTCCCCGCTCTCCGGTACGTACCCGGACAACGGTTTCCACCGGACTCACCCAGACTTTGCCGTCACCGATCTTGCCGGTCTGCGCAGCACCGACGATGGCTTCCACGACGCCTTCGGCAGCCTCGTCGTCGACGACAACCTCCAGACGCACCTTGGGAACGAGGTCCACGGTGTACTCAGCACCGCGATACACCTCAGTGTGTCCGCGCTGACGACCGAAGCCTGAGGCCTCGGACACGGTCAACCCGTGCACTCCTCGACCCTCAAGAGCGTTCTTGACGTCCTCAAGCTTGAACGGCTTGATGATTGCGGTAATCAACTTCATGACTACTCCTCCGCCTTCGTGCGACCAGCATGTCCGATTCCCGCGAAGATGCCGCCGCCGCCCGTGTCACCGAACTCGTACGCCGACTCCGCATGCACTGCGAGGTCAATGCCTGACACTTCATCGTCCTGACTGACGCGGAGCTTGACCGTGAACTTCAAGATCACTGCCAGGATCAACGTGACGACGAAGGAATATGCCAGAACAGCACCCGCACCGATGGCCTGAGTACCCAAAACACCCCAGTCACCGCCGTAGAAGAGCCCATCCTTGCCCAGCGAATTGACGCCTGTGGTGGCGAAGAATCCGATGAGCAGACAGCCCACGATGCCACCGACCATGTGAACGCCCACCACATCGAGCGAATCGTCGTAACCCAACTTGTACTTCAAGGTCACAGCGAACGCGCAGATGATGCCAGCGATGGCGCCTATCGCGATCGCACCCCAGGGGGCAACAAACGCGCAGGCCGGTGTGATGGC
>JBAWXR010000306.1:0-1798 GCA_037143955.1 Actinomycetes bacterium
GCACGCCACTGTGCACAGACGCAGCAGGTTCCACATCGGGCCGGGCACTGAGCCACACGACCGGCTGATGTCCGGTCGGTGCCCACGTCAACAGGTGCGCACCTCGATCGACGGCCGAAGCCTCGCAGGACGAGCAGGTAAGCGAACGCATGGCGTCAGCCTACGGACGAGCGCTCAAGCCCCCATCAAGGATGAGGACCTGCCCGGTCATGAAACTTGATGCGTCGCTTGCCAGGAACAGGGCTCCTTCGGCCATCTCTGCCGGCGTTCCCCATCGACCCATCGGCACGTCTTTGAGCAGATTGGTTTCGACCTCGCCATCGTCACGCAGATAGTCGGTGAGGTCAGTCTCGACCCAGCCCGGTACGAGTGCGTTCACGCGCACGCCCTGGGTCGCCATCTCAATCGCGACACTCTGGGTGACAGAGATGATGGCGGCCTTGGCGGCGCCGTAGTGCGACATGTTTGGCGAGCCACGAAGTCCCAGCACGGACGACACATTGATGGCGGACCCATGTCCACTTGCCACGAGCGATGGCAAACAGGCCTGCAGCAACTCCACGGCGGCGTCGAGATTCAGGCGCAAGGTCTTCTGCCACCCTGCTGCACGCATGCTTGACAGCGGAACTGAGAAAGAATTGCCACCGGCATTGTTGACGAGGATGTCCAGACCACCGAGCCCGTCAATCGCCGCCGACACGATGGCGTCTGCCGCACCGTCAGTGGTGACGTCAACCGCGACCACGATGCAGCGACGTCCGAGCGCCTCAATCTCAGCAGCAACCTCGGCGAGAGCATCGGCTGACCGTGCCGTGACGACCACATCGGCGCCCGCGCGTGCGAAACGCACCGCGATCTCGCGTCCGATGCCACGCGAGGCGCCGGTAATGATGGCTCGACGGCCGAGAAGTTGATTCGACATATGCGTCCTAGTGAGAGTGGTGGTCGACACGCTGCCACCCGTGCGGCTTGGCCTGCAGCCACGCAAGCGCCGCGCGTGCGATCAGCTCGTCGGTGGTGCCGGGAGCTTCGGGAATGCGCACCACAGTGCCGGATACGGCTTGGACCACCGGGACAGCCGCATCACCCAGCAGGGAGGCGTCACGCAGGTCCACCACCACATCAAGTCCGTTGGCGCGCTGAGCGGCCTGAGCAAGGGTGCGCAGACAATCTTCCGGGTGCTCAAGCTCGGTCACCAGCTGGACCTTGGTGAACCGGGCAACCTCGCGGTCTCGTCCACAACCCATGACGAACCATCCCTCGCGCGCGAAGCGAAGCGCCACGTACTGACCCAGTTCGCAGTCCGGATCAGTAATGAGGACGCTCGGGGTCAGATCAGCGGGCATGGGACATGGTGGCATGTGCTGGCGCGCCCTTGGCACAGATCTGTCCTGTGATCGATCCGTGACCTACGATGGGGGCAGTCCAGGCCGACGGAGGATTCCATGGTTACCAGGCCCACCCGCGCTGCGGCTGCTTTCGCCGCCTTGGCGATCGCTGCCACGCTCTCGCTTGCCGCATGCTCTGGGTCCTCCGACGCCGGTGCGTCCGATGCCGGGTCTGCTTCAGCCTCAGCGGTTCCCTCGATGTCGGACTCCGCTGTGCCGTCGGACTCCGCCGGCGCCTCCGACCTCGCCCCGGTTGATGCCGCAGGGTCGTCCTGCGAGGCCTACTTCAAGGTCGACTTGCTCAACAGCCAGTACGCCGGTGGCGCAGTCGCTCAGGGCGACCTCACCGAAGCGGACGCCCGCACGCAGATGCAGGCCGATCTGTTCGAGATGAACAAGCAGGCCAAGGC
>JBAWXR010000307.1:0-1768 GCA_037143955.1 Actinomycetes bacterium
CTGAATAGTAGGTTTCGATGATGCCACGGCAGATCGCAAGAGTAATCGGACTCGGGGCAAAGGCTAACGCTTCTCTGTTGGGCAGTTTGACAATCATAGGTTAGACGCTTCCTCCTGGGGTTTCGCTCCATCCCTTGCCGGTCGCGATGCTCACGTTGCTGGACGCTTCACCGGGATTGCCGTCCAGTTGAATGGTGGGAGACAGCGCAGTGGAACCAAGGGCGGTGAAGATCGAATTGATGCAGGCCGTGGTCAGGCTGTTATAGCGCAGGTCGAGATAGGAATATGAGTTCTGCATCACCGTGCCGGTTTTGATCGTCAGTCCGGCGGTCAGCATCCCACAGTAGCTCACGACGAAGTTATACATCGCTGTTGCGATCCCGGTCAAATTGAGGGTCGAAATGGAACCGCACGAGTAGAGGTTGAAGTAGGTGCAAGACGGTTGCGAGCCAACGGTCAAGCTCATCAGCGAACTGCAATATCCGACGGCGTCGGACATGAGAACCGCGACTTTCATCAGGCGTTGTTGCTGGAATTGTTGGAGTGCCCGTCGCACCCGCACAACATATACAGGTGGCCCTCGGATGTGACCAGGCCGTCGTTCCACTCGATCTTGAAAACGTCGTTGTTGTCGCAGTCCCGCCAAGTGCGCGAGCCGGTCCTGCCGTTGCCTATCACACGGGCGGTCTCGTTGTCCTTCACCAGATGGATCTGCTCGGTCGTGTAAGCGTCGGGCATATCGGAGATATAGGAGCCACGACCGTCCACGCGGCGGAACTTGTAGATGTTCACGCTTTCCTCGTGCTCCTTGTAGATCTCCACCCCGTAGCCGACGTTCTCACCAGTCCAAAGTTGCGCCCAGTGCTCAATGTCGCTCTGCTGATAGACATAGATCGCGGGGAAGTCCCCGTCCATCACGAGCTTGAACAACTTGACGTAGTAATCGCCGTCGCCGCCGGATCCCTCGGGGTCGGTCGGATAGTAGTGCGCCCCCGGCTGGTCGGCGGCCACAACGACGATCTCGGGCGTGTAGTTGATCAGGCCGGCAGGATTGCACTTGTAGCGACACCATGCGATCTCGTTCACCCCGACGTGCAGTTGCGGCCTCGGAATCGTATCGAGGGACGTGCCGCCATACTGCGGCATGTGGAGGATCACGGCAGGGTGGCTGGCGGTCGGCGGGTTGCGCTCGATCACCCAGCCCTGCTGCATCGTCACGAGGTAGTGACTGCTCTCGCTCTTCTCAATGGCAATGACGGAGAACGGCGGCTGGCCCTTGGGAAGCTGACCGAGCGGCGTCGGCAACGAGTAGGCGAACCCGCCGGACGACGCATTGAGGGCCAGGCCCGAGCCGGAACACGGGGTGCGGGCCGCAATGGCCTCAAGCATCAGGTTCCAGTCCGCGGCCAGGATGGGATCGCCCGGCTTCTTTTTTGGGGGCAGTTTCATGCGACGGCGTAGATTTGAGAATCCCATCCTTCTTCGTTGGAACTGAGCCATTCGAGTTCAAGGGTGAACGCGTGCTTGCCCTCCTGCTGCTGCTTGCAACCGTTTCTGATCCAATTGCGGCTTCCGGCGAGCGCGGGACAGGGGCCCAGCGGGGTGTCGATCTTGCCGATCTTATTCAGTTCGGTCGCTTCGACGGCCCGCTTGCGCACCCATTTCTCTTTCCATGTGATCTTCGGGCAGTAGTAGCTGACCTGTCCTCGGTCGATCTTCGACAACGCCTCAAGGCCGCGGGCGCTGGTGATCTTGTCGCGGAGCTTGT
>JBAWXR010000308.1:0-1751 GCA_037143955.1 Actinomycetes bacterium
CGAGGTCGACGTCCTGGTCTCACCGGCCACCCCCACCACCGCCTTCCGGCTCGGCGAGAAGGTCGACGACCCGTTGGCGATGTACCTCAACGACGTCGCCACAATTCCGATCAACCTCGCCGGCAATGCAGCCATGTCCCTGCCGGTGGGCCTTGCTCCCGAAGACGGCCTGCCCGTCGGCCTCCAGATCATTGCGCCGCCCATGGGCGATGACCGCCTTTACAACGTTGGCGCGGCCCTCGAAGGCGCGCTCGTCGATCGCATCGGTCACCTGTTCATTGAGGAGGCTCCGGCGCTATGAGCACCGACGAATTCATGCCGTATGAGCAGGCGATTTCCCTCTTCGAGCCGGTGCTCGGTCTTGAGACGCACGTCGAGCTCGGTACCAACTCCAAGATGTTTTGTGCCTGCTCGACGTCATTCGGTAGCGACGCCAACACGCAGGTGTGTCCCACGTGTCTGGGCCTGCCCGGATCTATGCCGGTGGTGAATCGTGTTGCTGTCGAATCCACCATCCGCATCGGCCTCGCGCTCAACTGCAGCATCGCCAGCTGGTGCCGCTTCGCTCGCAAGAATTACTTCTATCCCGACATGCCCAAGGACTATCAGGTCTCGCAGTACGACGAGCCACTTTGCTCCAACGGCTATCTCGATGTCACCGTTGAGACCGATGAAGGCCCTCGCGAGTTCCGCGTAGAGATCGAGCGCGTGCACATGGAGGAAGACACCGGCAAGCTCACGCACACCGGTGGTGCCACCGGTCGTATCCACGGTGCCGACTACTCGCTCGTCGACTACAACCGGGCTGGTATCCCGCTGATCGAGATCGTCACCAAGCCGGTGGCCGGTACCGGTGCGCTTGCGCCTGAAGTCGCCAAGGCCTATGTCACCGAGCTGCGCGACGTGCTGCGCTCGCTCGGTGTCAGCGACGTGCGCATGGAGGAGGGTTCGCTGCGGTGCGACGTCAACCTCTCGCTCAACAAAGCGGGCGACCCGTGGGGCACGCGCAGTGAGACCAAGAACGTCAACTCCTTACGCAGTGTCGAGCGCGCAGTGCGCTCAGAGATCGAGCGCCAGGCGGAGGTACTCAGCACGGGTGGTCGCGTGATCCAAGAGACGCGTCACTTCCACGAGGACACCGGAAGGTCAACGAGCGGACGGTCCAAGGAGCAGGCAGAGGATTACCGCTATTTCCCCGAGCCTGACCTGGTGCCCGTGGCTCCGAGTCTGGAATGGATCGAGGAGCTGCGCTCCACACTGCCCGAGCTCCCCAAGCTCAAGCGGGCACGTCTGCAGGACGAATGGCAGATCAGCGCGTTCGATCTCGCATCCGTCGTCAATGCCGGGGCTTTGGAGCTTGTGGAGCTCACCGTCGCGGCCGGTGTCGACCCGGCGGCGGCACGCAAATGGTGGACAGGGGAGTTGCTCCGCACCGCCAATGAGCGCGAAGTGGAACTGGACGCTCTTGGTGTCATGCCCCAGCACATTGCTCGCATCGAGGCTCTCATTGCAGACGGCTCATTGAATGACAAGCTTGCACGCCAGGTGTTCGAAGGCGTTATCGCTGGCGACGGCGATGTCGACGCGGTCATCGCAGCGCGGGGCTTGGCGGTTGTGAGCGACGACGGGGCATTGCTCGCAGCGATCGACGAGGCACTTGCCGCACAGCCCGATGTCGCCGAAAAGATCCGCAGTGGCAAGGTGCAGGCCGCTGGCGCAGTTGTGGGCGCTGTCATGAAGGCCACCAAGGG
>JBAWXR010000309.1:0-1740 GCA_037143955.1 Actinomycetes bacterium
CCTCTGGACGCTCGCTGCATGGCTAAAGGCACCCTTCGCATGGATGCTCATTGCCAATGGCGTGGTGGCGTGGCGACGAGGGGAAAGACGAGCCGCCGTCACGAGCGCAGGACTGGGCGTGGCGACGATTGCAGTGGCGGCCCTGTGGTCGAGATCAGGGTCCTACACATCGGCCTATTCCTTGAGTCCGGTGGGAATGTGGGAAAACATCCCGCGGCTTCTTGAGCCCGCGAATGTCTACCTTGTTGTTGCGCTCGTCTGGTGGGCGGCCATGACCGGTTCGCGATTCAGGGCTGACTCTAATGTCGTGCTCTTCGGCATCGGCTTCGGTGGCTATGTGCTCCAGTTGCTTCCGTGGGGTGTCACGGCGTACTACTCAGGGCCTATCACCTGGCTGTGGGGGCTCCTCCTTCTCTCGACTCTGGGTGAGCGTGGAGTTGTCTCGCGAGCGCGCATGTTCGCCGCGTTCACGCTGCCAGCCTTTATCGCTTTCCTTCTGGTCGCCTGGCCGCTAAGGCAGGTCTTACAGACAAATGCGGTGATGCGCGGCGTGAGTGAATGCCTCGCGGAGTCCCCGAATTCACAAAGCCTCCTTACCGGAAACATGACGTACGTAACAGGTCCCGAGGGGCCGATTCGAATGATGGAGAATTTGAAGCTTCGCGATGCCCAATGGCGCGGCGACATCAGGTATGAACCAGATGCGATCAACGTGGTCGCGAAAGAGCTCGCTGACGGAAATCGCTCAACAACCTCTCTGATACTCGTGGGCCCGGGTAATCTGCCGGACTCGATTTCTGTGCGTGAGGTTTGCCTAGCGGGCACAGCAAAGGTCTACTTCCTTAGCGCTGCGGGCTCCGCGTCATCCCGTACGGATTGATTACACTCTTGCCATGCGCGAATTCGACGTGACGTCTGGCTCGGAATCTCGGCCTTAGGCGTGTCCATCGTCAGTTTGCTCTCTCCTGCATGCGTTGTTGCACTTCAGTGCGTAGGCGGACTGATCGTTTGGAGAGTCCTGGCACCTCGAAGTGGAGCCGTCCTGACTCTGGGTGTCGGGATCGCAATCGGCACCAGCATGGCCGTGCTCTCAGGATTGCTTATGCGGACGTTCGGTCTTGGCGGATGGGGCTGGGCTCTGCCTTCGGTTGTCGCAATCATCGTGTGGATTGTGTCGCGTATTAGACGGGGAATGAAGCCCGCTATGAGGACGCAATCATTCGACGCCCCCACGGTGGTTGCACTCGCGATCGCTGCGGTGCTCGGCCTAGCGACCCTTCTCTACAACCTTCGCCTCTACCCGCTTGTGTGGCAGGGATCGTGGACGGGTTACCACCCCGATATGCCGTTCTTCCAGGCTCTAGGTACGTCACTTGCTCGATTCGGTCCGCTCAACAGCCCCTTCCTTCCCGATGTGCAGGTGCGCTATCACTGGCTTGTCTATGCGTGGGCGGGACAGGTGCAGGAAGCCGTCGGAGCAGAGACATTCGTTGTGCTTACGCGTGTCGTTCCGCTCGTGTCGCTCATCGCGGCGTCCTGCATTGTCGTTGCCCTTGCGAGGAGGCTCTCCACCTTGGCGTGGGTGCCAAGCCTTGCGGCATGTCTCCTCGTAGTCGGTGGATTCCTCGGTGCGGTGTATGGCGGTGTGCTCACCCTTGACTCGCCATCCCAGTCACTCGGTGTGGTGTGGCTTCTGGCATTCGTTGTGGCGTTCTTGGAACTGCTTGGAAACACACACCG
>JBAWXR010000310.1:0-1734 GCA_037143955.1 Actinomycetes bacterium
GGCCAGGCCCAGCCCCGTACCGCCCTGGCCATGCGCAAAGGCGACATCGTTCAGCTGCACAAAGGGAAGAAACAGGCGTGACAGCTGGGACTCGGGGATGCCGACCCCCGAGTCCCAGACCTCAAACACCACAGCGCCACGCGCACCATCCGCATGCGCCGCAATTCCCACCTCGCCGCCGCTCCGGGTAAACTTGATCGCGTTGGCCAGCAGGTTCACCAAGATCCGCTTGAGACGCCGCGCATCGGCGTGTATTTGCGGCAACTCCCCCAAGATCGGCGCAACCAGACATACCTGTCGCGCCAGTGCGAGCGGCTTGACGAGGCTCAAGCTGGTCGCAATCAGCTCCGCCGGCTGGATTGCAGAGAGCAGCATCCGCTCATGACCGGACTCGATCTTTGCCAGATCGAGCAGATCGTTGATCAAACTCAGCAGATGTTCGCCACTCTCGCCAATTGTCGTCAGCGCCTCGTGCTGCCGTGGCAAGATCGGGCCGTAGATTGCGTCTTGGAGGATCTCGGTGAGGCCGAGGATCGAACTGAGCGGTGTGCGCAGCTCGTGGCTCATCATGGCGAGGAAGGTATCACGGGCGTACAACGTCGCGGTGAGGTGGTCGTTGGTGGCCCGTAGGTCGGCGACCTGCATTCTTAGTTGGCGAACCACACTCGCCTGTGGGTCTTCGTCGATGGGTGGGTGCATAAATTGGCGGCTTTGATCGGCGAATACTATGGCGGAGTATAGTCTATGCAGCGAACCAGCCTGAGTCCGTGCCGATGACCGACGATCGAGCAGGCATCCCCGATCCCCATTGGAACATGGCCTATCTCATATATCCAAATCAGCAGGCATCTGCCCTGTACACTATAAACCTATCCGTGCATCGGCCCGGCTGCTATAGTGACCTCATACCCATGGATCGTCGGTCTTAGCATATGACACCGCCCGGCAGTGCGGTCCACGCCCTTGGTGTAGGTTTGCACCATCAGGAGCGTGGATTTTTGCTGTCATGCCCCCCATCCCACAAGGAGAACCTGTACAAGCCCGCCCGATCCAGCAACCCGTGCGTGTCGTTTCCCTGTTCGCAACGCCGCCTGGTGATAGAAAGGAACTGCGTCATGGTCTCAATGTTTGGTATGCTTGGCTCCCGCCTCCGTGCTGGCTGGAATAACCCTATCCTGCGTCACAACGCGGTCGTTCTGCTCGGGGGAAAACTCCTCGGGCTCATGATCGTCGTTGGACTCATCCTCTGGTCGCTGCCAGCCCACGCGCTCGCACAAGCCAGTGGTGTCGCTGATGCCACGTCCCAGATCAACGCGATCAACACCGTGTGGGTTCTGGTTGCCGCATTTCTGGTCTTCGGCATGCAGGTCGGATTCCAGATGCTTGAGACGGGCTTCGCCCGCTCCCGTGAGACCGTAAACATCCTCGTCGAGGGCATCGTCGACACGTGTATCTGCGGTGTGCTGTTTTGGGCCTTCGGCTTCGCCTTCATGTTCGAACCCGGCACCCCGCTGATCGGCACCACTGGCTTTTTCCTGCAGGGATTGTCCGACACCTACGGCACCACCGGCGTGCCCCTGCTGGCCTTCTGGGTCTTCCAGTTCGCCTTCGCTGACACCGCCTCGACGATCACCTCCGGCGCGATGGTCGGTCGCTGCGACTTCATCGGCGACATCCTCTACAGCATTGTGGTGACCGGCTTTATCTACCCGATCATCGGCCACTGGGTCTGGG
>JBAWXR010000311.1:0-1705 GCA_037143955.1 Actinomycetes bacterium
TTGCCGAGCGGCTCGGACTACGCCCTGTGTCCGTGCGCAAGGAGCTGTCTGAGTGCTATCGGGTTCTCGTACCTGACGCTGCACCCGGCACGGACCTGCGAACCGCGGCAGTCATCGCGTGGATAGACGGCCGACGGATGAGCACGATGGATGCGTATGACCACTAAATCGTCGACGCAGGCCTCACTCCGCGCTGTTCGTCAATTCGTGCTCGGGCCCTGGCCACTTCATGTGCTTGCCACGTGGACCCTCCTATCAACCGTCTACTTGAGCGTCCTGTGGCGCCTGTTCGGGCGACAGGGGATGTTTCCGGGAGTCGCGCAGGTCTCCCATGGGTTATTGATAGCCGTTGCTTTCGGCTTACTGCTCCCTGGATTCGTCCTTGTGCCACTGATGTTGTACGGGCGGATTCGGCATCGATTCGTCCAGCACGCCATGCGTTCGCCCGAGTACCTGCTCACTCTGCTCGTGGCATCGGCGATCGCTGGAATCATTCTCAATCTCCTTCTTCGTTTCTCGCCGTTTGCCATGGACGTCCTGAATCACCCTGGTTTCATCGAGTCCACCTTGAGAATCTTTTTTCCTGTGTGGTTTATCAGTGCTGTGCTCGGCAGCGTCTTCGCGCGCATCCAGAAGGAGTCCGATACGGCGCAAGCGGCTCTACAAACGGTTGTGGCTCAGCGTCGACTGCTGCTGGAATCCGAAGAGCGCGTACGCGGACAGGTGGCGGCCTATCTGCATGACCGCGTGCAGACCGACCTTGTCTCGATCGGGCTTCGCATTCGCGCTGCGGTGGCTTCGGGGTCGGAAGTGTTGGTCTCCGACGTCGATGATGCGTTGGCCGATCTCGAACGGGTGCGAGCCGAGGAGATCCGTGGGGCGAGTCGGCAGCTGAGCCCCAACCTCGAGCACGTGACCCTGGACGCGGCATTGCGAGACCTCGCCAAGGCCTATCGACCAGGCATGGTCATCACGATTCACGTGAGCGATGCGGCAGCGCGAGAGCTGGCGCGTCACGATCAGACAAACCGTTCGATTGGGCTGTACCGCATCTGCGAGCAAGGTCTGTTGAACGCCGCCGTTCACGGTCACGCGACTGAGTGCTCCGTCCGCATCTCGCTTACTGCCCGTGGCGAGATTCTTCTGGAATTGCAAGACAACGGCGTGGGCCTGCCGACGGGTGCCATCACACCCGGCATGGGGTCGACGGTGATCTCGGCGTGGGTCGAGGCACTGGGTGGCGAGTGGTCGCTTACGCCCGCGAACGTCGGGGTGACGCTGATGGCTTCTTTTCCCGGCGCCTAAGAGTTCCCCGACTTGCAAAGCAAGCTTCGACCTTCACTGCCCTGCAGTCTGAACACACGTGTGAACCCCCATGCGTTCAGGACTTGATGGCCCAGGTCTGTCGATCGGCCGCTGCCGCGGAACAGGTCTCCCACGTGAGTGAACGCTTGAGGTGAACGGGAGTCCCACCACCGCCAGGAGTGGATGAATTGCCGATGGTCAGACAGAGTTTTGCTGACGCGATAGGGGAGATCAGACCAGCGGACGTCATGGTGATGGCCTTCGTGCCGGTGGCGCCGCAGGTCTTAAGAGTGACTGCCGAGCCGGCCTTAACTCCTGTGCCGACAACGCACACGCCAAAGGCGGGAATGCGGAGCACGCCGCTGGAAATCAGGGACGTAGTCACGCCTTGATCAACCGC
>JBAWXR010000312.1:0-1701 GCA_037143955.1 Actinomycetes bacterium
CCGGACCCTACCTCGACGCCTCCCCCCGACTCACGCACGCTTGCCGAAGGGACACCGCCTACCTCGCCGACGTACTGCTCCGCGTCCAGACCCACCCGGCCTCGCGGATCGACGAGATCCTGCCGCACAACTGGACACCGCCCGAAACCAAGCCGTCGGCCTGACCGGCTGGCGGCGAACACGAACACCAACGAGAGGAGAAACAGCCCGCGGCAAAGCGGGCACCGCGAGACCTACGTCAACACGCACATTCCCGGACGACTATGAAGTGGCCGGTCGGTCAAGCGTGGTTCTCCCCGTTGCCGAGCTGCAGGAGCATCGCAGTCAGCAAAGTTCTTGCCACGGGCCGACGGGCGTAACCAACAGCGAGCTGTCTCAATCGACTATTCGCGCTCTTGAGGCGCATGGGTTGTTGTCCGTTGACGGGCCGCAATCGGTTACACGAGGTCACCGTCCTGCGCCCTACGCGCCTGCCGGGCCTCTCCGTCCGAGCCGCGGTCACCGTCTCTGGACAGCTGCTGTTTGCCAAGTCTCCGTGGCCTTCTGGCGGCCGACCGAATGTGGTCGGCGCTACGTCCTGGCTCGAGCCGACGCGAGAGTGGCCACGACAAGGTCCGCGTCGGTTTCGCCGGTGGTGTGTCGAGCCGCGCCGCGGCTCGCTTGGTAGGTCGAGCCATCCCGCCAGATGGCGTACATGATCCCAGACATCTTTCTGGCGAGAGCGATGATCGCGACCTTCTTGCCTTTGCGCTTCTCTACCTCCTGCGCCCACCGCACCATCGGGTCGGCTTTGAACCAGCGTCGGGCGACCCAGCATGCCTGCACCAGTACCCAGCGCATCTGCGAAGAGCCTGCCTTGGTGATCGACGTGACGTGCTTCCGGTCCCCGCTGGAGTGCTCGCCGGGAACCAATCCCAAGTATGACTCCAGTTTGTGAGCACTCGAAAAGCGCGCCACATCGTCCACCGTCGCCGAGAACCTCATCGCCGTGACGGGGCCGACTCCAGGCACCGTCATGAGGCGCTGGCATGTGGCATCCGCCTTGGCCAGCGAGCTCAACTCCTGATCGGCCTGACCAATCTGAACGGTCAACTCCTCGATGCTGGTCAATAACCTGTCCACGAAGGCGGGCCGAGTCTTCACAGTCTCCCGAATTCGCATCGGCAGGGTGTTGATGTCGCCGGAGGGAAGGCGCCTGGCCTCTGCTCGCACCCAGCCCCTCACTGTGTTCACGAGCTTGGTCCTGCACTCCACCAGCCCATCGCGCATGCCGCACATCGTCTTGCGGTCCCGCGCTCCCTGAGAAGGGATGTGCACACTGGGGAGGTCGATGCGGCATGACACCTCGCTCAGTACCCTGGCGTCGGCCTTGTCCGTCTTCACCCCGCGTGCGCCAACGCCGAGAGACTTCCCCAGGAGCCCAGGCACAACGCGCACCTGGTGACCTGCCGCAATCGCCGCATCCGCAATCGAGAAGGACTCCGTACAGGTCTCCATCACGACCCGGCTCGGCGGTCTTCCAGCCACCCATCTCTTGAGTGCGGCCGTCCGTATCCGCCGCTCCAGCAGGACCGTTCCCTCCGGGGTCCGGACGCAGACCTGCGATTCCTTCCCACCAAGGTCGATGCCAACATGTTCCATGGTCTTCTCCTCTCGACTGCGCCGTCAGCGCAGCCTCTATAGAGGGAGAAACCATGCCAC
>JBAWXR010000313.1:0-1686 GCA_037143955.1 Actinomycetes bacterium
CCCGCGGCCCCTCGAGCGTTGTCGCCAGGTTTGCCCGAATGCCACCGGCCTCGAGCTTTCGCCGTAGGACTTCGCCTTCGATGAAGTTCGTGGGTGAGGCCACAGGCACGAGCAGGCCGTACTCGTCGACCGTGCCCTGCTTGGCTGGGGCAGCGACGACGGACGAGCCTCGGCGATGAGACCAGCGCAAGATCAGGATCAGCAGGCCGATCAGGGCAGCGGCAATGAGCGGGCCGAACGCAAACGAGAATGCGTTCCAACTAGGCATGCGGCAATCGTGCCGCGTGGGAGCTCTAGCCGCCACCCGATGCGGTGCCGCGAGCCGATACGGTGCCCATCGTGCGGATCGTCGTGGCTCGGTGCAGCGTGGACTACGTGGGGCGGTTGACCGCCCATTTGCCTGAGGCCACCCGCGTCCTGATGCTCAAGGCTGATGGATCGGTCCTGATCCACTCCGATGGTGGGTCCTACAAGCCGCTGAACTGGATGAGCCCGCCGTGCGTTACGCGCATGGTGGATGGTGATTCTTCTGACGAGCCGTCGCGTTGGGTTGTGGAGAACAAGGCCGGCGAGCAGTTGCAGATCACCCTCCATGAAGTCATCCACGATGTCGAGCATGACCTGGGTATTGATCCCGGTCTGGTGAAGGACGGCGTCGAATCCCACCTCCAGGCACTCCTTGCTATGCATGTGGCGGTACTAGGCGAAGGGTGGACGTTGGTGCGCCGAGAATTCCCGACGGCGATTGGCCCGGTGGATCTCCTGTGTCGTGATGGTGTGGGTGGCGCAGTAGCCGTGGAGATCAAGCGCCGAGGCGAAATTGACGGAGTCGAGCAGTTGACCCGGTACTTGGAGCTGCTCAATAGAGATCCGTTGCTGTCGCCTGTCAGCGGGGTGTTCGCCGCGCAAGAAATCAAACCTCAGGCGCGGGTGCTAGCTGAGGATCGTGGCATTCGGTGTGTGGTCTTGGATTACGAAGCACTGAAGGGCACAGACGACCCCGGTCTGCGCCTGTTCTGACGGTCTACCGCATCTGTCCCGGTACCCTGCCCATGTGGGCCGCAAGAACCGTCGTCGTGAAGACGATGCGCGCGAGATGTCACCCGCGTATTCCTCACAGACCGTGGAAACCTACGCGGGTGAGGACTGGTTCGTGCGTCGACTGACCGGCTCCTCGTCCACCAAGCCCTACCGATGCCCTGGGTGCGACCAGGAAATCCGTCAAGCAACGCCGCACGTGGTGGCGTGGCCCGTGGATGGCCCGGTCGAGAGTCGTCGCCATTGGCACACGCCCTGCTGGACCGCTCGCGACCGACGCACCTCGCGCCAAGTACGCGGACAGGGGCCGAGGTACTGATGACGGAGATCGTCGCAAACTCGGTCCTTCCGGCCGTACGTGAGCCACTGCGCCTGCGCACGTCCGATGGCCTCACCTTGGTTGGTGAGTTGGCGCTTCCTGTCGACCAGCCCGCGCGTGGCACGGTCGTGTGTGTCCATCCCCTGCCCACGCATGGCGGAATGATGGACAGCCATGTCCTGCGCAAGATGTCTTGGCGGTTGCCTGCTCTCGCAGGAATGGCAGTGCTGCGCTTCAACACGCGTGGCACGACCAGCGCGGCCGGCACGAGCGAGGGCCAGTTCGACGCCTCCACCGCTGAGGGGCTGGGCCTGCATGCGGCCATCGAC
>JBAWXR010000314.1:0-1682 GCA_037143955.1 Actinomycetes bacterium
CTCGCAACGGTGGGATCGACCAGTCTCGCCAGTGCTGGTGCCCCAGGAAGTTCCCATCGGGCCTACACCTGCACTGGAGGAGAGATCGCTTCAGGTGCCTATGCCAGCATCACCGTGACCGGCCAGTGCACTCCTGCGGTCGACGCCAAGATCTTCGTCGATGGCAACGTAACGGTGGCGGCCAGAGCGGGATTCGACGCCGAGATTGCACCCTCGACACTCCTCATCTCTGGCAATGTCAAGGTGGGTCCACATGCCCTGCTGGGCCTCGGCTGCCAGCCCAACACCACCGTCACCCCGAGTAACTCAGCCCACCCGTGCACGGTGGCAGGGACCGAGGCGGGACATTCAACCATCACGGTGCTCGGGAGCATCAGCGGCACTGGCCCCGGCACCGTCCTGCTCAATGACATCACGGTGGGTGGCGATGTGAAGCTGGTTGGTGGCGGTGCCTCGCAGGCTGGGAACGGCATCCCGTGGTCGATCAAGAACAACACCATCGCTGGGAATCTCAAGGCCAGAGGGATGCTGGTGGCGTTCCTGGTCGTGAACTTCAACAGCATCGGCGGGAACGCCGCATTGAAGAAGATCACCTCCAATGACCTCGACCCAAATCCTCACGGCATCATCGTGGGCTACAACACGATCGCCGGCAACCTCAGTTGCCACAAGCTGCTGCCCGGAGTGTGGGGCGGGTTCAACCCTGGTGCCCACAACGTGGTCCTCGGTGACGTGACGGGGCAGTGCGCCGCCTTCTCGTCGAAGTCCTAGGTCAGAGCAATCCCTGAGGAGGGATGACTCGGAGAGACCGGCAGCAAGACGAGACGTTCGTCCCTTCGGTCTCACCCTCCTGCGGGATTGGGCGACCTGCTTCGTGTCACTGCGTCGCTCGTCATGTGCTTGGGTCGGCTTCAGCCGTTGAGATCCTCTTCGGGCTCCGAGCATTCCGGGACCCAATGACCGGGTCGTCGATCCTCATGGCCTGATTGTCATGGCGATCGAAGAAGCCATGATCCAAGGACCACCCCGCAGCTCGGCACGATCACCCTCACACTTGCCGACCTCCCTCGAGGCGCAGCAGGGCCAAGTCCTCAGGTCGACGGTGAGTGATTACGACGTGGCGGATCGTGCGTCGACCGATCGCTTGCGCAAGATCACGAGGCCCAGGGCAATGGCACCGCACAGGACTCCCGCCCCGGAGCTGTAGCCGCACACATGTCCCCAACCCACCGACGCCGTGGTGCTGGGATCGATGGCATAGGGAAGGTTGGCGACAGCAAAGAGAATCGCCCCGAGCGTGGCGAACACCACAGCTCCCTGGCCGATGTGGCGGCCCAGGTGTTCGATGTGGCTGATGATTCCAACGGCGATCAGAACCATGCCTAGAACTTGGAGTACCCAGGCCTGACGGGTGCCTGTTGGATCGCCGACTTGTTGAAATGTCCCGAGGGCGTAGAGGATCGCTCCGGTTGCGGCACTGATCAACGACAAGAACGAAGCGTGGACGGTCACGTCGGCCGGGTCCGTTGCGCCAAGATCGGCCACTTGGGCAAGGTTCCGTTCGATCTGCTTCTCCTTGTGGATGGCAATGGATGCCAGCCCGACGCCCAAGGCAACGAAGCCGGTGGCCCAAACCGCCTGGAACCAGTTGGACCACCCTGGCTCGTCGATGAGCAGTGGAT
>JBAWXR010000315.1:0-1681 GCA_037143955.1 Actinomycetes bacterium
GATCTGGATCGTGCAGGTCGTGCACTACCCCCTGATGCGTTATGTGTCCGGCGAGCAGTTCGCCCGCTTCGAAACCGCACACCGCGTGCGCATCTCGTGGGTGGTCGGGCCACTGATGCTCATCGAGGGCGTGTGCGTGCTCGCCTTCTTCTTCGCCCCGCCCGCCGGCCTGCCCGGGTGGTTGCCCTGGGTGGGAGCAGGTGTCGAGGCGATCGCGATCGGCACCACGGTGTTCGTCTCGGCTCCGTTGCACGAACGGCTCAACGCGCACTTCGATCAGGCGACCCTTGATCGACTGGTCGCGACCAACTGGATCCGCACCATCGCCTGGACCGGCCGGGCGGCAGTGGCGATCACCATATTGGTGGCTGTGTTGCGGTGATCATTATCAGCGCTGACTTATCGTTCCGGAGTGATTCTTGGACGCCTAGGTTGGCTTTAACGGGAGTGGTTCCAAATCTTCAGAAACTAGACACAGGGCGCAGGGCCGGGTCGTCGCCAATCGCGGCATACAGCAGGGAGTCTCGCCATACGCCTCGGACGAACAGGTGGCTGCGCATGCGGCCTTCGAACGCCAGGCCTGCTTTCTCCAGCACCCTGGACGAAGCACTGTTGTCCGGGTGGCACGTAGCGCTGATTCTGCGCAGCTGCAATTCCCCGAATCCGAACCGCAGCAGCATCCTAGCGGCCTCGGTTGCCAACCCCTTGGACCAAAAGTCGGGGTGGAGCACGTAACCGATCTCGCCTCGGTGGTGTTCGACGTTGGTCACCGACAAAGCCGCACCGCCGATGAGTGCCTGCGATTCGATGTCGACTACTGCAAGATCGAAGTTCCTCCGGGGAAGTGTTTCCACCTGTGTCACCGCCTCACGGAGGAAGGCACGCGTGTCCTCAATACTGTTGGGTCCCCATTCCATGAATTGCGTGACCATCGGATCAGAGGCGTAGGAGTGCACGGCTTTCTCGTCGGTCTCGACGAATTCACGCAGTACCAATCTGTCGCTAACGAGCCGGGTTCCGTCATCGCTCATGCGGCCATTTCACCCGACTGGGGCTGAAATCTCGACCCGGGCGGGCAGAGGCGGCGGGGGCACCGGGGGTCTGAAGTAGGCCTTGGGGCTTATCGCCGCACCTATCAGCTAGGCCTGGTCACTTGTTTCCAGGCGTGATCCATCACCGCGGATTCACTGGGATCGCGATACGAGTCGGTGAAGCGATTCCAATCCTCCGGCGTCACGCTCATTCGAGCCGCGCGTGCGTCCTGGATCAGCCGTCGACGGATGAACTCGGTGCGGGAAAGGCCCATTCTGGCCGCCAGTTGGTCCAAGACCACCAACACGTCATCGGGTATGTCCCGAATGACGACATCACTCATGTCGCGCCTCCTACCTGCTGATAACAAAAGACAACAACCGTCCTCAACGCCGGCGGCTTTCGCGGAGATGAATGATTTCCGCACTTCGCACAAAACGGGCGCGAGAAGCCGGATCGTCTTTATATCCTCCCGCCATGGAACGCAGAAAATTCATCGTCGGGGCCGCGATGGCGGCATCGGTACCTCTGGCTGTCGCGTGCTCCCGCACCGACAGCGGCAACGCCACCCAGTTTCAATCACTGCCTGCCACGGACAAACGCGTCGCGGATTTCATGAAGTACTACACCGAGTTCTGGACCGACCCGG
>JBAWXR010000316.1:0-1677 GCA_037143955.1 Actinomycetes bacterium
GTCCCCACAGCACGCGAATGTCGTCGGCCGAGTCAGAGGTGGCGTTGCCGCCGAAGTGATTCAGCTGCTCGAACATCTTCGCGCCGTGGTCGTGCACCGCGGCAGTCAGGCGCTGGTTCGTGGCCACGGCATCTTTGAGGTACGCCCACTGGAAGCGCTGGTTACCGGTGGTCGAGGTGGGGTGCACCAGACGGTTGCCGGTGATGAGCAGGCCCGCACCGCCCTTGGCGCGCGCCACCTGGTAGTCAACGTCGCGCTGCGTGTCGTGCCCGTTCTGCGAGTACATCTTCGCGTGGGCCGTCTGCATGATCCGGTTGCGGACCTCGGTCGTGCCGATCTGCAAAGGGCTCAGCAGGTGCGGGTACTCGCTGCTCATCGGGCAATCCCCTCCTCAGGAGATGTATTGGTGGCAGCCTAGAACAGCAGAGGCGGATTGGAAAGGCGATCAGGTTCGGAATGGGGTCAGGCCCCATTCCGAACCTGACCGCGCGATCGGTGTGTGTCGCAGCGCACCGCGTGACCGACGGGCAAGGCCAGCCCAGAGACTCGCGTACCATGTGTTCATGCCGAAGACGCGCATTGCTTGGCGGTTGCCTATCGCGCTTGTCGCCATCGCCGCCTCGCTAATCGGTGCCGCAGGCGCGCAGGCAGCCTCGTGGATGATCTCCAACGACGTCGGAACTCTCACCATGGACAGTGGTAGTGACACGGTGACGGTTGCACGGAGCGGCGCGAACCTTGTCGTATCGGGTTCAGCCACGGTTACCGTGCCGGCTAGCGGCGTTGCGCGTCTCATCGTGGATCTCAACGGCAAGAGTGCCGTCGTTACGCTTGACGGCACTGCGGCCGATCTGGCGATCGCGGATGAGATCCGCGTCAAGAACCCTGGGTCCACCGCAGTCGTGAATCTCAAGGGCACGATCAAGACGACCGGTGTCTCGGGTCAGATCGCCCTGAATGCTCCAACGACGCTGACGGGCGCCACGACGCTCGATGCCATCTTCGTCGGGGTCAATCGTGCTATCGACGGCGCATATGCACTGACCATCGAGGGCGAGACCATCGGTCAGGCGGCAGACCTTGGCGCTACGACGCCACTATCGTCGCTCACTGTCAATTCGACCACCGCCCAGCTCGCCGGATCGGTCACCACGTCGGGGGTGCAGACATTCTCGGCGTTGACGGATCTGATGCTCGGCGACGCGAACGTCAGTTTGCACGCATCGCGGGTGACGCATCTGGGAATGGTCGAGTGCAGCGATTGCACCGGTGTGCGCACGCTGACGATCGACGTCTTGCTCGCGTCCCCGGCGAGCACGGTCAGCGACCTTGGGGGCAGCATCGCGAACAGTCCCGCTGGCCTGCAGTATCGGCTCGTCAAGGCCGGTGCGGGAACACTCGGGTTCGGAGCGGGTGCCTACCGAAACGCCTTCACCGGTGGCACGGTCATCGACGGTGGGACGTTGAACGTCGCCAATGCACACGCGCTTTCGAGCGGCGTCGTCACCGTCTCGTCGGGCGCCACGCTCGTGTCAAGCGCAGATCTCACGCTCGGCAGCCCGCTGGTCGTCAACGGCGTCTTGTCGATGACCGCCGCCCAGACCATCACGGCCACGTCGCTCAGCGGTGCCGGGGCGATTTCCTGCGGCATCGCCTCGTGCGGCGAGGTGGCCGTTG
>JBAWXR010000317.1:0-1660 GCA_037143955.1 Actinomycetes bacterium
ATTCGACGGGGAACTCGCCTCGCGCAGAGACGCGCTGGCACGGGTGGCCGAGATCGTTCCTCTGGACGCGTTGCGAGACCCCACGCTGATCCAGCGTTGGCTCGACGATCGCAAAGGAATGGCCAGCCTGTTCCCTGATGGACTATCGGTCGTCGCAGCAGACGGCACGGTCCTCGCCGACTCACCAGCGGATGGGTCACGCCAAGGCAGCAACGTCACGACACGCGATTGGTTCAGGCAGGCTCAGGCGACGCGACGACCGTTGATCGCAGAGCCGTACATCGGCGGCGCTACGGGTCGGCCAGTTCTGGTCACCGCGGCCCCACTCGGGAAAGGGCCAGACTTCATCGGCGTGCTCGCGGCAGTGACCTACCTCGACCAGGAAAACATCTTCGTCAACGCGTTCAAGACCGACGCGTCCACCAACGAGGGCAAGCGCGAACTGTTCGTGGTCTCGAAGAAGTCAGGAAGCTACATCGCGTCGCGCGATCCGAAGCAGATCATGGCCACGGGGGCGCGAGCCGGTCGGAGCCCGCAGGAAGATCGGTACATGTCAGGGTTCGAGGGACATGGAATTTCGACCAGCCCCGGCGGCGTCGAGATTCTTTCTGCCTCGAAGAACATGGCGACGGTTCCCTGGCATGTCGTCGTGCAAACCGAAACCTCGGTAGCGCTAAAGATCATCAATCACATCCTGAGCGAGTTGGCGGTGTGGGGCTTGGGCATATGTGTGCTTACTGGCACGATCGTCTGGTTCGTGGTGACCCACTTCCTGCGCCCGATCGAGCGTGCATCCCGGATCATCGAACGGGAATTCGATTCATCGTCTCAGTCGACCGAGCCGATTCCTTTGGGCGGCAACGATGAGATCGGCATTCTTCTGCGCGGATTCTCCCGATCTCAAGAGCGCCTGCGTGAGCGCACACGCGAACTCAACATCATCCTCGAAAACTCCAGCGTCGGGATCGTGCTGGTCAAGCACCGTGCGATGGTCTGGGTCAATGACCGAATGGGCGAACTGTTCGGCTGCCCTTCAGCCGAACTTGTCGGCAAGAGTTCGCGCATCCTGTACCCCAAGGGCGAGGCGTACGAAGTGCTTGGCAAGGTCGGTTACGCGGCGATGTCGCGTGGCGAGCGCTACGTGTCCGAGCAGGAGATGCAGCATGCCGATGGGAGCCGGGTCTGGATGAGGCTCACCGGCAAGGCAATCGACGTCAGGTTGCCCGGCGAGGGCAGCATCTGGGTGCTGGAAGACATCACCGAGCAAAAGCGCCTCCACTCCGAGTTGGACGAGCACCGTCGCCAGCTTTCGCGTCTTGTCGAACAACGAACCGCTGAGGTCCTGGCGACAGAGGCAACTGCACAACTCATCCTGGACTCCAGCGCCGACGGGTTGCTGGGTACCGATCTTGATGGACGGGCCACGTTCATCAATCCGGCCGGATGCGCGATGCTGGGCTATCGGGCTGACCAGATTGTCGGCACCATCTTCCATGATCTTGTTCATCATCGAAGGGCCGACGGCACGCCGTACCCCAGCAACGAGTGCCCCAGTTTCCACGCCATGACGAATGGCAAGCCCGCTCGCGTGGACAACGAGGTCTACTGGCACGCGGACGGGCGCGCGATCCCCGTGATGTACGCGACCCTCCCGATCGTC
>JBAWXR010000318.1:0-1652 GCA_037143955.1 Actinomycetes bacterium
ATCTGGCCGACGATGATCCGCTTGATGTCACCGACATGGCGGCCCAGATCGGGGACATTGTCGGCAAGCAGTGCGCGGATGCAGGGCTCGCAATGCCGCAGCTCGCGTTTGAGCCCGGTCGCGCGATCATCGGGCCGGCCGGGGTAACGCTGTATGAGGTCGGCACCGTCAAGCCGGTCACTCTCGACGACGGCTCAGTGCGAACCTACGTGTCAGTAGACGGCGGCATGAGCGACAACATCCGCACAGCTCTTTACGACGCGCAGTACACGGTGGCCTTGGCCTCGCGTGAGTCGAAAGCCGAGCCAATCCAAGTGCGCGTCGTGGGCAAGCACTGCGAATCCGGCGACATCGTCGTGCGAGACGCCATGCTTCCGGGGGACATCACCGCGGGCGACCTCGTGGCGGTCGCGGCCACAGGGGCCTACTGCCGGTCAATGGCCTCTAACTACAACTGGGTGCCGAGGCCGGCCGTGGTCTCTGTTCACGACGGGGAATCCAGTGTCGTGATGCGACGCGAAACAATCGGGGACCTCCTCGCGCTGGATGCGGGCGTCTAGACGCCCGCACCCAGCCACGTGTGGCTTACTCCCGCTCGGAGCCAGCAACCATCTTTTCCAACTCGGGGTTGGACGTCTTGGTCAGCTTCCAGATGATGACCGCTACTACAGCGCCCACCAGCGGTGCCACGATGAACAGCCACACCTGGCCGAGCGCATTGCCGCCGGCAAACAGGGCCGGACCGAACGAGCGGGCCGGGTTGACTGACGTGCCGTCGAGCGGGATGCCCACCAGGTGGACCAGCGTGAGGGTGAGGCCGATCGCGATGCCAGCGAAGCCGGGGGCGGCCACGCGCTCGGTGACCAGCAGGATCACGAGCACGAATGCACCGGTGAGGAGCACCTCGAGGAGGAACGCTCCACCCATATTGATGGCACCGTTGTCGTAGGAGTTGGTGCCGAGCCCGCCGGTGTAGTCGGTGACACCGAGCGAGGAGACGAAGAGCTTGAGGACAGCGCCCGCGGCGATCGCACCGAGGAACTGCACGACCCAGTACGCAACAGCCTCGCCGGCAGGCATCCGACGCCCGAGCAGCATGGCCAGCGTCACGGCCGGGTTCACGTGGGCGCCCGAGACCGGACCGAAGGCATAGGCGATGCCAAGGAGCACAAGGCCGAACGCCAGAGCCACGCCTACGACACCGTTGCCCGGGCCGTTGCCGTCTGTGCCCACCTTGGCCGCGATGCCGAAGACGGCTGCGCCCACAGCGAGGAATACGAGCAGGAAGGTTCCGACGAATTCGGCGATGAGCTTGCGAGTCATGCTGGTCATGTGTCCTCCATCAACGGCCGGGGTGCCGCTCCCGCGCAGAATCCTCCCGGCTTTGCGACGCGCAGCCGGGATGGCGCGCCCGGTTTGGCGCGAGACGTGGGGGACCTGAGAGGCTTGCGCCCATGGCCCCGATCCGTATCGCCCTGCTCGGGGGCGGCAGCGTCGGCGCGCAGGTTGCTCGACGCTGTCGCGCGCCCGCGCGGGCGTGCTAGATCGCGCCATGGCGCTCCCCCTCTCGCTGTTCGAACGACTCCCGAAGACCGATCTGCACGTCCACTTGGACGGCTCGCTCCGCGTCGAGACGATCCTCGAGCTCGCCG
>JBAWXR010000319.1:0-1648 GCA_037143955.1 Actinomycetes bacterium
GCTAATGGCATCCGCGGCGTAAGGAACCTGCCATCCCGCGCTGAGCAGCGCAACCGTGAGATCGGTGTCTTCGGTCAGGGTGCGGGAAGGCCATCCGCCCACTCGCACCACGGCGTCACGGCGGAACGCGCCCGCGGCGCCAGGAACAACCGTGACAACATTCAGGATGGCCTGAGCGCGGCGATCCAGAGCAAGACTCATCACATATTCAAGGGACTGAAGCTTCGGGAGGAGTCGACTTCGGTTTCCCACTTTCACGTTTCCGGCAACGGCACCAACGGTCGAGTCCTCAAACCACGGGAGGACTTTTTCAATGAACCCCGGGTCCAGCACCGTGTCGGCATCCAACACCACGATGACGTCTCCCACGGTCTGTGGCAGGCAGGCATTGAGCGCAGCAGCCTTGCCGACCGGCCCTAGTTCGAGCACCCTGATCGGCAGATACGGCATCCGCGAGGCAGCGTCACGGCCCACCTCCGCAGTAGCGTCGGAGCTGCCATTTTCCGCGACGATGATTTCGATGATCGGTCCACGCACGTGAGCGAGCGACCCAAGGGTTTTTGCAAGAGTGGCCTGTTCATTATGCGCAGGAATGAGGAGCGTCACCGAGCGCGAGGAGCGCACGGTCGGTGCGACATCGCGCCGCTGACGACGGCGGTGTACCGCAGCTAACGGCCATGACACGAGAATGCGCAGGATCGACAGAATGCCCAAAGCGATCATGGCCCACACGACAACCACATGTGACGAGGTCCAAAGTCGGAAACTCGCGATAGAGAGCAATGCCTCGGAGATCGTCAGAGGCCCGCTTGGCGGGGCTGAATACGGAGCCGTCAACGAGCCATCCAACTGGTCCACGGTGACAAACTGGTAGCCGCGTGCTCGCAGCCCGTCAATCATTGACGGCAGGGCAGCGACTGTTTGAGCGCGATTTCCACCACCGTCATGTAGTAGGACAACGAGATTGCGTCCCTGAGCACCGATCACAGTTGAAACGATCTGGGACACACCGGGTTGCGACCAGTCATAAGGATCGACATTCCAGCCCACGGGCTGCATGCCCAAACTGGCAGCAAGGTCTCGGTGCGTGGCCGACTGGGAGTCCGCCAGCTCTGCCGCACCGTAAGGAGACCTAAAGAGAGTCGGTGTCCTGCCGGTGATGCCATGAATGACCCACTGCCCCGCGGCGATCTCGAGCTTGGCGCGCCACTGGGGAATCTCGGTCAGGTCCAGATGAGAGTAGGTGTGATCGGCAACGACACCCCCCTGGGCCACCTCCTGCTGGACGAGATCAGGGCTATGGAGCGCGTTCATGCCGACATCGAAGAATGTTCCAGGGACACCCTTGCTTTTGAGGATTGCCAAAATTTGAGGCGTCCACGTGGGGTCAGGACCATCGTCGAATGTCAATGCCACGAGCCCCGTGGCATTCACTCTCTCGATACCGCGCGAGGAGTTCACCGTCACACTGCCGCGCATGAGCGGCACCTGAGCGGCGATCGGCGCCAGCGCATCGGACTCTGCCAGCTCCGAGATCGCAGCGCCCTGAAGCTTGAGGCCGCGTGCCTCCTGCACCAATTGGTCCATGCTCTGCTCGTCCGACCACCACAGGACGGTGCCGTCATGCAGTGTCGCGGTCCACTCACCG
>JBAWXR010000320.1:0-1631 GCA_037143955.1 Actinomycetes bacterium
GCCATCGGCTGCCTCGGGAGCGACGTGACCACGCACAGGCCCGTGGTGCCCCCGCTGAACCGACCGTCGGTGATGAGCATGACTTCTTTGCCCAGCCCTGCACCCTTGATGGCGCCGGTGATCATCAGCATCTCGCGCATGCCCGGGCCACCCTTGGGGCCTTCGTAGCGAATGATGATGACGTCGCCCTTGGTGATGGTGCCGTCCTCGAGCGCAGCCATGGCGGCCTGCTCTCGCTCGAACACGCGCGCGGTGCCCTCGAAAGACTCGACGGGAACGTCGGCGTTCTTGACCACGGCCCCCTCGGGCGCCAGAGACCCTCCCAGGATGGTGATGCCGCCGGTGGATGCGATCGCATTCTTGGACGCGTGCAGGATCGTGCCGTCTGGATCAGGCGGATTGATGTCGGCAAGGTTCTCGGCGACTGTGCGGCCCGTGACGGTGACGCAGTCGCCGTGCATGAGACCCGCATCGAGCAGCGCGCGCATGATCACCGGCACGCCACCGACACGGTCAACGTCGCTCATGACATAGCGGCCGAAAGGCTTGACGTCGGCGAGCAACGGCACCTTGGAGCCGATGCGATGGAAGTCATCCATCGAGAGGTCGATGTGCGCCTCGTGTGCAAGCGCGAGTAGATGCAGCACTGCGTTGGTGGAACCGCCGAACGCCATGACCACGGCGATTGCGTTCTCCAGTGACTGCTTGGTGATGATGTCGCGCGTGGTGATGCCCTGGCGGATCAATTCCACGACGGCTTCGCCGGAGCGACGAGCAAACCCGTCACGACGCCGATCGACAGCGGGCGGTGCAGCAGATCCCGGAAGGGACATGCCCATGGCCTCGGCCGCGGATGCCATCGTGTTGGCGGTGTACATGCCACCGCAGGCGCCCTCGCCGGGACAGATCGCGCGCTCAATGGCGTCGACGTCCTCGCGAGACATCAGGCCACGCGCACACGCGCCCACTGCTTCGAACGCGTCGATGATGGTGACGTCCTTCTCCGTGCCATCCGAAAGCTTGACGTGGCCCGGCAGGATCGATCCTGCATACACAAACACCGAAGCGACGTCGATGCGCGCGGCAGCCATGAGCATGCCCGGAAGGGACTTGTCGCAACCCGCGAAAGTGACCATGCCGTCCAGTCTCTCCGCCTGCATGACGGCTTCGACAGAGTCGGCGATGATCTCGCGACTGACCAGCGAGAAGTGCATACCCTCGTGACCCATCGAAATACCGTCCGAGACCGAGATGGTGCCGAACTGCAACGGGTATCCCCCGGCCGCGTGCACGCCTTCCTTGGCCGAGCGCGCCAAGCGCTCCAGCGAGAGATTGCACGGAGTGATCTCGTTCCACGAAGAGGCGATACCGATCTGTGGCTTGGGAAAGTCCTCATCGCTCATGCCGACCGCCCGGAGCATGCCGCGAGCGGCCGCCCTCTCGAGTCCGTCGGTCACATCGGCGCTGCGCGGCTTCATGTTCGTCATGGGCTCACTCTATTCGCGAGGCGTACTACTCCTCAGAAACGCCCAGGCGCTCCAGCAGCAGAGCCCGGACCTTGGCTGCATCGGCCTGGCCCTTGGTGGCCTTCATGACAGCGCCCACAACTGCGCCAGCGGCCTGCACCTTGC
>JBAWXR010000321.1:0-1610 GCA_037143955.1 Actinomycetes bacterium
GTCAGTTCCCCACGCCGCAATGCAAAGTGCTCGAGGTGGAGGGCGAACCCCTCGCTGTAGCTGAACGTGCCGGACGGAATCTCGATGCGCTCGAACGTGGGAGGTGTGGGTGCGGCTCCGCCCTCCCCGTCGCGCAGTGCGTCGAGCTGTTTCTCGAATTCGATCAGCGCGGCGATGGTCATCCATGCCCGGGACGAGAGCGAGATGAAGCTCACGAACGACATCGCCGGCCCCAGGCAGAAGAACGCCACGGCCACGAGCGAGACCACCTGCTGTGCCGAGACGTCCAGGAGCCGAGGCAGGATGTAGACCACTGTGCCCATCGGGAGCAGGGCGTACGTCGCCACGAACGCCAATCCGTTGGCGTGGAGCCCCTCCATCAGTTGCCGCGCTCGCCGGTTCCGCGCGGCAAGGACCAGCAGGTGATTGGCGAAAAAGTCGTCACGTTTCGGACGGTGGATCTTGAGCTCGGTAAACCCATCGACCAGATCCTTGACGCACGACAGGAACGCCGCGCTCGAGGCGCCCATCTCCTCGAACAGGTCGAGTGCCTGATGCTGCCAGCGCTCAAAGAAGATGCCGCATCCAACCAGCACGCCGATGATGAGGCATGCGCCCATGACGGACACGGTCAGGCCGTAGGTAAACGCGCCGATCAGCGTGGCGATGCCCGACAGGCCTGTCGTCAGGTACCGAGCCGCTTCGACGACAATGTCCGTGTTGCCCGTCAACTGCGCATAGACGACGCCGCGGTCCAACTGCTGAAATTCGCGAAACCGGGAGTGTCGGAGCTTGTCGACCAGGCGGAGTTGCAGCGCATCGATCGCCTCGAACGCGACGCCCGTCGAGACACGCGTCGAATGCAGCAGGGTCCAATAGTAGCTGGCGATGCAGAGGACGAACAGCAGGCACGACCGGGCGGACACGGACTTGGACTTCGAGAATTCCGTGATGGCCCCGCCGATGACGGCCATCGTCAAGCCCATGAACAACCCGGACGCCAATGACGTGGACAGAATCCCACGCATGCGGGCTCCGGCGTGGTCCTTGATGAACTCGTAGAAACGGACAGTCAGCACAGATGGTCCTCGGGTGACGAGTCCTCGAAGCCGCCTGCCGCGCGCGCCGCGCGATCGAGACAGGACGGCGGTTACATGCCGGCGGTGCTGCCTTCCAGGACGGCATCGTCCACGAAGCGGCCGTACCGCATGGTCAGCACCCGATCGGCCGCATCGAAGTACCGATCGTCGTGGGAGATGACCAGCAAGGTCCGCCCCTGCCGTTTCAGTTCCGGCAGCAGCGTCCGGTAGAAGTACTCCCTCGATGTGTGATCCAGGTCCGCCGCGACCTCGTCGAACAACAGCACGTCTCGCCGTTCCAACTCGGTGCACACCAGGGCGAGGCGCTTCCGTTGCCCCGACGAGAGGTGGAGCGTCGAGAACCGACGCCCATCGAACCGGACCATGGGGAACAACCGCAGTTTCTGCAGGGCACGCTCCACGTCCGCCGCATCGACGCGCACGCCGAAGAGGGTGTCGAACAGGTGGAAGTTCACGAAGAGCACCGAGAAGAGGCAGCGATAGTTGTCCAGGCCCACGTCGCTGATGGGG
>JBAWXR010000322.1:0-1597 GCA_037143955.1 Actinomycetes bacterium
AGGTTCCGGTCAGTGCCCCTTAGCTCTCGTAGAGTTCTTAGTGGGTCAGTCTCAGTGGGTTCTTGGTGGGTCTCTTAGATGGAGTTGGCGCTGGTGGTGTACGCGCGATCACGCGCGTCTATTGGGGTGGCCGGTAGGTCGTAACGTATGTTATGGTACCCACCGTGTCAATCCCCTCGAGTCGCTCCCCCCAGGGCGATCGCAAAGTCCCGGCGGCCCGCCGGGACCCAGGGGCCCGACGCGGAGGCGGCCTGACGGTGGGCCGTCGCATAGCCAGAGGCCGACGGTATCGGGCTTCGAGCGGGTCGATCTCGATTGACGGCAGATCGCGAGGGTGATCCAAGGTGGGTGCTGGGCATCGTCCCGGCCAGCACCGGAGCCCCTGTGATGACCGCCTCGCGATTCGACGTCCTGCTCACCATCACGCGCGACATGCCGGACCCACGGGAGCGCCGCGGGCTGCGGCATCCGATCTGGGAGGTTCTGTTCGTCGCGCTCGTCGGGGTTCTCGCCGGAGCCGACGGCGCTGACGCCATCGAGATCTTCGGTATCGAAAACGAAGAGTGGTTCCGACGTCGTTGTGCGCTGCAACATGGCATTCCCTCGCAAGACACCTTCCTGCGCGTGCTCGCGGCAATGGACCCTCGCGCCTTCGAGTCGCTGTTCCGTCGGTGGGTCGATGAGCTGTGGGGCGAGCGCGGTGGTGACCACATCGCGATCGACGGCAAGACGCTCCGCGGCAGTTTCGATCGCGCCTCCGGAAGCAACGCAATCCACAGCGTCAGCGCGTATTTGACCGAACACGGCTTATGCCTCGGCCAGGTGCGCGTGGAGCACAAAGAGAACGAGATCGTCGCGATTCCCGAACTGCTGGACCTCATCGACATCAAGGGCATGACGATCACGATCGATGCCATGGGATGCCAGCGTGCGATTGCCGCGAAGATCATCGACCGCCGCGGCAAATACGTACTTCAAGTCAAGGACAACCACCCGACGCTGAACGCGCAGATTGGCACTTACTTCGCGGACGCCCGACGCGAATCACGTCCTCTCAACGACCCTGCGCCGAAGCTCACGACGCATCACGAGACCAACGCCGGACACGGACGCATCGAGGAGCGGACCATGACGGTGTCCCACGACCTCTCGTGGATCGACGACGCCGCGGCGTGGAAAGGCCTCGCCGGCATCGCGCACATCGAGCGCTCGCGGAGCGACGAGCGCACGGGCAAGACCTCGGTCGAGTCCGCGCACTTCATCTTCAGCGACGAACACGCGACGGCCGCGGACCTCCATCGCTACGTTCGCGACCACTGGGCGATCGAGAACTCACTTCACTGGGTCCTCGACATGACCTTCCACGAAGACCAGAGCCGCGTCCGCATGGGCCACGCCGCCAAGAACTTCGCGACCCTGCGCCGCATGGCCCTCAACTTGCTCCGAACAGCGCCCAACCCGCCTCGGCACAAGAAGAAGCTCAGCATCCGCCAGAAGCGCACCGTCTGCGGTCTGAACGGGAACTACCGCGCCTCGGTCCTACGCCTCGCCGACTCGCCGCCCGAAAGCCCGGCGGGCTGACTTTGCGATTGCCCTG
>JBAWXR010000323.1:0-1591 GCA_037143955.1 Actinomycetes bacterium
CGCGAGGTGATCCACGCTCGCGAGTTCGCAGCCGCACACATGCTTGCCGCTTTGCACGCAGTCGACCGTGTCGGGGTCGGCCTCGGCGACGAGCCGGCGACGACGCCCTCGGACGAGTTGAATCGTTGGGAGCGTGCGTTTTCGACGGTCGAAAACACCCTGTCGGCGGGAACGGCCGAGTGCTTTGCTGCCCTCAGGGCAGCGCTGCCCTCGCCTATGAAGGATGCGGTGCTGCATGGTGACTACCGGGTGGGCAACATGCTGTGCGATGGCACGCGCATCGCAGCCGTCATCGACTGGGAGATTTGGTCCGTGGGTGACCCACGCATCGATCTGGCTTGGTTCTTGCTGTTCGGCGACCCTCGCCATGCGGCAGTCCGGCCGGCCAATCCCGACATGCCGTCCGAAGCCGAGCTCCTGACGATGTACGAAACCGCCGCAGGATCGGTGGTCGCAGATCTCAGGTGGTTCGAAGCGCTCGCTCGGCTCAAGCTCGCAGCAACCGTGGCGCTCATCGCCAAGAACCGCCTCAAGCACGGCCCGTCAGATGCGACCTCGCTACGGCTGCGTCGCGAGGTGGTACCGACTGCGATAGCCGTTGCCCGCGACCTGCTCGGTTGTTCATGACGACTTCTGCGTCAATCGGATAGGCCGGCGATGAGTGGTCACGTCGTCGACCTCGACTTACGCAGCAGGCCAACTGCCCGATCTAAGCAACCCCCATGTCAGGACCTCTGGAATCGGCAACGATAGGATAACGTTTAGTCAAACGTTTGTTTCAACTCTTTCCAGTGGTCATTAAGTGTGCTTTGATGTCTCCCGCACGGGGATGGCGTTCGGTGAGATTGGGCCACGTCAACCCGACCCGGGCCTTGGATGAGCCGGGCCGGGAAGCGTTGGGATCGCTCGTTCGCAACTACTGGAAGGGTGTTTCGTGACTGTTTTCGGCAGAGGCGGAAAGATCGATTTGAATCCCGCACCGCTGTGCATGACGCCGTGGGGTTGCGGGAGATACCCGCTTAGCCCAGTGGCATCGAAGGCATTCGATCCGCACTTACACGGGTGAGCTCGTGTGCTCTAGGTACGGACTGCCGGCTGGTGAAGCAGCCGGCAGTCCGATGGCCACCACACCAATGATCGTGAGGACGTACTGATATGGAATACCGGGCACTAGGGCGGTCGGGACTACAGGTGTCGCGACTCTGCCTCGGCACAATGACCTTTGGTCAGGACGGCTGGGGTTGCGAGGAGGACGAGTCTCGGCGCATTGTCGACGCCTACCTTGATGCTGGCGGGAACTTCTTCGATTGCGCTGACGTCTACGGCAATGGCCGGTCAGAGGAGATTCTCGGCCGGGCCATCGCATCGCGCCGATCCGACGTCGTGATCACGAGCAAGGCAGGCATGCGGACCGCGCAGGGGCCGAACGGAGTCGGCCTCTCCCGCGCTCACATGCAAGATGCCCTGCACGCAAGCCTTCGGCGTCTGGGGACCGACTACATCGACGTGTACTTCACGCACTTCTTCGATGCAAACACCCCGCTTGAAGAGACACTGGGCACGCTGGATGACTTCGTGCGCGCCGGCAAGA
>JBAWXR010000324.1:0-1578 GCA_037143955.1 Actinomycetes bacterium
GTGTGGCGGGCTGCGGCCATGGGGCGGGGACGACGACCTCGCCGGTGGCCACCAGTGCGTCGACCGTGGGTCGTGGATCTACTCCGGGGGCGACGACGGCCGCGCCGGCCAGGCGGCCGTGGCGGATCAGGTGCACCTCCCAGCCGCGATCGTCGGTGGCGCGAGCTGCCACCAGGTGTGGCTCACGGGCCAGTGCCCCAACCCGGTGGGTGCGCATGCTGGCGCTGGCCAGGTGTCCCAGGCGTTCGCGCCATGCGGCTGCTTCCTCGTAGCGCTCCTCTGTCGCGAGCCGCGCCATCTGCTGTCGGATGCGGTCGATGACCGCGACCAGGTCGCCGTCCATGGCTGCCCGCATCTGCTCGACGGCGAGGGCGTATGCGCCTGGATCTCCATCTGTCCGGCAGGGTGCGGCGCACCGGCCCAGTTCCGCGAGGACGCAGCCGGTGGCTGACGGCGACGGATTCTTGGGGAGGCGGGACGTGCACGTGCGCAGGGGAATGGCCAAGAGGAGTGCCTCAGCTGCGGCCTGAGCAGCGGCTGCCGAGGTGAACGGGCCGAGGTACCGGCCACCTTCGGCGTAGTCGTTGGCGACTGACCGCACGACGGAGAGTCGGGGCGCCGCTTCGACGGTGAGCTTGAGCCAGCTGACTGAACCGGCTCGTCGCGATCGCCGGTTGTACCTCGGTTGTTCGGCTTCGATGATGCGAATCTCGCGCACATGCGCCTCAAGGTCGGTGGCGCACGGAATGGGTACGACGCGCTCGGCGATGCGGACCATCTCTGCCATGCGGCGACGTTGTTCTGCAGCAGTGAAGTACGAGCGCACGCGCGTGCGAATACGACGTGATTTGCCGACGTACAACGGAACACCCTGCGGATCCTGGAACACATAGACGCCGGGTGTATCGGGTAAGCCATCAGCGAGGTGGCGTTTGGTGCGCTGTGCGGTGCTGACGCGTGAGGTGAACGCGCGCACATCTTCAAGTGTGGAAACACCGAGGTTGGCAACGCGTTCGAGGAGTCCGTGCAATACATCGGTGGTCGCTCGTGCATCGTCGAGCGCGCGATGGGTAGGGGTGACAGGGGAGTGAAAGTGCGCTGCGAGAGTAGCGAGTTTGCAGTTGCGAACTTCGTCGCGCATCAGTGCGACGCGGGCGAGACGTGCAGTATCGATAACGATCGCGTCGGGCCACGGAACATCAGCGACAGCGCATGCACCGCGCAGAAATCCGATGTCGTACGGAGCGTTGTGCGCAACGAGCACTGCATCGCGTGAGAAGTCCAGGAACAACGGCAGCACGGCAGACAGGCGAGGCGCGCTGGCGACGAGCGCATCGGTGATACCTGTGAGTGCAGCAACGAAAGGTGGGATGGGTTGCCCGGGATTGACCAAGGTCTGGAATTCTCCGAGACATTGTCCGCCACGCACCTTGACTGCACCGATCTCTGTGATGCCCGCATCGACCGGGGCACCACCGGTGGTCTCTAAGTCGACGATGACGAACGTGACCTCGGACAGTGGTGTGCCCAGGTCGTCGAATGTGGGGGCAAAGGCATGCGTCGACACCGCTGGTGGCG
>JBAWXR010000325.1:0-1547 GCA_037143955.1 Actinomycetes bacterium
TTACTGAGCTGAAGAATGCAGCCGAGGGAATCTCCCAGCGGATGCTCACCCTCATCCTGCGCAAGCTCGAGCGCGATGGGCTCGTCACTCGAACCGTCTACCCCGAGGTTCCTCCTCGAGTGGAGTACGCCCTCAGCCCACTCGGCATGACGCTCGTCGGTCCCACGTCCGCACTGGCCGACTGGGCTGTCGAGAACCGCTCCGAGATCGCGCAGCACCAGCGAGCTTTCGATCGACGAGGGGCTGCGACGCAGCAACGCGTCTGACGACCGGGTAAACTCCCGCGGCGCTCACTGAGGCTCAGTAGGACGGGCGGTCCGGCTCCACTTGCGCAACCCACGCGACCACGCCGCCGCCCACGTGCACGGCGTCGGAGAAGCCGGCACCCTTGGTGACGGCGAGAGCCTCGGCCGACCGGCCGCCGACCTTGCAGTACAGGACGACTTGCCGGTCAGTTGGTAGTTCCGCGAGCGCGGTTCCGTCGAGGAACTTTCCCTTGGGGATGAGGATGCTGCCCGGGATGTCGACGATGTCGCGCTCGTGCGGCTCGCGCACGTCCACGAGAATGAAGTCCCGCTCTCCCCGCTCGCGCGCAGCAAGCCAGTCACGCAACTGGAGGACGGAGATGGTGGCGTCACGTGCCGCATCCGCTGCCTCGTCCGAAATGGTTCCGCAGAACGCCTCGTAGTCGATGAGTTGCGTGACAGTGGGGTTGTCACCGCACACTGCGCAATTGGGGTCCTTGCGAACACGAAGGCGCCGGTAGTCCATCGCTAGGGCGTCATAGGTCATGAGCGTGCCGAGCAGTGTGTCGCCAATACCGGTCAGCAATTTGATCGCCTCGGTGACCTGAATCGAGCCGATCGAAGCGCATAGGACGCCGAGTACGCCGCCCTCGGCGCAGGACAGGACCATGCCGGGCGGCGGCGGGTCCGGGTACAGGCAGCGGTAGCACGGTCCGTGCTCGGACCAGAAGACGCTGGCCTGACCTTCAAACCGGTAGATCGAACCCCACACATACGGCTTTCCCAGCAGGACGCACGCGTCGTTGACGAGATATCGCGTCGCGAAGTTGTCGGTGCCGTCGACGATGAGGTCGTATTGCGCGAACAGCTCGAGAGCGTTCGCACTCTCTAGTCGCTCGGGGTGGAGGTTGACGGTCACGTAGGGGTTGATCTCCAGCACGGAGTCGCGAGCGGACTCAGCCTTCGATCGGCCCACGTCCGACTGCCCGTGGATGATCTGGCGCTGGAGGTTCGACTCGTCGACAGTGTCGAACTCGACGATGCCGAGGGTGCCGACACCCGCGGCCGCGAGATACATGAGAACAGGGCTGCCAAGGCCGCCCGCGCCGATGCACAGCACTCGCGCGTTCTTGAGTCGCTTCTGCCCGACCATGCCTACGTCGGGGATAATGAGGTGTCGGCTGTAGCGACGAACCTCGTCAGTGGTGAGATCGTCGGCGGGTTCCACTACGGGCGGTAGGGACACTATGGGTCACTCCCCCATCGCGATCGATTCCACGCAATCACCTTACGCCGATAGGT
>JBAWXR010000326.1:0-1538 GCA_037143955.1 Actinomycetes bacterium
GTCATCGGCTGCAGGGTCACGCCAAGACCCTCAGTGCTGTTCGCCGACGTCAGGCGAATCGGGACGAGTCCCGCCTTGAGATAGAGGGGAAGTGTCTTGATGCCAACGCCGGAGTTGTATGGCCCCACCACCCCGGTCAGGCCAGAGGCAATGGCGCGTGTTGCGGCAGCCACGCCGGTCGCGGGATCGGCCTTGTCGTCGATCGGCACGATGACGACCTTCTTGCCGAGGATTCCGCCGGATGCGTTGAGGTTTGTGGCGGCCAGTCGAGCGGCATCGAGCATGCCAATCCCGACGCTCGACTGGCTTCCGGTGAGCGGGCCTTCTAGTCCGATTCGGACCGTCGTCGCTGATGTCGTCGTCGTCACTGCGGCCGTCGTCGATGTGCTCGACGACTGGCTGCTGCACCCAGCGGCCACGAGGAGTGCCGCAACACCGAACGCCACGACACTGCGACGACCACGCGTGGCGTGAGCATCCTTTGTCCGAGTGACTTTTTCCATGGCGGAACCTCTCTCTGCTCGTCGAAATTGCAGACTCTGTGGCGGAGGTTACACTTTGTGAATGTGTTTTGGCAAGAATTAGAACGCCCACTCTGATAGCTGGAAATAGCGAAGGACGGCCGTTCGTCGCACAGATCGACCACCCCAAGGAGAGCGCAATGAGCACGATGACATTCGGGACCCACGAGGTCCGTAGGGCCCACGTCGCAACCATGCGGCTGGTGGCTACTGCGCTCGAGTCACGGCCCTTCGACGGACCCGAATCCGAATTGGTGCGCATGTTCGCCGGGTTGATCGGCTGCGCAGGGTGTCATGGCTTCGACGAATCGCTGGATTTCTCTGACCTGCTTGGCGTAGCGAGCCCTTGGGCGACGATCGAGGAGGCCATCGCCGAGATTGGATCGTTGCTTGCGAACCAGGCAGAGCGGATCGAGGCCGTCAACGCCGGACAGCTCGTGGCGATGTTTGCCGAGGAGCCCGATAGAGAAGCACTCGAAGCGGCCAGGGAGATCGCCCGAGGACTCGGCTGCGATGACACGCTGATCGAGATGGTGCTGGCGGTGGCCGACGAGAGCGCGGCGACGGCCAAGGCGGACCTCTTCCGGCGATTTCTCTCCGAGCGTATTGATGTCGAAGCCGAGACGATCCGCCAGCACATGGATCGCCATGACTTGGCTTCGATCACCCGCCCCCCGACGATCGAGCGATATCACCGGCTCATCGCTGAGGCACCGCCTGGTTCGCTTGGCGCAGAAATGCGGCGGTTCTATGACGATGCCAGCTTTGATATCCCCGGCGCCCCCGGCGTGCCGCTACCGGTGGAGTTCCTCGGCTCTCATGATGTCCATCACGTGCTGGCGGCCTACGACACCTCGGCACAAGGAGAGGCCTACACCGCCGTGTTCAATGCTGGGAACTCCTCGGCCGGCATCGGCTGGCTGACCGTGGTCCTTCTGCAGTGGCACCAGGGCATCAAGCTTGGTGTGTTCCCCGAGGGTCACTCCCATCTCGATCCGGCCATGGTGGCTGACGCGG